>VAXU01000060.1 GCA_005885125.1 Actinomycetota bacterium
GCGACGCTCGAGGAGCGGACGGAAGACATCCGTGCGGTCATGGATGCAGTCGGCAGCGAGCAGGGGGTGATCCTCGGTATCTCGGAAGGCGGCAGCATGGCGTGCTTGTTCGCCGCCTCGTACCCGGAGCGGACGCGCTCGTTGATCCTCTGGGGCGTCCAGGCGCGCTGGGTCCATGCGGATGACCATCCGTGGGGGATGAGCCGCGCGGAGACGGAGCGGATGATTCGGGAGCTTGCGGAGAACGGCCCAACGGAGGAGTATCTGTTCGGCGGCCGCACTGCTGACCCGGAGTTCCACGATTTCTTCAAGCGCTACGCCCAAGGCGCGGCGAGCCCCTCCGCCTATGCCCAGCTCGAACGCATGAACGCGGAAATCGATGTGCGAGCGATCTTGCCGTCGATCCACGTCCCCACTCTGGTGATGACGCGAACCAACGATCCTGTAGCGCAGCCCGATGCGTGTCGCGCGCTCGCAGCCGCGATTCCGAACGCGACGTATGTCGAGTTCCCGGGGACGTCACACGGCATCTTCGCTCTCGACGACCCGGTTCTCGCCGAGATCGAGGAGTTCGTTACGGGAGCTCGGCCCCGGCCGAGCACGGACCGCGTGCTCAGCACGATCCTGTTCACCGACATCGTCGGCTCGACGGAGCGTGCCGCGGCGGTTGGTGACAAAGCATGGCGTGACCTTCTCGTAGGTCACAAAGAGGCCGTTCGCGGGGAGCTTCGCCGCTTCCGCGGCCAAGAACTCGATACGGCGGGAGACGGGTTCTTTGCGAGCTTCGATGGACCGGCGCGAGCAATCGCGTGCGCCAAGGCAATCATTGCCTCGACGGAACCGAACGGCCTCGCCGTCCGCGCAGGACTGCATACCGGCGAATGTGAGCGCGAGGCGGACAAACTCACCGGCATCGCTGTTCACATCGGGGCTCGTGTCGCCGCACTGGCTCAACCCAACGAGGTTCTCGTCTCTCGCACCGTCAAAGATCTCGTCGCCGGCTCCGGTATCGAATTCAACGACCGTGGTGAGCACGAACTCAAGGGCGTTCCAGGTCGTTGGCGGCTGTACTCAGTCCACGCGCTTAGCGACAAACTTGCCTAACGCGAGACGAGTTCGTCGTCAGTTGGTCCCAAGGGAGACACTCAACTTCGCCTGGCTGTGCCTGATTTGAATCCTGCCGTTCCATCTTGGCGCTATCGCTCGACCTCGCGAAGCCGCATGGTTACGCCGAAAACCACGGCGTTTCTGCAGCGCCTGAAAGCCGACGTTTCCAACAGCCGAATCCGCTGCCGGGCGAGGCAACGTAAGGCGCCCGTTTGCAAGGACTTTTACGGGAGCGACGGGACTCGAACCCGCGACCTCCGGCGTGACAGGCCGGCGTTCTAACCAACTGAACTACGCCCCCGCGGTCGGCGCAGTGTAGCGGGGTTGAAACGCTGGCCGCCGCGGGCGACCTGCGCGGCCGCGGCCTGCCAACGCTGGAACAGAGCCCGTCGCAAGTCATCATGGACGCGAAAGCGGCCGGACTTGCGACGGCTGTAGCCTGCGGCCGGTGACGACGCTCGATGCCATTGCGCTCGTGCTGGTGCTCGCTGCGGCGGTCGCGGGATACCGCAAGGGCTTCGTCGCCGGCGGGCTCTCCGTCATCGGGATCGTGCTCGGCGCCTGGGTCGGCTCGCGTCTCGGGCCCGAGCTCTTGAGTGGCGGCCAGCACTCGCCCTACCAGCCGCTCGCAGCGCTCGCCGGGGCGGCGATCTGCGCGATCCTGCTCGAGACGCTCGGGACGATCGCGGGGTCGGCCCTGCGCGGCGACACCCGCTTTACGCCGTGGCGGCCGTTCGACTCGGCGGGAGGGCTCGTGCTGGGAGCCTTCTCCGGGCTCGTCCTCATCTGGGTGATCGGCGCGGTGGTCCTCTTCATGCCCGGCCAGCCGGGTTGGCGGCGCGCGGCGCAGCGCTCCACGCTCCTCCGTCACCTCAACGGCATCGTTCCGCCGCGTGAACTGCTCGGCGTGCTCGCGCGCATCGACCCGTTCCCGTCGCTCGCGGGCCAGGTGCCCGCCGTGGCACCGCCGGATCCGCGCCTCGCGCACTCGCCTGCCGTCGTCGCCGCGCGACCGAGCATCGTGCGCGTGCTCGGCACCGCCTGCGGTCTCGGTGTCGAGGGAACGGGCTGGGTCGGAGGGCGCGGCCTCGTCGTCACGGCCGCGCACGTCGTCGCCGGCCAGCACGACACGCTCGTGGAGCTGTTGGACGGCGAGCGGCTCCGCGCGAGCGCGGCCGCGTTCGATCGGCGGAACGACATCGCCGTCCTGCGCGTCGACGGGCTCGACGCAACGCCGCTTGCACTCGCCGACCCGCGAATCGGAACGGCGGTCGCGGTGCTCGGATATCCGAACAATGGCCCTTTCACCGCGACACCCGGGCGCATCGGGCCGACTCAAGTGCGCCTGACGCAGGACGCGTACGGCACGGGCCACGTCTTCCGCGAGCTGACGAGCCTGCGCGGGCGCGTGCAACACGGGAACTCCGGCAGCCCGGCCGTCGACGGCAACGGCCGAGTCGAGACGACGGTCTTCGCGTCTTTGGTCGGCGCGCTCGGCGGGCTCGGCGTGCCGACGAGCATCGTCTCGCGCAACCTGGCTTCAGCACAGGGTGGCGGGACGGTCTCGACCGGTTCCTGTGCGCCCTAGAGCAGCTCGAGCACGCGCAGCGGCTTTCGAAACGGCGCGACGACGTACACGCCCGCGAAGCGACGCGACTCCGCGATCAGCATCCGCGCATGCTCGAACCCGATCTCGGCGGCCTCGGAGCCTGCGTCCTGGAGCGCATTCTGAAGGTCGTCCGGAACGACGATTCCGGGCACCTCGTTGTGGAGTCGGAGCGCGAGCCGATAGCTCGTCACGGGAAAGACACCGACGAGAACCGGAATCGGCCACGAGCCGCCGAGACGCTCCGCAAAGCGGTCGAGACACTCGAGCTCGAAGACGATCTGCGTCATCGCGAACCTCGCACCGGCCTCCAGTTTCTGCTGGAACCGTTCGAGCTCCAGGTCGAGATCGTCCGCATTTGGATTGACCGCGACGCCGTGGAAGAACGACGTCGGACCGTCGATCGGGCGCCCGTTGAAGTCCTCACCGCGGTTGAGGTTCGTGATCAGCTGCGTGAGCCCGACGGCGTCGATCTCGTAGACACCGCGCGCGCCGGGATAGTCCCCGACCTCCGGCGGATCGCCGGTGATCGCGAGGACATTGCGGACGCCTTCGGCGTGCGAGCCGAGCAGCATCGACTCGAGTCCCATCACCGACCAGTCGCGGGTCGTGAGGTGCGGGATCGTCTCGATCCCGCATTCGCGCTCGATCGTCGCGGACACCATCAGCGAGCTCATTCCGGCCCGCGCCGTCGCGTTGTCGTTGATGTCGACGAAGCCGACGCGGCCGGACTCCTGCAATGCGCGTGCGACCTCGACTAGGCCCACGCTCGAGCCCCCGAGCGGCGGATCGAGCTGGACGGAGATGATCCACTCGTTCTCGCGTAGCGCCCGCGAGAGGCCGGTCTCTCGCTGTTCCTCGCCGAGCGAGACCACCAGTTCGCGCTCGTCGAACTGGAGCGGCGCGCGCGGCTTGCGCTCCTCCTCGACCGCGGAGTGGATAGCCGCGATCTCCGCGGGGGTCGTGCCACAGCAGCCGCCGATCACTCGCGCACCGAGATCGCGTGCATGCGCTGCGAACTCGGCGAAATACTCCGGCGCTGCGTGCGGGTAGATGACACGACCGCCGGCGAGACTGGCAAGGCCGACGTTCGGGAGCGCTGCGAGCGGAATGCCGTCCTTGCCCATCCGCTCGAGCGCGGCGAGCGCGGCGAGCAGGCCGGCGCCGTGGTTCGCTCCGATTGCGGCGACATCGAGCTCCCTCAGTCGCTGTGCGGCCTCGGCAGCGGTGACGCCGGCGATCGTCTCTGCGCCTTCGTCGAACGTGAGCAGTGCGACGATCGGAAGGCCGGACGCTGAGCGGGCGGCCTCGATCGCATCGACGACTTCCTCCAGGTCGTAAAACGTCTCGACCATGAACAGGTCGGCGCCGCGGCCCTCGAGCACGGCTGCCTGCTCGGCGAAGATCTCGCGACGCACGCGGGAGGCCAGCGGCTCGCCGATGGGGCCGATCGAGCCCCCAATGAACACGTCGCGGCCCGTGACCTCTCGAGCCTCACGGGCGAGCTTCACTGCGGCCGAGTTGATCTCCTCCAGCTGATCCTCGAGGAAGTGGTGCCCGAGCTTGCGGCGGTTTGCGCCGAACGTGTTCGTCTCGATCAGCTCGGCGCCGGCGTTGATGAAGCTGACGTGCAAGGAGACGACTGCCTCGGGCGCGCGCAGGTTGGCCTCCTCGGGGGTTCGAAGGCGCGGAACGGCCGCCGAGAGGAGGGCTCCCATGCCGCCGTCGGCGACGATCGCGGGACCGCGCGCGAGTCGTTCCAGAAAGCGGTTGCCGGTCTGCGTTGCGGGCACTTCCTCTCCTTCTCTGTCGCTCGACACATCCTCCCGGGCTCTTGCCCGGCCGGGTTTGGCACCTTGCCCTCGCGGAGCAGGTTGCCGAGGCGTCACAGGGCCGGTTCCCTCAGCCTCTCTCGATGCGGAGCGGGACGCACCCGCTTCCGTCCGGCGAGTCTAGCGGAGGGTCTGACGGAGCGGTCAGCGCCGCTCCACCGGCCCGCTGCGCGGACGGGCGGCTTCGCCGCCTCGCGGTCAAGCAGGTCAGTCAACCGAGTTCGGGTGATGGATGAAGTGCCCCCTCCTCGCGATAGTTGGAGTGCATACCGAGTGGGGCCCCGATGCGGCGGGGGCAACCTCGGACGATTCTCCTCAGGGAGACCCAGGCGGGGCCAGGCGGCGGCCCCGCTTGCGTTTTAGAGGGCGGAAAAATCTCACGATCTTCCGCCGAGAGGGGCGCCGCATCGTGTGCCTGTTCAGCACTCAAGATCCGGAGCATCGATGCCGATTCGGTCCTTGACTCCAGGGTCAAGGGACTGACGGCAATCATTCCTGCGGCTATGGAGGCTGCGGGGCGGCCGACGAGGACACGGCCGCCCTGTTTTCATGTTTGCGCATCTTCACGCGTGGTCGACCCAAGATTCGGGTTGAGACGGTCGCGCAGGCGAAGCCCGCACGACCTCTCTGCGGCGTCGCCGAGTCGACGCCTCCGTTTTCATTCGTGGACCACGCGGCCTTCCATGCCACCGGCGACGGCTACGACCTGGCCCGTGACATGGCCCGAGAGCTCGTCCGACGCGAGGATCACGACCTGCTGCGCGACATCTTCCGGCTGCGCCACCTTCCGCAGGGCCATCGTCCGGGAGATCGCACTCACGCGCTCGGGATCGACGTGCCCGCGCGTCATCGGTGACTCCGTCCACCCGGGCGCGACAGCATTCACGCGCGCGCGCGGCGCGATCCGCGTCACCTCGTTCTTCAGGCTCAGCAGCAGCCCGACGAGAATCGCGGACTTCGCGGCCGCGTAGTCGGCATGACCGGCCTCGCCGAAGATTCCCGCGGTCGAGCCGACGAGAACGAGTGAACCGCCTCCGTTTCGCTCGACCTCGCGTAGGAACGCGCGCGCGGTGAGGAACGACGCCGTCAGGTTCGCGTCCAGCGTGGCTTGCCAACGCTCGAGCGACAGGTCCCACACCGGCCTGTCTTCCGACGGCCAGACGCCTGCGACCGCAGCGCACACGTCGACACGGCCAAGAGCGTCTCGTGCGCCCTCGAAGAGTCCCTCGACGTCCGACTCCACGGTGAGATCCGCGTTGAGAATCGGCGCACCCCCGATCTCCGCTGCGAGGGCCTCTGCGCGATCGCGGCCGCGGTGGTAGTGGACGGCCACATGGGCGCCTTCCGCAGCGAAAGCGCGCACACACGCGGCGCCGATCCCGCCGGACGCACCGGTGACGACGACACCTTTTCCAGCCAGCCCGGTCTCCATCTTTGAAAGGCTACGCGGCGCAATGAAGGTCTTCATCGTCAGCGACATGGAAGGCGTCGCCGGGATCGTCAAGTGGCAGCAGACGACGGGCGGCGAGAGTCCGGCGTATCAGGAGGGCCGAAAGCTCTACACCGAGGAGATCAACGCCGCCGTGCGCGGCGCGAAGGTGGCGGGCGCCGGCGAGATCGTCGTCATGGACTGCCACGGCGCCGGCAATGAGTGGACGTTCAACTCGTTGATTCCCGAAGACCTCGACCCGGCTTGCGAGTTCGTCGTACAGGAAGAGTGGACCGAGTACACGGAACTGCTCGAGCAGGGCTGTGACGCCGCGCTCTTCGTCGCGATGCACGCGAAGGCGGGCACCCCGGACGGCGTCATGTCGCACACGGTCTCCGGTCAGGCGTGGCGCGACTTGCAGTTCAACGGCACGTCCGTCGGCGAGACCGGAATCAACGCCGCCCTCTGCGGCACCTGGGGCTGTCCGGTCCTGCTCGTGACGGGAGACGACGCGGTCTGCCGGGAGGCGACTGAGCTGCTCGGCGACGGATTGACGACCGTGTCGGTGAAGAAAGGGCTCGGCCGCTTCAGCGCGCGCCAGCTGACCCCGGCCCGTGCGCGCGAGCTGATCGAGGAGGGCGCGAAGGGCGCGCTCAAGGACCTGAAGGCGGTGCAGCCGTACGACCCCGGGAAGCCGTGCGAGATCCGGATCGAGTTCACGACACCCGACCGGCTCGTCGAGTACCGCAACCGGAAGGGCATCGAGCAGGTCGATGGTCTGACACTCGTCTCCAGCGCCGGCGACTGGTGGACCGCTTGGAGCCAGTTCTTCTTCTAGCAGTTCATGGCTTGACGATTTCCAGCTCGTCCAGCAGCGTGAAATACGCCTTCGCGAACGGGGACTTGCGCGTTCGGTTGCGCAAGGTGTCCCAGTCGACCTGTTCCGGCAGCGACCGCGGAGGTCGAGCACGCTCGAGAAGTCCGGGCGCTGCTCGCTCAAGGCGAGCATGTCTTCGAGCTGGGTCCCCACGAGGTCGAGGTGGAGTCGCGTCCGTGACTCGTCACGCTTTCGTCGCGGTGCCTGGCACCGCGACGGCGTCGTACTCGAGGCCGGCCAGGACGAATTCCGCGTAGACCGCGCTCCCGCTCGTCCGACTCTTCCCAAAGAAGTTGCTCACGAGGTCGAGCATCGCGTCGCGCGCCAGGAATGGCTGCGGCGGCTCGAGTCCCGCGCACGCGCGGTAACTGCTCCACCGCCAGTCGGCTGGGTGATCGCAGAGCCCTGCACGGACAGGGTTCAGGACGACATAGCGACACGCTTCGAGCAAGTGGGCGTTCGTCGTGATCTCGCGACTCGAGAAACGTCGGCCGAAGACGTGGTCACAACGGCCGTGCCGAAGATTCGACCAGCGCCCGAAACTGCCGTTGAGCTCGCACATTCCCTGGGAGAGTCCGTTCTCGAGGATGCGCAGGACGAGGTGGAAGTGGTTGGTCATCAGACACCACGCGTAGATCATCCACTCGTACTTCAGCTGGCTGCGCTCGAGCATCTCCAAGAAGACAAAGCGATCGGTGCTGTCCACATAGACCTGCGCTTTGTTGTTCCCGCGCGTGTTCACGTGGTAGTAGCCACCTGCATAGAAATCGCGCGGAGCTCGAGGCATTCTCTGGGTCAGGATGCCGGGCCCGCTGGGGCGGGAAACGACCTGGTGTCTTTCGACACGCCTTTGGCACGGACACTGCGCGGTGCCTGGCACCGGGCCGGCCGAAAAGGTGGCGTACCCTTGGGGGGTGCCGACGGTCACGCGCATCTCGATTGCGCCCGTGAAAGGCCTCGCGCTCGTCCATCCCGACGAGGTGGAGCTGGACCGGACCGGTGTCTTCGCGAACCGCCGCTTCTACATCATCGACGAGAACGGACGGCGCTACGGACAGATTCGCAACGGGAAGCTGGTCGAGGTCAAGCCCTCGTACGATCCGAAGTCGGAGCACCTGACGCTGACCTTCCCGGACGGCACGATTGCCGACGGTCCCGTCCAGCTCGGCGACGAGGTGACGACCGACTTCTACGGTCGGCCGGTAACGGGACGGATCGTCCTCGGCCCGTGGGGGCAGGCCCTGTCGAGCTGGTTCGGCCGTCCGTTGCACCTAGTGGAATCACCCCCCGGCCGGGCAGTCGACCGCCACCGCGGCCACGTCTCGCTGATCTCCGAGGGATCGCTGCGCGAGCTCGGACGTCAGGCGGGACAGGACGAGCCGGTGGATGGGCGCCGCTTCCGCATGCTGTTCCAGGTCGACGGTCTCGAAGCGCACGGCGAGGATGCGTGGCTCAGGCGGCGGGTGCGGATCGGGGACGCGCTCGTGCTCCTGCGCGGGACGGTTGGCCGCTGCGCGATCACGATGCAGAACCCGGAGACGGGCGTCCCCGATTTCAACACCCTGCGAGTGCTGAAGGACTACCGCGGACTGAGCGCCGACCGCCAGCTCGACTTCGGCGTCTACGGCGAGGTGCTCGAGCCGGGCCGCGTGCGGGTGGGAGACTCGGTCGAGCCGCTTGAGCTCAGCCTGCTCGACGCCACGGCGTAGAATCTCCGAATGGCTGCGGCGACCCAGAACGTCGTCCATCCGGACGAGGTCGACCCGCGGCGAGAGGGCAGCGCCGATGTGCGGGTGACCTTCGACGCGAGCAACGGCTCCGAGTTGCTCGAGCAGCGGGTGGTCCGATTCGGGCCGGGTCGGTCCGAGGAGCGGAAGCTGGACGGACAGCAGGAGATCCTGTATGTCGTCTCGGGGCGCGGCGCGCTCGATCTGAACGGTCGCCGGCACGCGCTCGAGCCCAACACCGGAGTCTTCGTCGCAACCGGCGAGACCTACGTCGTCGAGGCCGAGGAGGAGCTCACCCTCGTCTCGGTCGTCACGCCTGAAGACCGCGGCACGGATGACAGCACGCGGAAGGTGACCGTCCGGTTCGCCGACCAGCCCGAGCTCGAGGCATCGAGCGAGCGCACGTACCGCCTCCTCGTGAACGAGGACGCGGGGTGCCTCGACGTCACGCAATTCCTCGGGATCGTTCAACCGAGCAAGGTGCCGTTCCACAGCCATCCCTACGACGAGGTCGGTTACATCGTCGAGGGGGAGGGGATCGCCCACGTGGACGGAGCGGAGACGCCGCTCAGGTCCGGCTCCTGCTTCCACCTCGCCGCGGAACAGGCCCACTGCATCGAGAATTCGGGCGCGGGGCCGATGCGGATCCTCGGCGTCCTCTATCCATCGTCTAGCCCGGCGAGCCGCTCATACGAGGACAAACAGTGAGGCGGAAGCGCCGTCACAGTCAGGTAGGCCACGCAAGGAGGAGCTCATGAAGAGAAGGACAGGGCTCGCGACTGCGGTTGCGCTTGGCGCGACGGCCGCGGCCGCGATCGCAGCAACAGTTGGTGGAGGTGCTTCACCCGCCTCCGGCGCCGCGCTGGCGCCGTCCTGCAAGAACGCGCTGATCGCGCTCACGGGCCCGTACACGGGTCCCGCGGCGTCCGCAGGCATCGACCAGCGCAACTGGGGGCGTCTGTTCATCGATTACTGGAACGGGAAGAAGGCGATTCCCGGCGTGCCGAAGGGCATGAAGAGGGTCCACCTGAGCCGCGTCGAGGGCGACACGCAGCTGAACCCGCAGGTTGCCGCGACCGTGGCGACCAGTTACGCGTCGAACTCGTCGCTCCTCGCTGTGAACGGATTCTCGGGCAGCCAGGAGAACGTCGCCGGCGGCCCGATCCTGAGCAAGGCCGGATTCGCGTTCGTATCCGGCTCGGCGACCCGCTCGAGCCTCACGGTCCCGACCTCGGCTGACGGGAAGGGGCTCAAGGGCCACTTCTTCCGCGTCGTGCCGAACGACAACTTCCAGGCTGCGGTCGACGTGACGTTCCTGATCAAGAAGCTCGGCATCAAGAAGGGCAACACGGTGATGACCCTCGATTCGGCCGAGGCGTACTCCGTCCCACTCATCTCGCTCGCCAGCTCGCTGCTCCGGAAGGCAGGCGTGAAGGTCGACCGGCAGTCGCAGCCGGCGACGCAGACGGACTTCACCTCACTGGCGGGGAAGGCCGTGGCCGAAGGTGCGAAGGGTGTCCTCTTCGCGACCCAGGTCGCATCGAACGCGCAGCTCTTCAGCGAGCAGTTGAAGGCTGCGGGCTACAAGGGCAAGATCATCGGAACGTGACGAAGATCAAGGCCGACGCGCCGATCGTCGCCGACTTCACGCGCAGGTTCGGCAAGACGATCAACTTCGGCGTCCCGTCGTGGGTCGCCGTCCAGGCAATCGCAATGTCGATCTCGAAGTCCTGCGCCGACGGCAAGGTCAGCCGCGCCGAGGTGCTCAAGAACATGAAGTCGGTGACCATGGGGCATTCGTTGCTCGGCAAGCCGGTTTCGTTCCTCAAGACCGGCGACGTCAAGGGCGGCATCAGCTTCTCGATCTTCCAGATCCAGGAAGACCACAGCTACAAGCTCGTACAGGCGGGCTAGGCCCGTCTCGGCTCGACGTGCGGCCCGCCCCCGTGGTGGGCCGCACGTCCTTGTGAGACGCTTCGCCGGCGGATGGGCGGCCTCCAGGTCCTCGCCAGTTTCGACTCCTTCACGCTGACCTGGCACTACTTCTTCGGTCAGCTCGTTGCAGGGCTGACGCTCGGGAGCTTGTACGCGCTGCTCGCGCTCGGCTACTCGATGGTGTACGGGATCCTGAAGCTCCTGAACTTCGCCCACGGCGAGGTCTTCATGATCGGGTCCTACATCGGCTACTTCGTGCTGACCGCGCTCGGCGGCGCGGCCAGTCCCGATGTCCCGGCGGTGCTGCTGATCCTGCTGATGTTCGGCGCCGCCATGATCGGCTCGGGCGTCCTCGGCATGACCGTCGAGCGCTTCGCCTACCGGCCGCTGCGCCGGGCGTCGCGGATCGCCCCGCTGATCAGCGCGCTCGGCGTCTCGTTCTTCCTCCAGCAGACGGCGACCCTCCTCTTCGGCTCGGTCCCGAAGCAGTACGACACGTTCAGCCTCAACAACGGTTCGCTGTTCAACCGGATCACGATCGGCTCGTTCGCGATCCAGTACATGCAGCTGATCGTGATCCTGTCGGCGGGGGCGCTGATGGTGGCGCTCATCCAGCTCGTCTCGCGGACGCAGGTCGGGCGGGCAATGCGTGCGACCTCCTACGATCTCGAGGCGGCGTCGATGATGGGCATCGACGTCGACCGCGTGATCGTGTTCACGTTCTTCGTGGGCTCGGCGCTCGCCGGCGCGGGCGGCGTCATGAACGGTCTGATCTTCCAGAACGTCAACCCCTACATCGGGTTCAACGCCGGCCTGAAAGCGTTCACGGCTGCCGTTGTCGGCGGCATCGGCAGCATCCCGGGGGCAATGTTCGGCGGCCTGGCGATCGGCGTCGCCCAGGCGCTCGCGACCGGCTACCTGTCGTCCGCGTACCAGGACGTGATCGTGTTCGCCATCCTCGTCGTCTTCATGCTCGTGCGCCCGAGCGGACTGTTCGGCGCACCGGCGCTGCAGAAGGTCTGATGGCGGAGCCTCCGGACACTCCGCAGGCCCCCGGCGCACGCGAGCCGTCCGAGCCGCGCATCGGAGTCGACGAGTGGGTGGCGAGCTCGGGCGAGCGCATCCAGGCGTATGCCGGTGTGACCGGTCGCGTCCGCCGCGGGTTCGACCGGATCCCGGTGCCGCTTCGCTTCGTGGCACTCGGCATCGTCGTCGCGCTCGTTCCGGTGATGACGTCGAACCAGTACTTCCTGCGCGTCGGCGTCGTCTCGCTGATCTACGCGCTGCTCGCGCTCGGCCTGAATGTCTCGGTCGGGCTTGCCGGTCTCCTCGACCTCGGGTACGTGGCCTTCTACGGCGTCGGCGCGTACGGGTACGCGATGCTCTCGTCGTCGAAGTTCGGCGTGCACTGGCCGACGTGGGGCGCCCTGCTCGTCGTGCTCGCCGTCTCGGTCGTCGTCGGTTTCCTGCTCGCGCTTCCCTCGCGACGGCTCGTCGGCGACTACCTCGCGATCGTGACGCTCTTCTTCGGCCAGATCTTCTACACGATCGCGGTGCAGGGATACCGCGTGCCGCTGATCAAGATCCACGGGTCGCACGACATCACCGGCGGGCCGAACGGGATCGCCGACGTCGACGGGTTCCGCTTCTTCGGCCACCGGCTGACGACGAATCAAGCGTACTTCTGGGCCTCGCTGATCGCCGTGGCCGTGGTGTTCCTGGCGATCCACCTCATGAACGAGTCGCGGACGGGCCGCGCGTGGCGCGCGCTCCGCGACGACCCGCTCGCGACCGAGTTGATGGGGATGCCCGTGAACTGGTTGAAGCTGCTTGCGATCGCGGTCGGAGCCGGGGCCGGCGCGCTCGCGGGGACGATCAACGTCGCCTCGTTGCACGGCGCGTTTCCAGACGACTACAGCACGCCAATCCTGATCACGATCTATGCGATGGTGATCCTGGGCGGCGTGGGCAACCTGTTCGGGGTCGTCGTCGGAGCAGTCTCCGTCAACGTGCTGCTCGAGGTGCTCCGTACACCGGCGCACGCCCGCTGGATCCTGTATGCGGTGATCCTCCTCGGCCTCGTCGCGAAGCTGCGGCCCTGGAAGGCGCTCGTCGCGGTCCTGGCGGGGACAGCAGCCTTCGGGATCGCGGTGCACGCGATCGTCGCGGCGGCCTGGCCTCGCGGGGTGCACGGGCTTGTCTCGATCAGCGGCACGGATTTCAGCCACGGGGGCTGGCTGGGCTGGGCGCTCCGCCACTGGCTCGTCCTGCCGGCGAACACGTACGAGGCCGGGAACTACAGGTTCTTCAACTACGCATTCGTCCTGCTGATCGGGCTCGTGCTCGCTCTCACCGTCGTGCGGGGGTGGGCTCGCTGGCTGTTGCTCGTGCCGACGCTCTGGCTCGCAGCATTCGTTTGGGAGACCCGGCTCGTCGAGGAGGGCACGGGGCCGACCCGCTTCCTTCTGCTCGGCGCGATTCTCGTCGTGCTCATGGCCACGCGACCGCAGGGCCTGCTCGGCACACACCGCGTGGAGATCGCCTGATGGCCGCGCCGTTGCTCGAGCTGAAAGGCGTGTCGAAGGCGTTCGGTGGCCTGCACGTGATCGTCGACCTCGACCTGGTGGTGGGCGAGGGCGAGATCGTCAGTCTCATCGGGCCGAACGGCGCCGGCAAGACGACCGTCTTCAACCTGATCACGGGTCTGTATCGGCCCGACAAGGGGGAGATCTCGCTCGGCGGCGA
>VAXU01000061.1 GCA_005885125.1 Actinomycetota bacterium
CTCGAAGCGGTCGAGCGACCGCTCGCGTGCGCGCTGCGACATGTCGCCGTGCATCGCGACCGCGCCGACGCCTGCGCGGCCGAGCTTCTGCACGAGCCGGTCGGCGCCGCGCTTCGTGCGCACGAAGACGAGCGTCAGCCCGTCGGAGGCGCGCAGGTGCTCGACAAGGGTGTCGACCTTCGTGTCGGTCGTGACCGAGACGAAGCGGTGCTCGGTTTCCCCCGGCTTGTTCGCGGACAGCTCGGCCTCGAAGTGTGCTGGGCTGTTGGTGTAGGCGCGAGCGAGCTGGCCGACTTCTCCGTCGAGCGTGGCCGAGAAGAACATCGTCTGGCGGTTGCGCGGCAGCCGGCGGACGATCCGGTCGACCTGCGGCTGGAAGCCCATGTCGAGCATCCGGTCGGCCTCGTCGAGAATGAACGTCCGCACGTGCGAGAGGTCGACGAGCCGGCGCTCGGCGAGATCCTGGAGGCGACCGGGAGTCGCGACGAGGATGTGCGCGCCCTTGACCCGCTTCGCCTGCGTGCCGATCGGGACGCCGCCGTAGGCGGCTGCGACCTTGAGGCCCTTGGTGGGCGCGAGCGCTTCCAGCTCGTCGGTCACCTGAGCGGCGAGCTCACGGGTGGGCACGAGCACGAGCGCCGAGGGCCGCGGGTCGGTGGCGACGGTGCGCTCGACGATCGGGACGGCGAAAGCGAGCGTCTTGCCCGAGCCTGTGGGCGACTTGGCGAGCACGTCGAGCCCGGCGAGCGCGTCGGGAAGGACGAGCGCCTGGACGGGAAATGGCTCGGTGATGGAACGGTTCGCGAGCACGCCGACGATGTCCGAGGACACGCCAAGCTCGCGGAAAGACTGGTGCTGCATGTTGTTCGACTCCTTTACGAGTTCGAGACTTGCCTACCTCGAAACACCCGAAGGAGGAACGAGAAGCTCATCTCACCGGCGGCGGAATTGCCGACCGTGGCCTCAGAGTAGCAGTGAATCTGGTCCGCGAGCGGTGCCGGCATAGTCTCGCGGTGTTCAAGAGGCCAGCAACGTTCATACTCGCCCGACGATGAACGGACGGTCGCTGACAGAGCTGCGACGGCGTCACCGCGGACCGGTGATTGCGCCGGATGACGTCTGGTACGACACGTCGCGGGCGACGTTCAACTCGCTCATCGACCGTCGCCCCGAGGTCATCGTCCGCCCGCTCGACGTCGACGACGTGGTCTCCGCGGTCTCGTTCGCCTGCGAGGAAGGTCTTCCAGTCGCCGTGCGGGGCGGTGGGCACAGCGTCGCCGGCCATTGCATCGGCGACGGGAGTCTCGTCGTCGACCTGCGCTTGATGCGCGAGGTTGTCGTCGATCCGGAGGCGCGGACGGCGACCTGCGGCGGCGGGTCGCTCTGGGAGGACCTCGATCCACCGTGCCAGCGGCATGGTCTCGCGACTCCGGGTGGAACGTTCGGGGACACGGGAGTAGGTGGGCTGGCGCTCGGCGGCGGCATCGGGCATCTGATCGGGCTCCACGGCCTCACGCTCGACAACCTCGTGGCTGCGACCGTCGTGACGGCCGACGGCAGCGTCGCGTCCGCAAGCGAGCGCGAGAACGCGGACCTTCTGTGGGCGCTCCGCGGCGGCGGCGGAAACTTCGGCGTCGTCGTGGACTTCACGTTCCGGCTCCATCCCGTCGGCCGGTTGCTCGGCGGCCTGCTGGTCTACCGTCTCGAGGACGCGCCGCACGTGCTCACGGCCTGGCGCGAGCTCATGGCCGGCGCGCCTGATGATCTCGTGTGCTTTGCGCAGATCTTCCGCTCGAGCCTGACGGGCCAGAGTGGAGTCAACGTTTCCGTGGCGTCCTTCGACGGGATCGACGAGGGGCGTGAGGCGATCGCGTCGTTCATCCGAAGCGCCGAGCCCGTGATGGACGGCGTCCGTCCGATGTACTACCCGGAGCTCCAGGAGATCTTCGGGCGCATGCAATTCGGCTTGCGCCATTACTGGTCCGGTCGTTTCCTGCGCGAGCTTCCCGACGAGGCGATCGAGCTGACGGCCGCGCAATTTGCCCAGCCCGAGGTCGAAGGCAGCGTTCTCTTCGAGCCGCTGCACGGAGCTGCCGGTCGAGTCGCTGCTGACGCGACTGCGTTCGCCGGTCGAGAGGCCCGTTACAACGCGACGTTCACCAGCGCGTGGACCGATCCGACGAAGGACGAGCGCCATGTCGGCTGGGCTCGCGGCTACACGGCGGAACTCGCGCCGTGGACGATCGGCGGCGGCTACCTCAACTACGCGAGCGAGGCGGTCGGAGAGAGCCTGGAAACGGAGTTCGGCGTCGAGCGGCTCGCGCGTCTACAGGCAGTGAAGAAGCGGTACGACCCAGGGAACGCCTTCAGGTTCAACCACAACATCGCGCCCGCGTAGCTATCGAGGCCGGTGTAGCGGGAGAGGTCGGCGAATGCCAGGCGCGAGCCCGCGCTCGCGCAAGGCGCGCGGATCGCCTCGGTGAGGCCTTCGCCTTCCTTCAGGCGAGGTTGAAGCGATACACCCGTGCGTCGTGGGGGCCGAACCAGTCCTGGAAGCCGTCGTTCGCGACCGTGATCAGCCTGAACGCTTGCTTGGTCGGATCGACCGGCGGTGACAATGGCCGCTGCACGTACTCGAACATGACTTCGCCCCGCGATAGGTGTGCTCCCCCGCTTCGGAGCGGCAGACCGGAGAATGCAACCTTGTTCGTCGCGGTCGAGCTTCGCCGGACGGCGATGACGTACACGTTCTGACCATCTTTGCGCGTGATCACGTCCACGTCGCTTGCACTTGTGGTCACCCGTGTCGGCGCGTTGGGAGCGACGAGCGCAGGACCGACTGACGGCGAGGTGAGCTCGATGAGCAGCGGATGAAGGACCAACTGCCAGAAGAACCAGTTCCAGCCGAGCAAGGCATCGCGGGGACGCATCACCTGCGTGAAGTTGCCGCCGTAGAAGACGAGGCCGCGGGCGCCCGCGACGATCGCTTGGTAGACCATGAACCGCTCCTCGTGGAACGTCGGGAACCGAGGAACGATGTCCGGGTGCGCTTGATTTTGGATGACGCCGCTCCAAGCGATCTGAAGCGTCATCCACACGGGTTTGCCGCCTGCAGCGGTGACCATCTTCCTGGTCACGTCGCCGACGACGCTGATGTCCTTGTTCGGGAGATCAGAATGCTCCCCCGGCGGATATGCGACCGGGTAGATGTCGGCGCCCGTGATGTCGAAAGCGGGTCGATACGGCGTGAGACTTGCCGCCGTCCCCAGCGGCGCCTGGTTGATCACGACTGGATGATCGGGATCGAGCGCCTTCAGTTTCTGGTAGGCGCGAACGAGGCCGGCAGCCGGGACAGGGGTCGGCCGATTCGGGTTCGCCGGCTCGTCGACTCCCTTGTACACACCGAGCGCCGGGTGACCTTTGAGGCCGTCCGCGATCCTCGTGAGCAGCTGTTCGTTCGGCGACCCGCTCGACGTCGGCAGGTTCGCGATCTCGCCGAGCTGCAACCAGCCGTGGAAACCGTGCGCTCCGGCAGCGTCCAGTACGGCCTTCTCGGCCGCGATCTGCGCGTCGATCTGCTGCAGATCCCATTGGATCAGCTGCGTGCGGATGAAGTTCACGCCTGCGCTCGCGACCTCTGCCCAACCGTCGGTCCCGCTGGGCGTCTTTCCGCCAAGCGGAGGCGGATTCGAGAGCGCGACTGGAAAAACCTTCGCGCCGTCGATCAGCAGACAGCCCGTGGATTGGTCGATGCTGACGGCCATATCAACCTCCCCGGTGATGTGACGCGAGCCTAGCTGCTGAGTGCGGCGGTGGTGATGCGAAGGAGGAACGAGAAGCTCGTCTCACCGGGCGGCGTAATTGCCGACCCGTGATCGCACAGTCGTGGCCGCCCGGCGGGCGAATCCCTCCATCGGGGGAGACCCGCAACGGTTGCCTCGGCGATTCTCCGAGCACCCAAGGAGTATTCATGCGGCTAAAAGCTCCTCGGGGTCCTCTGTCGTCGCAAACGGTGCCGACGGCCGGCGGCCCTGCGGCACGACCACAACGGTTTTCGGCGTTCGCCGGGCGCGCGCGCCCGAGTTTGCTCGCGACGTTCGCGATCGTCAGCCTCATCCCGCTTGCGACGCTCGGATTCGGGCTGTTCTACTTCCTCGAGGGCCAGATCCGTTCGCGTGCGCTCGACGGCACACGAAACGCGGCTACGCTCGTCGCGCGGTCGTCGGTCGAACCGATCGTCGTGCATGCCGACCTCCGAGCACCGCTAGCAGCACGCCTACGGCAAGACCTCGCGGCTTCTCGCAAGCAGCTCCACGCGGCCGGTGTCGTCCGGATCAAGCTCTGGAACCTGGACGGCAAGGTCGTCTACTCCGACAGGCGCGACCTCGTCGGTCGCACGTTCCGTCCCAGTGACGAGCTGCTCAAGGCCGCCGACGGTCGCATCGTGTCGGAGGTCTCCGACGCCGAGAAGGCCGAGAACGTCGACGATCACGGCTACGGAAAGCTGCTCGAGGTCTACGTGCCGCTGCGGTCGTCACGCGGCCGCGTGGGTTCGGTCTTCGAGATGTACATGCCGTACGCCCCGGTCGCGGCGGCGATCGCCAACGATCTCCGCACGCTTGCGCTGATCCTGCTGGCCGGAGTTGCATTCCTGTGGGCCGCGCTCTTCCCGGTCGTCGCGCGCGCGTCGAAACGCCTGCGGCGGCACGCGGCCGAGGCGGAGTATCTCGCGCTGCATGACCGCCTGACCGGGTTGCCCAATCGCGCGCTGTATCTCGACCGGGGCCGGCAGGCGCTGCTCGCTGCAACTCGGCGCGGCGATCGCGTCGGTGTCCTCGTCGTCGATCTCGACCGCTTCAAGGAGATCAACGACACGCTCGGACATCGATACGGGGACGAGCTGCTTCGTCAGGTCGAACCTCGGCTGCGAAGTGCCCTGCGCGTGGGAGACACGGTTGCACGCCTCGGCGCGGACGAGTTCGGCGTGCTGCTCTCGGATGTTGGCGGAACCGATGGCGCGATCGACGTCGTCAACCGCGTCCGCCAGGCGGTCGAGAAGCCGTTCGTCGTGGACGACGTCCCGGTCGCGATCGAGGCGACGGTGGGGGTTGCACTCTTCCCCGACCATGCGGAGAACATCGACGACTTGCTCCAGAAGGCCGGTGTGGCATTGCACACCGCCAAGGCGGCGAGGCTGGACTGGCAACTGTACGAGCCGCGGGTGGACGAGCACAGCCGGCCGCGCCTGACGTTGCTCCCGGAGTTGCGGGAGGCCCTCTCGGCCAGGCAGCTCATCCTCTACTACCAGCCGCAGCTCGACCTGGCGACGGGGACGGTGGCCAACGTGGAGGCGCTCGTGCGTTGGCGGCATCCCACGCGTGGGCTTCTTCCGCCCGTCGAGTTCCTTCCGGTGGCCGAACAGACTGGGTTCATCCACTCGCTCACGCGGTACGTCCTCGACGAAGCACTGCAACAGTGCAAGAGCTGGCAGTCCGCGGGCTTCGATCTCGGCGTCGCCGTCAATCTCTCCGCGCGAAGTCTCGGCACGAACGACCTCGCGAAGCAGGTTCACCAGTTGCTCGAAGAACGAAACGTGATGGCTAGCTCGCTCACGCTCGAACTCACGGAGAGCGCCATCATGTCCGATCCGTTTCGTGCTGTGACCGTGCTCACCGAGCTGCGTGCAATGGGCGTGCGTCTCTCGATCGACGACTTCGGCACAGGGTACTCGTCGCTCGCGTACCTGAAGCGGCTCCCGGTGACGGAGATCAAGATCGACCGCTCGTTCATCTCGAATGTCACGTCGGACGAAGACGACGCAGCGATCGTTCTCTCAACGATCCAGCTCGCGGAAAGTCTCCGCCTCGGCGTCGTCGCCGAAGGCGTCGAGACCGCGGCTACATTCGAGGCGCTGATCGGATTCGGCTGTCGTCGCGTGCAGGGCTTCTTCCTGGCTCGCCCGCTGCCCGCAAAGGAGCTCGAGCAATGGCTTCGCGACCGGCCCCTGCCCGAGGGACGCCGAGAGGCGGTCGGTCAATGGCGGTGAAGCCGGAAGCCATGACCTTGCGCCGGCTGAAGGCGCTGCTCGAGGTGACGAGCGTCGTCCGCGGAGAGAAGGATCTCGCGAGCGTTCTGTCGACGATCGTACGAACGGTCGCCGAGGCGCTCGAATTTCGCACGGTCGTCTTGAACCTGTACCGCCCCGCGTTCGACGACTTCTGCGTCACGACGGTCAACGGCAGCCCGGAGGCTCAGGAAGCGCTCCTCGGGAGCACCTACGACTGGGAGAGCTGGCAGCAGCTCCTGGTCGACCGCTTCCGCCACGACGGCGCCTACCTGATCCCCCACGGCTCCTTCGACTGGAGCGCCGACATCGGCGATCGGTACGTGCCGCAGATCGATACACCGGACGACCCCGACGCCTGGCACCCCGAGGATGAGCTCTTCGTGCCCTTCGAGGACTCGGAGGGGCAGATTCTCGGCATCTTCTCGGTTGGGGAGCCTCTTAGCGGACAACGGCCCACGGCCGAGGAGATCGAGGTGCTCGTGGCGCTAGCCGGCCACGCTGCGATCGCGATCGAAGCCGCGCAGCAGGCGGCGAGCACGGCACGACACCGCGCCGGTCTGGAACAACTGCTCGAGGTCTCTTCGACGCTGACCGCGGCCGAGTCGACCGACGCGATCTTGAGGACGGTCTGTCGCGGTATCCAGACCGCGCTCGGTTTCCAGAAGGTTTCCCTCGTTCTCCTCGAGTCGCAGACTGGGCTCCTGCGAACGCATGCAGCCGTTGGCTGGAAGGCCGAGGATCCCGTCGTGACCGAGCCGTCGTCGTTCGATGCGGTCAGGCGGCTCTTCGATCCCGAGTTCGACGTCGCCGGGTGCTACCTGCTGCCGAATGAGCAGGCCCGCCGGCGCGTCGATCAGAGCGAGGTCAAGTACAGCTCGCAGAACAACGGACGCGGCCCGCATGCGTGGAACCACCACTGGCTGGCCGTCCCGCTCTACGACCGTGCCGGTGCAGTGATCGGCGTGATCTGGGCGGACGAGCCGGAGGACCGGCTCCTGCCTTCTGCAGATCGTCTGCAGGCATTGAGGGTGTTCGCGAACCAGGCCACCAGTGCGCTTCTCGCGGCTCGTCAGTTCGAGCAGATGCGCTTCCTTGCCGACCACGATCCGCTGACCGATCTGCTCAACCGCCGGTCCTTCGTCCGCGAGCTGGAATCGGAGGTTGCGCGCGCTCGTCGTTACGGGCATCCCATCGCGCTGCTCGTCCTCGACTGCGACGAGCTGAAGGGGCTCAACGACACGCATGGCCACGCTGCCGGCGACGAGGCGCTCCAGCGGGTTGCCGCGACGCTGAGGCGGGTGGTTCGCGCCGGTGATCATGCGTTCAGGATCGGAGGCGACGAGTTCGCCGTCATCCTCCCGGAAGCGAGTGCGGACGACGCTCGTGCGGTCGCGGAGAGGATCGAGCAGGAGCTGACGAGCCTTCCCTCCGCGGACACTTGGAAGGTTTCCATGAGCTTCGGCATCGCGGTTCACGACGCTGAGGACGATCCCGCGGTTCTCCTGCGCAGCGCGGACGACGCGATGTACGAGATGAAGCACAAGCGTGAGGCGCTCGGCCTGGACGCAGTCGCGTAGCGGGCGCGACTTAGAGCGCTGCGAGCACGGCGACGATGTCCGAGGACACGCCAGATCGGAAACGGCCCGTCGCAGCCAAGTGTGCTGTCAGCTCGCGCGGCGTAGCTCTGCCTCGATCGCCTGATACGCGCTCGAGGCGGGGGTGAGCTTGCTGAGCGCGAGCTCGAGGACGTTGTCGCCTTCCTCCCGGCGGCCATGGCGTCGGTGCGCGAGACCGAGGTTGGCCATGATCTGCGCCTCGTGCTCTTCGTCGCCGAGATCGTGGAGAGTCGACGCGGCCTCTTCGAACAGACCGATCGCCCAGCCGTCGTCGCCGGCGTGACTCAACGCGAGGGCCAGGTTGCTCTGAGTCAAAGCGATGGCCTGTCGATCGTCGAGCGCGCGCAGGATCTCAACTGCACGACGATGGCACTCCACAGCTTCGTCGTACCGGCCGTCGCGGCGGTACTGGGTTCCAGCGGCGTTGAGTCGGAGCGCTGTGCCCCGCCGGTCAGGCTGCGCTAGACGCGAAGCGATCCGCGTGGTCGTCGAGTGCGCCGTGCCGATCAGCGCGCGGGCGGTGGAAGAACAGTATGCGGCCGCGGTACGCCCGAGGGCCGAGGCTCGACGGCCAACCGACGCGGACGCGACGGCGCTCGAGCGGTGTACCCCGCGGATCCCGCGTTCGGCGTGTAACAACGTCTGCCGCCAGAGTGGCAGCAATGCGGCGAAGAATGTGCGACTGCGCGCGCGCAGGCGTCTGACCCACACGCCGAGATGGCTTCGCATTTCTGGCCAGAACGCGACGAGTGCGACCACCGCGATCACGATCAGTAGAGCGGCCAGCAATGCGAGGACGAATGCTCCAAAGCCGATCGCGACGAGCAAGCCGCCAACGAAAAGCGCCATGGCCACCGTGGCTACGATGCGCCGCCGCAGCCTGGCCCCACCTGCGGAACGCTCTCGGACGGTTACCCAAAAAGCCTTGATCCGTTCGCCTGGACGCATCGATCCGACCCCCCGGTCGTGAACCAACGCATTCTGCACCGTCGCCGCTCTTCCTGTGCTCGTTCCGAGGCTCCGCCCGCTCGGCCCCATCGGCCAATTGCGGCTACTGTGGCTCGACAGCAAAGTACGGGAAGGGAATCAGATGAGCACGCTCGTCCGTTTCACTCCGAAGTCGGTTACGACGGAGCAGTACGACCAGGTCATGCGCAAGCTCGACAAGTCCGGTGACTGGCTGCCGGACGGGCTCGAGTACCACGTGGCGTTCGGTACGAACGGGAACGTTCGCGTCAGCGAGATCTGGGATTCAAAGGAGCAGTTCGACGCATTCGGCAAGCGGCTGATGCCGCTGATGGAGGAGTCCGGGATCGAGCTCTCAGAGCCGCCCGAGCTGATCGAGATCCACAACATCGAAAAGCGCTAGGTCGAACTGGAGGCCGGTGTAGCGGCCGGCCTCTTTCGCTTCGCCGCGGCTACCCTCGTGTGATGCCGATCCGCGAGGACATCCGCGACGTCGCCATCGTGGCGCACGTCGACCACGGGAAGACGACGCTCGTTGACGCCATGCTCTGGCAGTCCGGGTCGTTCCGCGAGAACCAGGAAGTCGCCGACCGCGTGCTCGATTCGATGGACCTCGAGCGCGAGAAGGGGATCACGATCCTCGCCAAGAACACGGCCGTCCGGTACGGCGACGTGAAGATCAACATCGTCGACACACCGGGCCACGCGGACTTCGGCGGCGAGGTCGAGCGTGCGCTGACGATGGTCGACGGCGTGCTCTTGCTCGTCGATGCGAGTGAGGGACCGCTGCCACAGACCCGTTTCGTGCTCCGCAAGGCGCTCGAGTCGAAGCTGCCGGTGGTCCTCGTCGTCAACAAGGTCGACCGCCCCGACGCGCGGATCGAGGAGGTCGTCAACGAGGTGTACGAGCTCTTCCTCGATCTCGACGCGGACGAGACACAGATCGAGTTTCCGATCGTGTACTGCAACGCGCGCGAAGGCCGCGCAGGGGCCGAGCCGGACCAGCTCGCCGACAATCTTCAGCCGCTCTTCGAGGTCTTGCTCGATCGGATTCCCGCGCCGTCGTACACCGACGGCCATCCGCTGCAGGCCCACGTGACGAACCTGGACGCCTCGCCGTACCTCGGTCGGCTCGCGCTGTGCCGCATTCGCGAGGGAACGATTCGGAACGGACAGCAGGTTGCGTGGTGCCGCTCGAACGGCGGAGTCGAGCGTGCGAAGGTGACCGAGCTGTTCGTCACCG
>VAXU01000192.1:0-2206 GCA_005885125.1 Actinomycetota bacterium
AAGATGCCGGTCGACGGCGAGATGTAGCTGAACGCGACGGCGAACGAGCTGAAGACTCCGAGGGAACGCCTGAGCTCCTGCTTGTAGCCGAACCGGGCGAGATCCTCCTCGTCCCGCGACTGCGCCTGAGACGCGGGAGCTTGGGTGGCAGCCATGCAACCTCCTGTTCTCGTGTCGGGCTATTGAGGCACGGTCGGCGCCGGTCTGTCAACGGGCCTCCGGCGGCGCGGTAGATTCATGGCGATGGCAGTCATCTCGTCGCACGTCGAGCGCGAGTCGAACGAGTACGCGCGCAGGCAGGAGCGAATGGAAGGGCTCGTCGCCGAGGTGCGCAAGCGCACGGCAGAGGTGGCGCGCGGCGGCGGCGAGAAGGCGACCGAGCGGCACCGCTCGCGCGGGAAGCTGACCGCGCGCGAGCGGATCGACCGCCTCGTCGACCCGGGCGGCGCGTTCCTGGAGCTGAGCGCGCTCGCCGCCTGGGATGTGTACGAGGGCCAGGCACCCGCGGCGGGAATCGTGACCGGCATCGGCACCGTCGAAGGACGCGAGTGCGTGATCGTCGCGAACGACGCGACGGTCAAGGGCGGCACGTACTTCCCGCTCACGGTCAAGAAGCACCTCCGCGCGCAGGAGATCGCCGAGCAGAACCGCCTGCCGTGCCTCTACCTCGTCGACTCCGGCGGCGCCTTCCTGCCGCTGCAGGACGAGGTCTTCCCCGACCGCGAGCACTTCGGGCGGATCTTCTTCAACCAGGCGCAGATGTCCGCCAAGGGCATCCCGCAGATCGCAGCCGTGATGGGCTCGTGCACCGCAGGCGGTGCGTACGTGCCGGCGATGTCGGACGAGACGATCATCGTCCGCGGCACGGGGACGATCTTCATCGGCGGCCCGCCGCTGGTGAAGGCCGCCACCGGCGCCGAGGTCACCGCCGAGGAGCTCGGCGGCGCGGACGTGCATACACGCAAGTCCGGAGTCGCCGACTACTACGCGACGAACGACGAGCACGCGCTCGCGCTCGCGCGGCAGATCGTGCGCAACCTGCAAGGGCGGAAGGAGCCTCCGTGGGACCTCGCGGACCCGGAGCCGCCTGCCGCCGATCCGGCCGAGCTCTACGGCCTGATTCCCGAGGACTTCCGCCACCAGACGGACGCGCGCGAGGTGATCGCGCGCATCGTCGACGGCTCCCGCTTCGACGAGTTCAAGGCGAACTACGGCGAGACGCTCGTCACCGGCTTCGCGCGGCTCGAGGGCTATCCGGTCGGGATCCTTGCGAACAACGGCGTGCTGTTCGCGGAGTCGTCCCAGAAGGGCGCCCACTTCATCGAGCTCGCGTGCAAGCGGCACATCCCGCTGGTGTTCCTCCAGAACATCACCGGGTTCATGGTCGGCAAGGAATACGAATGGGGCGGAATCGCGCGCGACGGCGCGAAGCTCGTAATGGCGGTCGCGAACGCTGCAGTGCCGAAGTTCACGGTCATCACGGGCGGCTCGTTCGGCGCGGGAAACTACGCGATGTGCGGGCGCGCGTACGCGCCGCGGCAGCTCTGGATGTGGCCCAACGCCCGGATCTCCGTCATGGGCGGCGAGCAGGCGGCGATGGTGCTGACCATGGTCGGCGACGCCGACTCCGACGAGATTCGCGCGAAGTACGAGCGCGAAGGGAGTCCGTACTACTCGACGGCGCGGCTGTGGGACGACGGGATCATCGATCCGCTCGACACGCGCCGCGTGCTCGCGCTCGGGATCTCGGCAGCGCTGAACGCGCCGATTCCCGACACGACGTTCGGCATCTTCCGCATGTGAAAGGAGCGAGATGGGCTATTCGATCGTGAAGGTGGAGGACCTCGAGGGCGAAGGGCCCGGCGGAGCGGTGCGCTTCGTGCGACGTGATCGTCCGCGGCTCCGGGACCTACCGAATCGACGACGAGGAGGTTCCGATCGAGGTCGGCACGTTCCTGCGCTTCGACCCGGAGACAAGGCGCTGTCCCGTCGCAGGGCCGGACGGGCTCTCGATGATCGCCGTCGGCGCCCGGAGAGGCAGCTACGAGGCGCGAGGGCCGTTTTGATGCACGCGATCGGGCTGACGGACGAAGAGCTTCGGCTGATCCACGCCGCGCTGCACTCCTACCTCGACGACTTCGGGCACGAGGAGGCGGACGTATTGCGCGCACTCAAGGCACTGATCGCGAAGCTGCCCGCCTCTGGT
>VAXU01000192.1:2214-8187 GCA_005885125.1 Actinomycetota bacterium
CTGACCGCAGAGGGTCAGACCCTTGGCCGGAAGCCTGCAATCAAGGGTCAGACCCTCCGGGTATGACCCGCTTTCGGCGCACCCTGCGGAGGGCTAGAGAACGAGGGTCTCCGGGAACACCGCCTCGCCTTTGAACCGTTCGATGCGATAGGGCGACAGGTCGAGCTCCGACTCGCCCTGGAGTAGCTCCTCCGCGACCGCGCGACCCACCGCGGGCGACTGCATAAAGCCGTGGCCGGAAAACCCGCACGCCGCATAGACGCCCTCGCCGACGAAGCCGACGATGGGATGAGCGTCCGGCGTCATGTCATACAAGCCCGCCCAGGCGCGAACGATCGGCGCGCCGGCAGCTTGCGGATAGCGGTGCGCGAGCCGCGCGCGTTTGTCCTCGACGAGCGAATCGTCGACGTACTCCCGCTCGGTCCAGCGCGGTGCCGGCTCAGGCATCGCGAGCCGCAGAGCGTCGCCGTAGCGGCGAAAGTGGAAGCCGGTCTCCTCCTCGATCGTCATCGGGAGATCTGCCGGGAGGTCCGCGATAGGCCCGACGTCGACGAGCTGCCGGCAGAGCGGACGGACGGGGAGTTCCCGCCAGAGCTCCGGCGACGCAGCGCCGCACGCGACCACGAGGACGTCATGCTCGATGTCGCGCGCGTCCGTGTGCTCGCGCACGTCGACGCCCCGCTCGGCCGCGCGGCGAACGAGCTCGCGGGTGACCCCGGCCGGCTCGGCAACCCCGTCCTCCCAGCAGGCGTAAGCCCCGAGCACGTCGTCCGTGCGGAGGCCCCGCACCCGTCTCGGATCCACCTCCTCGACGGGAACTCCGAGGCTTTGCTGCAGCTCTGCGCGTCCGGCAAGCCGTTCGAGGCCGGCTCGAGTCGTCGCGAGGAACATGTAGCCGACCTGGTCGAACAGCGGCGGGCCGAGCTCGACGTACAACTCGAGCGACGCGCGCGCGAGCCGCACCTCCGCCTCGGTGGAGAACTGCTGGCGAAAGCCTCCCATCGCCTTCCCCGTCGCCCCGCTCGCGATCTCTGCGCGCTCGCAGAGCACGACGTCGCGCGCGCCGAGCAGCGCGAGGTGGTACGCGATCGACGCGCCTACCGCGCCGGCGCCGGCGACGACGATTCGAGCCACGCCTCGAGCTCCGCTCGCTCTACCTCCGTCAGCGTGCGCAGCGGACGGCGCACGTCGGGATTGATCGGCACGCCGCGGCGCGCGAGTACTGTCTTCAACGCCGACTGGAACGGGAACCGCTCGACTGCGGTCCGCACCGGTGCGAGATCCGCCGACTCGGGATCGCGGACGGCTCCGGCGATCAGCTCCGGGAACGCGGACCCGAGCGCGGACACCGCTCCGACGGCGCCGCCCGCCAGGCCCTGCGGAATGAGTGCCTCCGGCCCGACGAAGATGTCGAGCCCCTCGACGAGATACGGGGCGAACCGCTCCCACGGGACGTCCGAGACCTTGAGCCCGCGGAAGTTCGGGGCCGCCTCGCGCAGCCGCTCGAGCACCACGACCGGGACGGCGTACCCGCTGCGGGCCGCGAACTCGTACACGTAGAACGGCGTCGGATCGCACGCGCGTGCGGCAGCGTCGAGATGCGACAGCAGCTCCGCCTCGTCGAGCGCGAAGTACGGCGGCGCGATCACGGCGACGGCATCGGCGCCGATGTCGGCGGCGTGCGCGGCGAGCTCGACGGTGTCCCACGTCGACTGCGCGCCCGCGTGCACGGCCACGGCTAGCCGCCCACGGCACGCCTCGACGAAGAGCTCGGCCGCCCGCATCCGCTGCTCCACGCGAAGCAGGAAGCCCTCTCCGGTCGTCCCCAGCGCCAGGACCCCGTCGAGGCCACCCGCGGCGAGAAAGTCGGCATAGGGGGCGAAGGCGTCCTCGTCGAGCGCCTCTCCTCCGTCACGGAGGGGCGTCACCGCCGCGGCCAGGGCGCCTCGCAGCATGCGAAGAACTCTATTCTCGCGCCGTGAGCGCGCTGCAAGTCGAGCGGGACGGCCACCTCCTGCGGGTCACGCTCGCGAAGCCCGAGCGCCGAAATGCATTCGATGCGGCGCTGATCCAGGAGCTCACGGATGCGTTCGCCGACGTCGGTGACGCACGCGCTGTGGTGCTCGCGGGTAAGGGCGAAAGCTTCTGCGCTGGCGCGGACGTCGAGTGGCAGCGCAGCGCGATCGACCTCTCCTACGACGAGAACGTCGAGGACGCGCAACGGCTTTACCGGATGTGCCTAACGATCGACCGCTGCCCCGCGCCGGTCGTCGCGCGCGTGCAGGGCTACGCGCTCGGCGGCGGCTCGGGGCTCGTGGCCTGCGCGGACGTCGCGATCGCGCCGGTACTTCCTCACCGGCGAGCGTTTCGACGCGGAGACCGCACTGCGAATCGGGCTCGTGCACGAGGTTGCAGGCGACTTGGACAAGGCCGTCGCGCACGTCGTCGACGAGCTCCTGACGGCAGGCCCTCACGCCGCGCGTGAGGCGAAACGCCTGATCCGCGAGCGCCCCGACGGCCAGTCGGCCGCGGAGACGGCCGCGCGCCTACGCGCCGGTGAGGAGGGCCAAGAGGGCCTGCGGGCGTTCCTCGAGCGGCGCAAAGCGAACTGGAGGGAGTGAGCTATGACTCCGCGGCGCCGGTACCGCGGGCGGGTGAGCGCGCGCCGAGGAAGACCATCAGGCCGCCCACGAACAGCGCGAGCAGCCCGCCGACCAGCAAACCGACCGCGACCCAGATCAGCCACGAGATCTTCGCACCCACAGAGACGTTCGCGATGACGCCCCGCGTGCCGTTGGCGTTCATGACCACGACCGACCACTTGCCGTTCCGTAAGTCCCACGTCAGCGCGCGAGTTCCGGCGCCGCCGGCGGACGCGGCCCAGATGCCCGACGCAGACGGCTTTCCCGGCACGGCATTGCCGCTCACAGTCCTGTAGTCGGCGTGAAACGGGTAGTAGTCGATGTTCGTCACGCGCGCATACGACGTGCCCGCGAGGAACCTCTTCACGTCAGACGCAGGCGCGATGCCGACGAAGACCGGACGGTTGCTCGTCGCGCGAATGCGGATCGTCGCGAGTCGTCCGGGCTTGAACAGCCAGTTCGGGCCGTCCTTCGCCACGTCGAGGCTGTCGGTGGCAAGTGCGAACGAGTCGGTCGCGAACCGCTCCGAGGACGTTGTGAAATAGCCGTGCGCGTCACGCTTCGCCACGTGTGCCCAGACGAGCGCGGCGCCGCCGGCGACGAGCCCGAGCGCGATCAGCGTGACGATCACGCCGAAGACGAGCAGGACGATCTGACCGGCGCTCCGGTGCGGCGCCTCGGCGGGATACGAGGACGCGGTCGACGACATCGCCTCATGCTCGGGCTTTTGCTTCCGGAAGACAAGGCTCGCTAGCCTCAGCCCGTGCGCAGGTTGCTCCTGCTCGTCGGCGCAATCGTCTTCGTCGACACGATGTTCTTCGCGGCGCTGGCGCCGCTGCTCCCGCACTACACCCACACGCTCGGGCTGTCGAAGGCAGGAGCGGGCGTGCTCGCAGCGATGTACCCGGCCGGCGCGCTCGTCGCGGGGATTCCCAGTGGGATCGCGGCCGCGCGGCTCGGGGTCAAGCCGACCGTGCTCATCGGTCTCACTTTGCTCGCTGCCACGACTGTTGCCTTTGGCCTCTCCAGTTCTGCGTGGGCGCTCGACACGGCCCGCTTCGTCCAGGGAGTGTCGAGTGGGTTCTCGTGGACCGGCGGTCTCGCCTGGCTCGTCGCCGCGGCTCCACCGGGAAGGCGCGGGCAACTGATCGGTGCCGCGTTCGGCGTGGCGATCGCGGGATCCATGTTCGGCCCCGTGCTCGGCGGCGTCGCGTCGTACACCGGCACGGGCCCGGCGTTCGGAACCGTTGGTGCGCTTGCCCTCGTCCTTGCCGCGGCTGCATGGGCGACGCCTTCGGCAGCGCCCACCGATCCCCAGCCGCTGCGGATGCTCTTCCGCGCATTGACCAGGCCGAAGATCAGAGTCGGGGTCTGGCTCACCCTGCTCCCCGGGCTGCTGTTCGGGACCCTGACGGTGCTCGCGCCGCTTCGTCTCTCACAGCTCGGCTGGGGTGCGGCCGCAGTCGCTGCGACCTACGCCGTCAGCTCGGGGGTCGAGGCCGCGTGGGCGCCTGTGCTCGGTCACATAGCGGATCGATACGGGAGGTTCCTCCCCGTGCGAGCCGCCCTCGTCGGCTCGGCGATCGTCGCGGTTCTCCTTCCCTGGCCCCGGAACGCCTGGTTGCTCGCGCTCGTCGTCGTCTGTGGCGGCGTCGCCTTCGGGAGCTTCTGGACGCCGGCACTCTCGATGGTCACGGACGAGGCCGAGCGGTTCGGGCTCGACTACGGCTACGCGTTCGCCCTCGTCAACATCGCCTGGGCGCCCGGACAGGCCGGTGGGTCCGCGATCGGCGGCGCGCTTGCCTCGGCAACGAGCGATGCCGTTCCCTACCTCGGTCTCGCAGGGTTGTGCGTTCTGACGCTGATCGCACTCGCGCGCTACAGGGAGACCGCCGCACCGCTCGTCGCGGAGCGGTAGAGCCCGTCGATCACGCGTGCCTGCCCGACCGCATCCGCGCGATCGAGCAACGGCTGAGCATTCCCTCGGATCGCCGCCGCGAAGTTCTCGAGCTGGAGCTGGTACCGGTCGGCGTCCTGGACGTCGATGCGCTCACCGTCCAGCTCGAGATGTGGATCTCGACAGAGCCACGGTTCCGGCACGAACACCGACCGTTCCGAGCCGATCGCCTCGAGGGCGCTCTCGTACGGGAGATCGAAGCCGCAGTGGAACTCGGCTGTCACCTCCCCCGGGAACTCCAACCCGCCCACGAAGCGGACGTCCACACCGGTTGGGCCGACGATCTGACGCCCGATCACGAGCCCCGGCTCGCCGGCGAGCAGCCGCGACGCGTTGACGCAGTAGCAGCCGAGGTCCATGAGCGCGCCGCCGGCAAGCTCCGGCTGCAGGCGGACGTCCTCGACGTCGTCGAGCGTGAAGCTGAACGCGGTGCGTATGTGCCGCAGCCGGCCGATCCGCCCGGACGCGACGAGCTGCTTGAGTGCGGCTTGCCGGCGTCAAGTGCCCAGATCGTCCACTCGACGTGCATGGAATTCGGGAGCGAGATGTACACGGCGTCGACGTCTTGGTCGCCGAGCAGCGCGGGGTAGCTCCCATAGGCTCGCTCGATCCCGTGCTCGGCCGCGTATGCCAAAGCGCGCTCGCGGTCCCGGCTCGCGACGGCGATCACTTCGGCACTGTCGGACTCGTGGGCACCGTTGAGGATCGCCGTATTGATCCGCGCCGTGGACAGTAGGCCCCAGCGGATGCGCTCGGTCACCGCAACACGCCGAGCTCGTCGAAGAAGACGCGCGTCCTCATCGGCACGCGATTGTCTCTCTTTTGACGTTCGCCGGGATCTACTGCTCGAGGCCGACGGCTTGGCCGGTCGCGGCGGAGTGGAAGAGGGCCTCGATCGCGCGCGCCTGTCCGACGGCATCCTCGCGACCGAGCAACGGCTCCGCATCGCCTCGGATTGCGTCGCTGAGGTTCTCGAGCTCGAGCTCATAAGAGTCCGCGAGCTCGACCTCGATCCGTTGGACCTGCCCGTTGCGGCGCAGCTCGATCACCGGAGTCTCGCAATGCCACGGGTCGTCGAGGAAGAGCGAGCCGTCGCTCCCGATCGCCTCGAGCTCGTCGCGCTCAGGGAGGGAGGTGCCGCAGTCGAACTGGGCGAAGACGTCGCCGGGGAAGCGCATCGTGCCTGTGAAGACCCGATCGGTTCCACTCGGCCCGACGAGCTGCTGGCCGTAGACCTGCTCCGGCTCGCCGGCGAGGAAACGTGACCCGCTCACGCAGTAGCAGCCGACGTCCATCAAGGCGCCACCCTCGACGTCCGTTCGGAGTCGGATGTTCTCCGGATCGTGGAGCGAATAGCTGAAGCAGGACCGGATG
>VAXU01000175.1 GCA_005885125.1 Actinomycetota bacterium
CGCGGTTGTGCGACTCGGCAGTCGTGTGCAGCCGGTCGATCGCCTCCGTCGCGACCCAGACGGCCGTGTCGAACCCGAACGTGTAGTCGGTCGCCGAGAGGTCGTTGTCGATCGTCTTGGGGACTCCCACGACGCGAAACCCGTGCTCTTCGTGCAGCCGCGCCGCGACGCCGAGGGTGTCCTCGCCGCCGATCGCGACGAGCGCGTCGAGGCCGGCGGAGGCGTAATGCTCGAGCACGCGATCGACGCCGCCCTCGATCTTGTACGGGTTCGTCCGCGTCGTCCCGATGATCGTCCCGCCGCGGGGGAGGAGCCCCGAGATCTCCCGGGCCCCGAGCGGCTCGAACAGTCCCTCCACGAGCCCTTTCCATCCCTCGAGCACGCCGATCAGCTCGTCGCCGCGATCCATCACGCGGCGCCCGACGGCCCGAATGACGGCATTCAGACCGGGGCAATCCCCGCCGCCCGTGAGAACCCCGACCTTCATCCCGCGATCCTACGGCCCGATGCCGAAGGTGGGACTCGAACCCACACGGGCTTTCGCCCACCGGATTTTGAGTCCGGCGCGTCTGCCAATTCCGCCACTTCGGCTTGAAAAGCCACTGTAGCGGCGGGTGGAGGTTGAAATCACGGCGCCAATAGCCCGATACTTGGCCACCCCGCCGCGCTTGAGGGCGCTGCGGTCAGGGCATGGGTGGAATGGGCGACCAAGGAGGAAGAGTGAGCAGAAGGTTTTGGCTTGGGACGCTTGTCGGCGTCACAGCCGCGCTGGCGCTCCTGGCCGCAGGCTGCGGCGGGGGCGGAGGGAAGAGCAGCAAGGGCGTCACGGCGCTGCCGTCCTCGTCGTGCTCGGACATCTACTACCAGGGCGGCGGGAACGCCGACTACCTGATCGCGTCCGACCTGCCGCTGCAGGGATCTGGGCGCACGCAGACCGTGCAGATGACGGAAGCGATCAAGTTCGTCCTCAAGCAACACAACTTCAAGGCGGGCAAGTACAAGGTCGGCTACCAGTCGTGTGACGACGCCACGGCTCAGGCCGGCAAGTGGGCGTCCGAGAAGTGCTCGGCGAACGCGAACGCCTACGCGCAGAACAAGAGCGTCGTCGGCGTGATCGGGACGTTCAACTCCGGTTGCGCGGAGATCGTGATCCCGGTGCTGAACCGCGCTCCGGGTGGCCCCGTCGGAATGGTGAGCCCGGCGAATACGTACGTCGGCCTCACGCACGGCGGCCCGGGCACCGCGGCCGGCGAGCCGGACAAGTACTACCCGACGGGCAAGCGCAACTACATCCGCATCGTCGCGGCCGACGACTTCCAGGGCGCGGCGGATGCGTTGAACGCGCAGCAGCTCGGCCTGAAGAAGGTCTACATCCTGAACGACAAGGAAGCGTACGGTCAGGGCGTTGCGACCGACTTCAAGAACTCGCTGACGCAGCTCGGCATCACCGTCGCCGGGTTCGCGGCCTGGAACGGCAAGGCGTCGACGTACACCGGCCTCGCGACGAAGATCAAGGCGACGGGTGCGGACAGCGTCTTCCTCGGCGGGCTGATCTGCGAGAACGGCGGCAAGGTGGTCAAGGACCTCCGGTCGGTGCTGGGCAAGAGCGTCACGCTGCTCGCGCCGGACGGCTTCACGCCGATCTCCGCCGTCGTCAGCGGCGCAGGCGCGTCGGCCGAAGGCATGTACGTCAGTGTCGCCGGCCAGCCGAACGAGAACCTGCCGGCAAACGGCAAGACGTTCGTCAAGGACTTCGGCGCGACACAGAAGGGCGGCAGCGTCGATCCGTACTCGTCGTATGCGGCGCAGGCGACCGAGGTGCTGCTGACTGCGATCGCGAACTCCGACGGCACGCGGACGGGCATCACCGACCAGCTGTTGAAGACGAAGGTGACGAACGGCATCCTCGGAAACTTCACGATCAACGCAAACGGGGACACGAGTGCGAACCCCGTGACGATGTACCTCATCAAAGGCGGCAAGCAGACGACGTACAAGACGATCACGCCGCCGCAATCGCTGGTCGGCAAGGCGTAAAGGAAAGGGACAGATGTAGGTGGGGGAGGAGTCGACTCCTCCCCCACCGGATCCGGCACCGTGGCTACTGAGGCGAGTCGCCAACCGGTCTCCTGGTTCCGCGGTTTCTACGCCGCGGGGGTCGTTCCATGGGTGGGCCGCGGGCTCGTCGTCCTGTTGTTCGTCTGGCTCGGCGTCAACCTCTCCAAAACGCCGGGCGACTTCGGGATCCTGCTCGTCGAAGGAGTCACGCTCGGGCTCGTCTACGGGCTGGTCGCGCTCGGGTACTCCCTCGTCTACGGCATCCTCGAGCTGATCAACTTCGCGCACGGCGACGTCTTCATGCTCGGGAGCTGGATGTCGCTCTACATCGGCGTCCAGAAGCTCGGACTGGACGCGTCGAGCTCCGGCTTCAAGGTCGTGTGGGGGCTCGCGCTGACGCTCGTCTGCGCGATGGCCTTTTGCGGACTGCTCAACGCGTCGATCGAGCGCGTTGCCTACCGCCCGCTCCGCAACGCACCTCGTCTTGCGCCCTTGATCACCGCGATCGGTATGTCGTTCATCCTGCAGGACGTCGGGCTCAAGCAACTAGGCTCGGCGCCCGTGTCGCTGCCGAACATCCTGCCGACGGGAACCGTCTTCACGATCGGCGGGAACAAGTACGGGTGGGACCACCTGATCGTCGGGCTCTCGGCGCTGCCCGTGCTGGCGCTGCTCGTCTGGCTCGTGCAGCGAACGCGCCAAGGCCGCGGGATGCGCGCGACCGCGCAGGACCAGGAAGCCGCGGCGATGATGGGCATCAACGTCAACGGGACGATCTGGTTCACGTTCATGATCGCCGGCGCGCTGGCCGGGGTCGCCGGGCTTCTGTACGCGCTCTACTCCACGAACATCGCGTACGACCAGGGCTTTACGCTCGGGCTGATCGCGTTCACGTCCGCGGTGCTCGGGGGGATCGGAAACCTGCCCGGGGCTGTGCTGGGCGCGATCCTGATCGGGCTGATCCAGCAGTTCAACGAGGGGCTGTCCTGGCACGCCCCAGGGAGCGACTGGACCCAGTCGATCGTGTTCGCGATCCTGATCCTGATCCTCGTGTTCCGTCCAGAGGGCCTGCTCGGCGAGCGCACCCCGGAGGGCGGCTGAGTGCCCGAGATCGGCAAAATAGTGGACGAAGTCCGCGACCCGTGGTACCGCCGCTGGGCCGGCTTCCCCGGCGAGTGGAAGCGGCGCTACCGCGGGCTCGACGACCGGCAGCGCTTCCAGGTCGGCGTCGTCATCCGCGCGCTGGTCGTGATCGGGCTGATCTTCATCGGCTGGCCTCTGGCGCTGCTCGTCGCGGTGTTGTTCGCCGTTCCGTACGCGCTCGCGTACGTGCCGAAGCCGTGGAACCGGTTCAACAAGTTCGTGATCCCGACGATCGTCCTCGTCATCGCCGTCACCTATCCGTTCGTCTACTCGGGTGCGGGGGTGCGCCTGGAAGGCCGCACGCTGAATCTGCTGGGCGCCTATCCGACGCTGGGGACGATGGTGATCATGGGGGTCTACGCGATGATGGCCGTCGGCCTCAACATCGTCGTCGGGTACGCGGGCCTGCTCGACCTCGGCTACGTCGCCTTCTACGCGATGGGCTCGTACACCGCGGCGTGGTTCGCGTCCATCCAGTTCGCTCACCGCAACATCCACTTCGGAGCCGTCGGCGTCGGGCCCAACACCCCGGGGATTCACATCTCGATCTGGATCCTGCTCCTGCTCGCCGGGATCTTCACGGCGATCATCGGCGTCCTCATCGGGCTGCCGACCTTGCGCCTGCGCGGCGACTACCTCGCGATCGTGACGCTCGGATTCGGCGAGATCCTGCCGCAGGTGGCCCGCAACGGCGACAACCTCGGCGGCTTCAACCTCACGAACGGGCCGAACGGGATCACGCCGATCGATCCGCCCGGATTCGGCAATCTCAACTTTCTCACCGGCTCGGGAACGTTCTGGACGACTGAACGGCTGTACTTCTGGGGCGTGCTCGTGCTCGTGATCATCACGGTCTTCTGCAGCCTGCGTTTACGCGACTCGCGTCTCGGACGGGCGTGGATCGCGATTCGCGAGGACGAGACCGCCGCCGCCGCGATGGGCATCCCACTGATGCGGACGAAGACGTGGGCCTACGCGACGGGCGCGTTCTTCGGGGGCGTCGCCGGCGCCTACTTCGCGAGCTTCAAGCAGGCGACGTTCCCCGGCGACTTCTCGTTCAACATCTCGGCGTTCATCCTCTCGATGGTCATCCTCGGCGGGATGGGCAACGTGTGGGGAGTGGTGCTCGGCGCCTCGTTCCTGGCGTTCCTCAACCAGCAGGGCCTCGCCGACATCGGCCATTCCTTCAACAACACGTTCGGCACGAGTCTCGACGTCCCGAAGTACCAGTTCGGGATCTACGGCATCATCATCGTCGCCACGATGCTGCTGCGCCCCGAAGGGCTGATCCCTAGTGCGAGACGGAAAGCCGAGTTCCACGAGGGCGTGGCCGACACGCCCCTCTACGACGTGCAGGCATGAGTGACAACGTGAGCGAAAACGGCCATAAGGCCGACGACATCCTCGTCGCCGAGAAGGTGCGCAAGGAGTTCGGCGGGCTCGTGGCGTCGAACGACATCGACTTCACGATTCCGCGCGGCTCGGTCGTGTCGCTGATCGGGCCGAACGGCGCCGGCAAGACCACGTTCTTCAACATGCTCACTGGCGTCTACAAGCCGACTTCAGGGCGGATCGTCTTCGACGGTCACGACGTGACGGGCAAGCCGCCCCACGCGATCACCGAGCGCGGGATCGGGCGCACGTTTCAGAACATCCGGCTCTTCCAGAACATGACTGCGCTCGAGAACACACTTGTCGGGATGCACTCCCGCATCAAGGGCGGGATCCTCGGCTCGATCATCGGCACGCCGCGCATCCGCAGGGAGGAGGCCGGTGCCGTCAAGCGCGGCCGCGAGCTGCTCCAGTACTCGGGTCTACGGAACAAGGATGACGAGATCGCGCGCAACCTGTCCTACGGCGACCAGCGGCGGCTCGAGGTTGCGCGAGCGCTCGCGACCCAGCCGAAACTGATCCTGCTCGACGAGCCGACCGCGGGGATGAACCCGCAAGAGACCGCCGAGTTCACGACCTTCGTCGAGAGGCTCCGGACCGAGCAGGGCCTGACCGTGCTCCTGATCGAGCACGACATGCGTGTCGTGATGAACTGCTCCGACCGTGTGACCGTGCTCGAATACGGGGAGAAGATTGCCGAGGGAACGCCGCAGGAAGTGCAGCGCGACCCCCGAGTCATCGAGGCGTACTTGGGCAAGGGGGCGGTGGAGGGATCGTGAGCGCCGCAGCAGCCGTCCCGTCAGACAACATCCTCGAACTGGAGAACGTCCAGACCTTCTACGGCTCGATCGAGGCGTTGAAGGGCATCTCGATCGAGGTCAAGCACGGCGAGGTCGTGACGCTGATCGGCGCGAACGGCGCCGGCAAGTCGACGACGCTCCGGTCGATCAACGGGCTGAACCATCCGCGCCGTGGGCGCATCCGCTTCCAGGGACGGGACATAACGCATGCGTCCCCGCACGACATCGTGGAGCGAGGGATCGCGCAGTCGCCCGAAGGACGCCGCCTGTTCCCACGGATGACGGTGCTCGAGAACCTGATCATGGGGACGTTCCAGCGGAAGGACCGCAACAACAAGAAGGCCGTCAACGAGGACCTCGACCGCGTCTACTCGCTCTTCCCCCGTCTCAGCGAGCGGAAGCAGCAGAAGGCGGGCACGCTGTCCGGCGGCGAGCAGCAGATGGTGGCAATCGGGCGGGCGCTGATGGCGCACCCGAAGCTGCTGCTCCTCGACGAGCCTTCGATGGGGCTGGCACCGATCTTCGTCGACCGGATCTTCGAGATCATCCGCGAGATCAACTCGCAGGGAACGCCGATCCTGCTCGTCGAGCAGAACGCGCTGATGGCGCTCGACGTAGCGAGCCGCGGCTATGTCCTGGAGACGGGCAGGGTGGCGCTCGCGGACGACGCGAAGAAGCTGAAGGAAAACGAGGACGTCAAGAAGACGTACCTCGGCGTCGCCGATTAGGCCGACCGAAAGCTGACGCTTTCGCTCGGATGTTGGTTCGGTCGCTTCGCGACGAAACGCGGGCGGGCAAAGCCCGCACGCTTCTACGAGGGTCCTGCCCGGCGGCTGCCGCTGCCGTGCGGGCGCGGGCGCTACAGCGTCCGGGCCCGCATCAGTTCGGCCGACCGCTAGCGGGGCTCGCCCTTTCTAGCGGTCGGCCCTAATTCGAAATCACGACCGGCGGACGAGTAGCGGAAAGTAGGGCGGGGAGAGCAGGAACCCCACGCGGGGCGGGCGGTCGGTCCAGCCACGGACCATGGTCAGCGCCGGCCCGAGCCCGTGGGTGGGAACGAAGCCGAGGGCACGTGCGGCGGCGGCGTCGCGGCAACCTGCAACGAGCACGTGTCCGACGTGGGAGAGCGTCGGCGCACAGCCCGTCCAGTCGGTGAACGGGAGCAGTGGGTGCACTGTGCGACCCGAGCGGTAGCGATCGAGGGCGCGCGCGTCGTGGGCAGCGGCTTCCTCGGCGCGGGCGAGCGCCTGGGGCTCCGGACCTGCGCGCGCGGCGGCAAAGAACGCGCGGTACGGCTGCTGGGTCGGATGGGCGAAGCGGCGCTGCAACCGGCTCAGCAGTACGACCGTCCCGCTTTCCCGGACCGGAAAGCGGTCACGCCACAGCCGCATCGCGAGTCCGAGCCCGAGATAGGAGACGAGCAGCGGATTCGGCCGCTCGCGCGGCAGTGTCGGCGTCGTCCGGGGAATGCCGATGCAAAGCGCGTCGAGCTCACCGTCGAGCGCAACCCCGCGCAGCTCGACGCCCCGGAGGAGAGCTTCGGCATGCGCGACCGACGGCGGGCCCGCGAATGCGGCGGCAACCGTCCGCTCGAGCGGTAGGGACCGGAGGACCGATGCGCGGATGCTGCCCGGCAGGACGCCGAACAGATGACGCAGCGGCGAGCCCGCGATTCGATCGAGCGCCTCGAGGTCGTACGGGTAGCCGCGCGCCGCACCGCCCGCACGCGGATGGTTCAGCACGAGCGACGCGCCGATGAGCGGGACGCGCCCGGCGAGCGCTCGTTCCAGTTCCAGACCCGTGCGCCAGCCCTGTGATGCCGTCGTCTCGAGGAGCGACCAGGCGCCGGCCGAGCGCAACGCCTCGCGGCTCGACGCACCGACGAGGGCTGCCGGGCCGCCGTGCAGCACGCTCTCCGCCGCGGTCACGACGACGACGACGTCCGTCTCCACGAGTGCCGGATGCACGCGCAGCGGCAGCGATCCTGCCGTGCCGAGGTCGACGAGGTCGCCTCGCTCGACGTCGTGCACTTCCACGTGGCCGTGGAACCGGCGCGCGAATTCGTGCGAGACAAGGCTGGTCAGGAGCTCGTGGCCGGCACGGCGGGCGAGGCCGCCGGCGACGAGCAGCGTCTGGTACCCGCTCTGGATTCCGAGCCGCTCGAGCTCTTCGACCGCAGCCGCGATCGCGTCCTGCCGCGGATCGCGCTCGGTCCCGGGGAGCGGCAACGCCGGCGGCTCGACGACGATCGTCGCGCGCCCTCCCGTCCGAGGCACGAGCGCCTCTAGCGGCTCTCCCGCCAGGGGAAAGCGAAGTGCGTCGCGAACGGCCGCCCGAACGTCCGCGATTCCGTCCGGGGGCGGTGGTGGCCGTAGCGCCAGTGCGTCGTCATCCACAGTCACGACGACGAGCCGCGACCCGGCCAGCATTGGCACCCTAGGCATCGCTTGCGATGCCTAGCCTCAGGGTGCGCGGCTCCGCCGCGCACCCGTCTGAAACGACCGGTCGACGCGCTCGCCGATAGCGATCGACGTTCCTGGGCATCGGCGCGGGACGATACCGTTGGCCTCGATGCCGAAGACCCTGACGGGAGCGGAGCTCCAGCTCGACGACGGCCCCGCGCGCGAGGCCGAACTGTTCCTCGTCGACGGCAACAACCTCGCCTACCGCGCCTTCTTCGCGTTGCCGGAGGAGCTCGCCACGACCGAGGGCTTTCCGACAAACGCTCTGCTCGGCTTCACGAACATGCTGTTCAAGCTCCTCTCGGACTACCGGCCGAAAGGCGTCGCCGTCGCCTGGGACACGCGGGCCGTCCATCGCCACGAGATCTCGGAGGAGTACAAGTCCGAGCGTCGGCCGATGCCGGATCTGCTGGGCGAGCAGTTCCCGTACTTCAGGCCGATCGTCGAGGCGTTCGGCTACCGCAACCTCGAGTTCGAGGGCTGGGAGGCGGACGACGTGATCGCCACACTCGCCACGCGTGCGGACGAGCTCGGGATCAAGACGTGCGTCGTCTCGACTGACCGCGACGCCTTCCAGCTCGTCTCCGACAACGTCTGCCTGATGATGACGCCGCGCGGCGTCGCCGACGTGCACGTGTACACGCCCGAGCGCGTCGAGGCTCGCTACGGCGTTCGTCCCGACCAGGTGCCCGACTTCATCGGCCTCAAGGGCGACACGTCGGACAACATCCCGGGCGTCCCCGGGATCGGGGACAAGACCGCGGGCCAGCTGATCGCGCAGTACGGCTCGCTCGAGGACGTGCTCGAGCACGCGGAGGAACAGTCGCCCGCGCGCCGCAAGAACCTGACCGAGTACGCCGATCAGGCGCGCCAGTCGAAGGAGCTCGCGACGATGCGGCGCGACCTCGAGCTCGACTGCGATCCCGCCGGGCTCGTGCTGGAGCCGCCCGACCGCTCGCAGCTGCGCGAGATGTTCCGGAAGTTCGAGTTCCGAGGACTGCTCAGCCGCGTCGACCAGCTCGACGAGGCGGTGCCGGCTATGCCCATGCGCGCGGAGGGAACGGAGGTCCCGTGGCGCGAGGGCGAACTGCCGGATGCGCGCGGCCGCGCCGGACTGGCGATCGACGAGGGACGATTCGCCCTGGCGCGGGATGAGGGCGTCGTCGTCGGTACGTGGGAGCCGGAGTTGGCGTCGCGGCTGCGCGACGGCGAGGTGATCGCACACGGCTTCAAGGCGCTGCCGCGACTGACGATGCAGCCCGCGGAGGACACGATGATCCTCGCGTACCTGATCGAGCCCGGGCGCGCCTCGTACGAGCTCGACGACCTCGCGCGCGAGTACGGCGTCGAGCCGATCCCGTCGCCCGCGACGGACGACGAAACCGCGGCGCTCGTTCGTCACGCGGAGATCCCGCGGCGGCTCGCGCCGACCCTGCTCGAGCGTGTGCGCGAGCGCGGCGGCGAGCATCTTTACCGCGAGATCGAGCTGCCGCTGACGGCCGTGCTCGCCGCGATGGAGGACGCGGGCGTGAAGATCGACACGTACCGCATGGGCGAGATCACGGCCCGCCTGGCCGACCGCGTCGAGGAGCTGGAGGCCAAGGCCTACGAGCTGGCGGGCGAGGAGTTCATGATCGGCTCGACGCAGCAGGTCTCACGGATCCTGTTCGAGAAGCTGCAGCTGACGCCCGGCCGCAAGGGCAAGACCGGCTACTCGACCGACACGCGCGTCCTCCGCTCGATCCGCCACGAGCACCCGCTCGTCGAGGTGATCGAGGAGTGGCGCGAGTACTCGAAGCTCCTGAACACGTA
>VAXU01000176.1 GCA_005885125.1 Actinomycetota bacterium
CGAAGCGGTTCGGCTCCGTCCCGTCGCTCGACGTCTCGACGCCGGCGAAGTCCTTCAACCGCAGGTGGACAATCTTTCGTTCGACGGCGGTCATCGGATCGAGCTCGACCGGCTCGCCGCTCTGCGCTGCGCGCTGGGCCGACCGCACGGCCAGCGCCTCAAGCGACGCCTGGCGCCGAGCGCGATAGCCGGCTGCGTCGACGACGACTTCCTTGCGGTCGTCGGCGTAGCGGCGGAACACGATCGCGTTCGCGAGGTACTGGATCGCATCGATCGTCTGACCGTGGCGACCGATCAGCATCCCGAGATCCGGCCCCGTGACCGTCAGCGTGATCAGCTCCTCGTCCTCGCGAGCATCGACCCGCCCCGTGACGCTGATCGCATCGGCGATCCGCTCGACGAGCTCGCGTACCTCCGCGGCGAGCGCGCTCTCGTCGCGAGGCTCGCTCGATACGGCGGTCTCGGAGATCGACGCGACGACGCGCGCCGGCGTATACCCGACCCCGAGCAGGCCGCGCTCCCCCTCGGACACGACCTGAAAGCGCACGGCCGACTTGTCCAGTCCGGGCTGCTGCCGCTCGAGCTCACGCAGCGCCGCCCACTTCGCCTCGCCGACCGTCTCGCCCGTCGCCTCGACCTGGACCTCGCTCAACGCTTTGCCTTTTTCTTCTTCCGTTTGACCCGACGCGGTGGCCCGGGAGTCGCCGCGGCAACCGGCGCTTCCGGCTTCGCCCCGTCCTCGCCTACGGGCGGCGGAGGCGGCGGCTCTCTCGGGGGTGTGCGAGACGACCGTTTCGGGCTACTGGGGAGAGGCGTCTTGGGAATCAGGCGCCGCGTGATCAACCCCTGGCCCACGGTCCAGAGGTTCGTCGTCATCCAGTAGAGGACGAGGCCGGTCGGAAAACGGGCGATGACGAAGATGAACGCGAATGGGAGGACGTACATCAGGATCCGCTGCGACTGCTGCATCGTCCCGCTCATGAAGTAGGTCGACGCCAGCTGGCTGGCGACGTACACGGTCAGCAGCACGTACCCCGACCAGTGATGCGTGACGTGCGCCGCGATGCTCGGCACGAAGTGGAGCCACGACAGGTTGCCCGCCGGCGGATGCTTGGAGAACGTGTTCAGCGTGTAGTAGAGCCCGATGAAGACCGGGATCTGCGCCAGCAGCGGCAGGCACGACGAGGCCGGATTGATGTTGTTCTCCCGGTAGAACTTCATCAGCTCCTCGTTGAGCTTCTGCCGGTCGCCTTTGTACTTCTTCTGGATCTCCTTCATCTGCGGCGCGTGCCGCTGCATGTTCTGCATCGAGTGGATCTGCTTGACGGTCAGCGGGACGAGGAGCATCCGCACGATCACCGTCAGTACGACGATCGACCAGGCCCACGGAATCCCGACGTGGTGGAGCCCGTTCAGGATGTGCCGGAACAGATGCTCGAGCGGCGTGAGCAGGCCGGCGACGATCACGTGAACACCCGCTGGTCGTGCGCGTAGTCGACCCCGCCGCGACTCCAGGGGTTACAGCGGAGAAGCCGCCACACCGCCAGCGCGGTCCCCTTGAAGAAGCCGAACTCCCTGTAGGCGTCGACCGCGTACTGTGAGCAGGACGGGTGGTACTTGCACTGCCCCTGGCCGGCGAAGACCCAGCCGAACGTCAGCCGGTACGCCCACACGAGCGCGATCCCGAGGTACCTCACGCGGCCGCCTTCTGCAGGACCTCGTCCACCCGCTCGCCGAGCCAGTCGAAGCCGTTCGCCTGAATCGCCTCCGGCAACCCGGGCTTGGCGATCAGCACGTAATCGCGTCCGGACGGGATCCGCTCCAGCCGGGAACGCCAGAGCTCCCGCAGCTGCCGCTTGATCCGGTTCCGCGAGACGGCGTTTCCCGCTGCCCTCGGCACCGCCAGACCCAGCCGCGGCTCGCCGGGATCGTCCTCACGGTCGAACCAGTACAGAACGAGGAATCGCGTCGAGGTCGAGCGCCCCTGCCGGTAGACGGCGTCGAAGTCCCGCGAACGCGACAGACGGTTCCGCTTGTGCACGCGCTACGCCGACAGACGCTTCCGGCCCTTCGCGCGACGGCGCTTGAGGATCGCCTGTCCCGCGCGTGACGCCATGCGCGCACGGAATCCGTGACGACGCTTTCGCCGGCGCACGTTGGGCTGGTAGGTCCGTTTCATGAGGACAAAGAGAAGCAGAGTTGTCCACAGCGGAACGTGCTGCAACGGCGATGAAATGTGTCACTGCGACACCCTTCGTCCACAGGTGTGGAGAGGCGTGTGGAACCGGCGAAATAGCTGCAAAGGACGCCTTTTTCATCCCCAGTTTCCACCCGTTGTAGCCCGTTGGAGATGTTGCTAAGCTCGCGCCTCCCGCGGACCGGAGAGGAGTGGTACGAGCGGCGTGGAGCGCCCAATTGAGCTGACTGCGGAGACCCTGTGGAACGAGGTAGCCGGTCGGCTCAAAGGGGCTCTCAACGAGACCACGTATCGCACGTGGTTCGCGGAGGCAGAGGGCCACGACTTGACGGACGACGCGTTCGTCCTGGGGGTCCCGAACGACTTCACCCGTGAATGGATCGAGGGTCACTTCCTCGGCCTGATCGGCGCCGCGGTTCGCGACGTCACGGGCCAGGAACGGCACGTCGGTCTCACCGTGAGCGAGCGCATCCCGCCTGAGATTCCGGCGCTGCGCGAGCCCCCCCGGCGGCCGGCGGCGGCGAGTGTCGACGTCGGGATGAATCCCAAGTACACGTTCGACCTGTTCGTGATCGGCTCGTCGAATCGCTTCGCCCACGCCGCAGCGCTGGCCGTCGCCGAGGCGCCGGCGCAGGCGTACAACCCGCTCTTCATCTACGGCGGCACGGGTCTCGGCAAGACCCACTTGATGCAGGCGATCGCGCAGTACGTCGCCGAGCATTCGAGTGAGCTTTCCGTCCGCTACGTCACCAGCGAGACGTTCATGAACGACTTCATCAACTCGCTGCGCGACAAGCGGATCGAGGGGTTCAAGCAGCGCTACCGCACGTACGACCTGCTGCTCGTCGACGACGTGCAGTTCTTCGAGCACAAGGAACGTATTCAGGAGGAGTTCTTCCACACGTTCAACTCGCTGTACGAGGCCGGCTCGCAGATCGTGATGTCAAGCGACCGGCCGCCACGTGACATCGCAACGCTCGAGGAGCGTCTCCGTTCCCGATTCGAGTGGGGCCTGATCACGGACATCCAGCCGCCGGACCTCGAGACGCGAATCGCCATCCTCCGCAAGAAGACGAAGACGGACGGGATCCACGTTCCCGACCCACAGGTGCTGTCGTTCATCGCGTCGCGGATCTCCACCAACATCCGCGAGCTCGAAGGTGCGCTGACGAGGGTGGTCGCCTTCTCGTCACTGACAGGGCGCTCGCTCTCCGTCGAACTGGCCGAGGACGTCCTCAAGGACGTGTTCCCTCAGGGCGAGGCTGCCGAGGTCTCGATTCGCCGGATCCAGGAGCTCGTCTCCGAGCGGTTCCAGCTAACGATGGACGAGCTCTGCGGCGACAAGCGTTCGCAAAACATCGTCTATCCGCGCCAGGTCGCGATGTACCTATCGCGCGAGCTCACCGACTCGTCCCTGCCGAAGATCGGCAAGGAGTTCGGAGGTCGCGACCACACAACGGTGATCCACGCGACGTCCAAGATCGCGCGCCTGATTCGTGAGGATAGGTCTGTCTACAACCTTGTGCAGGAACTGACTGCACGTGTGAAGCAGGTCCGTTGAGTCGCTTCCCCTGTTGGTCCAGCCTCGTTGTCCCCCGTCTGCATCCCCTGCAAGAATGGCTCGAAGAGAGCAATCAGAGGGGTTGTCCCCGGTCCCACAGCCCCTATGACTACAACGAGGTTTTTTAAATGATTGAAAGCAACACCATGGTTGGCACCGGAACGGGGATAAAGGTCGTCTGCCGCCAGGACGAGCTGGCTCAGAAGCTCGGGGTGGTCTCCCGCGCCGTGTCGACTCGGGCGAGCGTTCAGATCCTCTCAGGAGTCCTTCTGCGAGCCGAGGGGGGTCGCCTCCATCTCGCTGCGACGGACATGGAACTGTCGCTCCGGTCGTCGCTCGAGGCCCAGGTGGACGGAGAGGGGTCCGTGGTGGTGCCGGGGCGGCTGCTCGTGGATCTCGTACGGCTGCTGCCGGCGGACGACGTGACGTTCGAGCATCGAGCGGAGGAGGGGGTCGTCCACGTGACCTCCGGCCCCTCGATCGCGTCGCTTCACACCTACGCGGCGGAGGACTTCCCGCGGTTGCCCGACCTCGATGCTGTCGGCACATTCACCGTCGATCGCGAGACGTTGTTGGAGACGATTGGGCGTGTCGCACGCTCGGCGTCGCGAGACGAGTCACGCCCGGTCCTGACGGGGATCCTCGTCCGGTTCGAACAGGGCAAGCTCGTCATGGCGGCGACGGACTCGTACCGGCTGTCGGTGAAGGAGACGCCGCTCGAGGGCGATGCGCCGGAGCTCGAAGCGATCATTCCTGCGCGCGCTCTCGCTGAGCTCACGCGGATCGCACAGTCGGGAGAGAACGTCGAGCTCGGCGTGCATGAAAATCAGGTGGTGTTCGCTGCAGACGATGTGTGGCTGACGACGCGCCGCATCGACGGCCAGTTCCCGAACTACAAGCAGCTGCTGCCGGAGTCGTTCGAACACGAAGTGACGATCTCGCGTGGCGAGCTGCTGGACGTTGTTCGCCGTGTCGCGGTGATGGCACAGCGAAACTCCCCGCTGCGGCTGCGATTTGCCGAAGGGGAGCTGACGATATCGGCGCAGACGCAGGACGTCGGCGAGGCGCGCGAGTCTCTGCCGGTGCAGTTCTCCGGCGAACCGCTCGAGATCGGCTTCAACGCGGAGTTCCTGCGCGAGGGAATCGAGTCCGTGACAACCGACGAGATCCAGTTGCGACTGATCTCACCGCTGCGTCCAGGTCTGATCACGGCCGAGGGCGACGACTTCTGGTACCTGATCATGCCGATTCGCCTGGCGGGGTAGCGCCAGCCGCTGATCGTCGAGACGATCTCGCTTCGCAGCATTCGCTCGTATGCGCGCCTCGAGCTTGCACTCGAGCCGGGCATCGTGCTCGTGACGGGGCCGAACGGCGCCGGCAAGACGAACCTGCTCGAGGCCGTGCACCTCGGCACGCAGGGGTTCTCCCCCCGCACGCGAGCAGACGCGCAGGTCGTGCGGTTCGGCGAGCAGGCAGGGCGCATCGCGTTGCGCGGCGCGCGGGGCGAGTCTCAGGTCGAAACGGAGTTGACACTCCGGATCGGCGAGGGGAAACACGCAAAGTTGAACGGCGCCGCGCTGAGCGCGGCCGAGCAGCTTCGGACGGAGCTGGCGGTACTCGTGTTCACACCCGACCGTCTCGCTGTCGCGAAGGGCGGTCCCGCGGTCCGGCGTGCGTACTTCGACCGCGTTCTCGGACGCCTTGTGCCGGCACGCGCAACGCTGTCCGCGGAATACGCCGGGGTTGTCGCTCAGCGGAATGCGGCACTGCGCCGCATCGCGGCCGGCTTCTCGTCCCGCGATGCGCTCGCCCCGTGGACGCAACGGGTTGCGGCGCTGGGTGCGACGCTTGTCGAAGCGCGCACCGAGACGATTGCGGTGCTCTCGCCGGGATTTGCTGAGCGAGCGGAAGAGCTCGGCCTCCCGTCGGCCCGGCTCGTGTACGAAGGCACTCCACCGACGGTTGACCAACTGGAGGCACAGATCGAACGCGACCTGGACCGCGGGACGACGGGGCTTGGCCCCCACCTTGACGATGTCCAGCTCGTGAGCGGAGTACGCGACCTACGTACGTTCGGCTCGCAGGGCGAGCAGCGCTTGACCGTGCTGGCGCTCCTGCTCGCGGAGGCCGAGCTGATCGCCGGCCGTCGTGGGTACGCGCCGCTGCTCCTGCTGGACGACGTCCTCTCCGAGCTCGATCCGGACCGCCGTCGCGCACTGGCGCAGCGTGTCGCCACGAAGGGCCAGACCCTGATCACGTCGACGACGGCCGCGGCGCTCCCGGCCGAGCCGGCGCAGCTGCTCGAGGTCTCGCCGGGCGAGGTACAACTCGTACGATGAAACGCGTCGGGGACGATGTCGCACGCGAGCTGGGACGTTTCGGTGCCGCGGGCGGACTCGGGCCGCTGGTCGAGGCTTGGCCGACGGCTGTCGGTCCGGAGATCGCGCGAAACGCATGGCCTGCGCGAATTGCGCGCGACGGGACGCTCCATGTCCACACGAGCTCCTCGGCCTGGGCGTTCGAGCTCGGACAACTCGAGGCGCGCGTCAAAGCGGCGCTCCGAGAGCTTGCGCCGCAGCGCTTTCGGTTCGCGGTCGGACCGCTCCCGGAACCTCCCGCCGCGACCCTCGAGGAGGCCGCACGAACGCCGGTCGAGCCCTCTCCCGAGCACCGTCTTCAAGCGGACGAACTGGCCGCCGAGATCGCCGACGAGAACCTTCGCAAAGTCGTCGCAAAAGCCGCCGCTTTGAGCCTCGCAAAGGCAGATTCCGACCGCATGTTCTGGTAAGATTCGGGGTGCCCGGAAGCGCGCGGTTTCCAGGGCTTTTTCTATGAGTGAAGCAACGTATACCGCCAAGGACATCACCGTCCTCGAGGGACTCGAGCCGGTCCGGCTTCGGCCGGGCATGTACATCGGCTCGACGGGCCCCCGGGGACTCCACCACCTGGTCTACGAGGTGGTCGACAACAGCGTCGACGAGGCCCTCGCCGGCCGCAACGACAAGGTCGAGGTGACCCTCCATCCAGACAACTCGGTGACCGTCCGGGACTACGGCTCGGGGATCCCCGTCGACGTGATGCCGGAGCAGGGCATGTCGGCTCTGACGGTCGTCCTGACGAAGCTGCACGCCGGGGGAAAGTTTGGCGGCGATCACGCCCCGTACAAGGTGTCCGGCGGCTTGCACGGCGTCGGCGTCTCCGTCGTCAACGCACTTTCCGAGCGGCTCACCGCCGAAGTGCGGCGCGGCGGCAAGGTCTACCGGCAGGACTTCGTGCGAGGTGTGCCCACGAGCGACATCGCGATCGTCGGCAAGACCGACGGTAAGGACGACACCGGTACGACCATCTCGTTTCTTCCGGACGCGGAGGTCTTCGAAGAGCTCGAGCTCTCCGCCGAGACGCTGACCCAGCGCCTGCGCGAGACCGCTTTCCTCACGCGCGGTTTGCGCATCGTCCTCACGGACGAGCGGGCGGGCGGCGAGACGATCGAGTTTCACTACGAGGGCGGCATCCGTGACTTCGTTGCGCACGTCAACGCCGCGAAGGACCCGATCCACAAGCGCATCGTCTACTTCGAAGGCGAGACCGATCAGGGCGCGGTCGAGGTCGCGATGCAGTGGAACCACTCGTACCAGGACTCGGTTTACACGTTCGCGAACAACATCAACACGCACGAGGGTGGCACGCATCTCTCAGGTTTCAAGGCTGCACTCACCGGGACGCTCAACCGTTACGCCCGCCAGTTCAACCTCTTGAGGGAGAAGGAGGAGAACCTCGACGGCGAGGATGTCCGCGAAGGCCTCGCCGCAGTCATCTCGGTGAAGCTGCGCGAGCCGCAGTTCGAAGGGCAGACGAAGACGAAGCTCGGCAATCCGGGAGTTCGCGGCCTCGTCGAGCAGACGGTCAACGAGAAGCTTGGACACTTCCTCGAAGAGAATCCGACCGAGGCGAAGCGAATCATCGAGAAGGCGATCGCGGCGTCACGCGCTCGCCAGGCGGCGCGGAAAGCGCGGGAGCTGACACGTCGCAAGAGCGCGCTCGAGGGGTCGTCGCTACCCGGCAAGCTCGCCGACTGCCAGATCAACGATCCGGAGGCCGCCGAGCTTTTCCTCGTGGAGGGCAACTCGGCCGGCGGCTCTGCGGTCGACGCTCGTGATCGTCTCTTCCAGGCGATCCTGCCGCTGCGCGGGAAGGTCATCAACTCCGAAAAGAACCGGATCAACAAGGTGCTCTCGAACCTCGAGATCCAGGCGATGATCACCGCGATCGGAACCGGCATCGGCGACGAGTTCGACATCTCGAAGCTCCGTTACCACCGAGTGATCGTCATGACCGACGCAGACGTGGACGGCTCGCACATCCGGACGTTGATCCTCACCTTCCTCTACCGCCAGATGCAGGAGCTTGTCGAGCGCGGACATGTCTACATCGCCGTGCCGCCGCTCTACCGCGTCAAGCTGGGGCAGACCGAGACGTATGTGGAGAAGGAAGCGCAGTTCGAGGAGATCCTCGTGCGCGAGCGCGTCAAGGACATGGATGTTCGCGACCGCGCCGGCACGGAGTGGAAGCTGACCGAAGCTCGCTGGAACCGGTTCTCGCGCGCGCTGACGGAATTCGAGGGCTGGTCGTCGCGCCTCCGGTCCGACTTCGGGCCGGCCGCGGCTGACTTCGTCGTGACGCACCGCCTGGTCGAGACCGCCGCGGTGGTGGTGGCCGACGTGAAGAAAGCTCTCGGCTCGCTCGATCCGAACGGTTACGACGTCGCGGTGGTCGAGGCGGCGGCCGAGTCCTTCAAGGCCAAGGTGATCGAGCGCGAGACGAGCGCGGCGACGCACGTCACGGTTCCGGCTGCGCTGCTCGCCTCTCCTGTCTACGACCACCTCAAGAAGGCGTATGCGCGGCTCGTGGAGATCGTCGGCTTGCCGCCGTTCACGATCACCCTCGGCAAGAAGACGCGAACCGCCGAGACGTTCGGGGCCCTGCGTCACGAAGCACTCGATCTGGCGAAGGAAGGCATTCAGATCTCCCGCTTCAAGGGTCTCGGCGAGATGGATCCCGAGGACCTGTGGAAGACGACGATGGATCCGGCGACTCGGATGCTCATCCGTGTCGAGGTCGAGGACGCGGCCGCAGCTGACCTCATCTTCTCGATGCTGATGGGCGACCAGGTGGAGCCGCGCCGCGAGTTCATCGAGCAGAACGCAAAGGACGTCCGCTTCCTCGATGTCTGAGCTCGACACGGGGGCCCTGGGCCCCGGACGGATCGAAACCAGAGAGCTCGAGCAGGAAATGCGCTCGAGCTTTCTCGACTACGCGATGAGCGTGATCGTCGCGCGCGCCCTGCCGGACGTGCGCGATGGTCTCAAGCCGGTGCACCGCCGTGTGCTCTACGGGATGCACGAGGCGGGCATGCAGCCGGGGCGGCCGCACAAGAAGTGCGCGCGCATCGTCGGCGACGTGATGGGCTCGTATCACCCGCACGGCGACACGGCGATCTACGACACGCTCGTCCGCCTCGCGCAACCGTTCTCGATGCGGTACCCGCTCGTCGACGGGCAGGGGAACTTCGGGAACATCGACGGGTATCCGGCGGCGGCGATGCGGTACACGGAGTGCCGCCTCTCGCGCATCGCGACGGAGATGTTGCGCGACATCGACCACGACACCGTCGATTTCGGCCCGAACTACGACGAGTCGCGGCGCGAGCCGCTCGTCCTGCCCGCGCGGTTCCCGAACCTGCTGATCAACGGCTCATCGGGAATCGCCGTCGGCATGGCGACGAACATTCCACCGCACCACCTCGGCGAGACGGTCGACGCAATCGTGGCGATGATCGACGATCCGGCGATCGACGTCGACCGCCTGATGAAGCACGTGAAAGGGCCGGACTTCCCGACCGCAGGGATCATCCTGGGCCGCGAAGGGATCCGCGAGGCGTACCGCTCGGGCCGAGGCCGCATCGTCATGCGCGCGCGGGCTCACATCGAGGAGCTGCGCGGCGGTCGGACTGCAGTCGTCGTCACAGAGCTGCCGTACGGCGTTCGCAAGGGTGGGGACGAGGGCGTGATCAAGAAGATCGCCGACCTCGTGAAGGAGGAGACGCTCAAGGAGGTCGCCGACCTCAAGGAGCTCTCCGACAAGTCCGGGATGCGGATCGAGATCCACCTCAAGCGAGATGTCGTCCCGCAGGTCGCGCTGAACAAGCTCTACAAGCACACCGCGCTGCAGACGACGTTCGGCTACAACGCGGTCGCGCTCGTCAACGGCGTGCCGCGCACGCTCGGCCTCCGCGATCTGATCTTCCACTACCTCGAGCACCAGCGTGAGGTCGTCACCCGGCGCCTGAAGTACGAGCTCCGGCAACACGAGAAGCGCGTCCACGTCCTCGAGGGCTACCTGATCGCCCTCGACAACCTGGACGAGGTGATCGAGCTCATCCGCGCAGCCGACGACGTCGATGCTGCGCGCGAAGCGTTGATCGCGCGTTTCGAGCTGTCGGAGATCCAGGCACAGGCGATTCTCGATCTGCGCCTCCGCGCGCTGACGGGCCTCGAGCGGAAGGCGGTCGAGGACGAGTATCGCGACAAGCAGGAGCGAATCGCAGAGCTGCGCCGGATCCTCGGCGACGAGTCCCGGATCGACGCGGTGATTCGCGAGGAACTGCTCGAGATCAAGTCGATCTACGGGAAGAACGACGACCGGCGCACGGAGATCGTCGCGGCCGAGGGCGAGCTCGAGCTGGAGGACCTGATTGCGGAAGAGGACATGGTGATCGCGATCACGCGTTCCAACTACATCAAGCGACTCCCCGTGACCGCCTACCGTGAGCAGCGCCGCGGGGGCATCGGCGTGATGGGCATGGAGCTCAAGGACGACGACTACATCGAGCATCTCTTCGTCGCGTCGACGCACGACTACATCCTGTTCTTCACGAACGTCGGGAAGGTGTATCGCCTGAAGGTCCACGAGCTGCCGCTCGGCTCGCGCCAGTCGAAGGGCCGCGCGATCCAGAACCTCCTGCCGTTCCGTCAGAACGAGCAGGTGCGCGCGGTGATCCAGACGCGGAGTTTCGAGGAAGCCGAGTACCTCGTGTTCGCGACGAAGAAGGGAGTCGTCAAGAAGACGAAGCTCGCCACGTACAACACGCCGCTGAGGGCGGACGGAATCATCGCGATCAAGATGCGGGAAGGCGACGAGCTCGTCGGTGTGCGGCACTCGTCCGGTACGGACGACATCCTGATGGTCTCCCGCAAGGGTCAGGCGATCCGCTTTCGCGAAACTGACGCGCGGCCGATGGGCCGCGACGCTTCGGGTGTGCAGGGGATGCGCTTGCGCGGCGGCGACGAGGTGATCGCGGTCAACATCGCCCAGAACGATGCGGACGTCCTCGTGGTGACTGAGAACGGCTACGGGAAGCGGACCCGTGTTTCGGAGTATCCGGTGAAAGGCCGCGGCGGGATGGGCGTGAAGACGGTGCAGCTGACCGAGACGAAGGGGCAGCTCGCCGGCTCGCGGGTGGTTCGCGACGGCTACCAGGTGATGCTGATCTCGACGGGCGGCACGGTGATCAAGATGCCCGTCGACGACATCAAACGGTCGGGTCGCTCGACGCAAGGCGTGATCGTGATGCGCCTGCGAGAGGGCGAGCGCGTGTCGAGTCTCGCGCCGGTGGTCGAGACCGCCGAGGACAAGGCGGACGACGAGGAGACCGTGCCCGAGCCTGCCCCCGCGGCGTAGCCCCCTGCCACAAAAGTGACGAAACGCTCCCCCGAAAGGGGGAGATTTCAAACAGGCCTCTTCCCGATCGCAGCCACGCGTTGTATACCTTTGAAACCAGGGGTTCCTAGCTACCCACGAAAGACCAGGTGCGATCTATGGCCGTCAGCAGAAACGTCGATCTCCTCGAGCCGATCGATCTTGCCGAGCACCTCGGTAAGGTCGAGCTGTACCTGGGCCAGGTGTGCCAGATCGCTGGCATCTCGAAGATGCAGCTCGATTACTGGACGAACAAGGCCCAGATTCCGACCAAGGGCAAGAAGCAGCGGATCTACGACATCGACGCGCTCGAGACCGTGATGCTGATCAAGCAGGCCAAGGACAAGGGCCTCAACCTCGGCGCTGCGATCGATGCGGCAAGACGGTTTCGCGAGGCCTCGGCGGCGCCGGCAGCCTAGCTCCCTCCTGCGCTCGCGTCTCGCAACGCTGCGGCAGCGTCCTCAGGCGCGAGCGAGTTGACGTAGATCCCCGCGCCGAGCTCGATGCCGGCGAAGACGGTCAGACGCGGCAGCACCTCGAGGTGCCAGTGGCCGCGGTCGTGGAGCCAGGCGTTCACCGGTGCCGAGCCTTCGAGCGCGGAAGCCGTCTGGCTCGCCGGTCACCGGCGCGACCGCGGACTCGTAGGGCATCCGCGACACGCGAGGACACCAGGCGATGAGGCCGTCCCGCTCGAGGATCGTCTCGCCGTCGCGGTCCGGCTCGGGCTCCGGGCCACTGGGGAGCCACGCCAGCTGGGAGTGCGAGTGGGGTCGGCTCGCGCCGGCCTCGCGCCCCTCGTTCACGAGCGCATGCAGGTAGCCGCCGGGCTCGGCCTGGCGCCGCAGCCGCCAGGCCTCCGCGACGAGGTCGAGCCGGTCGTCGCCGAGTTCCGCGATGGTTCGGATGTGCTCGGGTGAGTGGACGACGACCTCCTGCCGGTCGAGCGCGGGGTAGAGATTCGGCACCACCCGGACCTTCCAGTCGCCCTCGGCCGGCAGGACGAGCGTTTCCGGCGGCGTCATGTGCTCGTGTCCGGCGCAGAACGGGCAGGAGGCGAGCTCCTCCGGGGACGGCGCCTCGAGCGCGGGGCGCGCTGCTCCGGGCCGGTCGGCACGCGCGGGCGCGATCGCCACGCGCCGGCCGGTCAGCTCGTCAACTCTGAGCTCTGCCAGGGCGGTCGAGGAACGGCGTCAGCAGGTCGATCGGCGCGGGGAAGACGATCGTCGTCGACTGCGACGAGCCGAGCTCGAGGAGCGTCTGCAGATAGCGCAGCTGCAACGCGATCGGATGGTCCTCGATCACGAGCGCCGCATCCTTCAGCCGCTCGCTCGCCTGGAACTCGCCTTCCGCGTTGATGACCTTTGCGCGCCGCTCGCGCTCGGCCTCGGCCTGCCGCGCCATCGCACGCTGCATCCCGCCCGGGATCTCAACGTCCTTGACTTCGACACGCGCCACCTTGATTCCCCAGGGCGTGGTCGCCTCGTCGATGATCTCCTGCAGGATCGCGTTGATCTTCTCGCGCTCGGAGAGGAGCTCGTCGAGCACGTGCTGGCCGAGCACCGAGCGCAGCGTCGTCTGTGCGATCTGCGACGTCGCGTTCATGAAGTTCTCGACCTGCACGATCGCCGCCTTCGGCTCGACGATCCGGAAGTAGGCCACGGCGTTGACACGGACGGGCACGTTGTCCTTCGTAATCACTTCCTGCGGCGGGATGCTGAGCGTGATCGTGCGGAGGTCGACCTTCACCATCCGGTCGACCACCGGAATCAGCAGGAACAGACCCGGCCCTTTCGGCTGGGGAAGCAAGCGGCCGAGGCGGAAGATGATCCCGCGTTCGTACTCGCGCGCGACCTTGATCGCGGAGATGAGGAACAGCACGACGAGCGCAAGGAGGATCGCGACGATGATGAGGGCGGCGGACATGCGCTCTGGATCCTAGACCGGCTTGACGGTCAAGACGAGACCGTCGAGCGACTCCACGCGAACGCGCTCACCCGGCTTGAGCTGCTCGCCGCCCGGCGTTCGGGCCTGCCAGAGCTCGCCGTTGACGAAGACGAGCCCGTCGCGCCTCACCTCGCCGACCGCGCCGGCGATCGCTTGCGGGCTCATGAGCACCGGGGTTCTCCGCACCTGCCAGGCCTTGCCGACGGCGAAGGCCCAGATCGCGCCCAGCGTGACGGCGACGCCGATCACGAGCGGCTTCGACGTGTGGTACGGCGGCGGCGCGTTGTGGAAGAGCATGATCGAGCCGACGGCGAGGCAGATCAGTCCCGCAATCGTCAGCGCGCCGTGGCTGGTCACGTGCAGGTCGATCACGAGCAACGCGACGCCGAGCAGCAGGAGCATGAGGCCGGCCCAGCTGACCGGCAAGATGGAAAAGCCGAACAGCGCGGTGACCAGCGAGACCGCACCGAGTGCGCCCGGCAGCACGACGCCCGGGTGGAAGATCTCGTATCCGATTCCCGCGAGGCCCGCGAGAAAGAGCAGCGAGATGATGTTCGGGCCGATCAGCGTGTTCAGCAGGCGCGTGAAGAAGCCGGGGTGGACGCTCTTGATGTCCGCGCCGGCAAGGTGGAGGACGTATCCCTTCGGTGTCGTCTTGTAGCCGTCGAGCTGCTGGAGCAGTGCGGGGAGACTCGGCGCGATCCTGTCGATCACGTGTTGCGACAGCGCCTCGTCGGCGGTGAGGTTCGTCGCCTTGATCACCGCCTCGCGGGCGAACGCCGGATTGCGCCCGTGGTGCTTCAGAAGCGACTTGAGTGACGCGACGGCGTCGTTTCGCACCTTGCGCCCGAGCGCGCCCTTGATGTCGCCTCCGGCCGAGTCGATCGGCGTCGAGGATCCGATGTTCGTTTCCGGCGCCATTGCCAGCACGTCGGCGGCTTCCGCGATCCAGACTCCCGCCGAGGCTGCCCGCGCGCCGTTCGGCGACACGTAGACGGTTGTCCAGCTGCCGGTTGACGTATCCCTGCGTGACGGGGTTGACCTCGAGGTCCCCGTCGAAATGGATCGCCAGCACTCGTGGGGTCGCCGCAGGCGCGGGAGAAGCGACTGCCAGAAAGGCCCCGACGAGCAAAAGTGCCCGCAAACAGGCGGTCTTCAACTCGTAAGGATCCTATCAGGAGAGGTGCTGCGACCTTGAGCGCGAAGCCGCGTGCAGGCACCCTGGGTTGGGGTCACGCGTATGAAGCCGTTCGCCGTCGCCGTCACCATTCTGCTGTTCGCGCCCGCGGTTGCACGCGCCGGGACGACGATCGTCGCGCACGACGTGCCGCTGCACGGTGAGCGGACGCCCGCGTCGGCAGCGACGCAGCGCTTCGACCTCGTCGGCCTGCACTGGCAGGGAAGCGGCTCGGTCGAGTTCCGCACGCGTTCGGTCGCCGGTGCCTGGAGCTCGTGGCGGCCGGCGGCGCCGGAAGCCGAGGACGGCCCCGATCATCCGGTGGAGCCCGGCTGGCGGATCGGCAATCCGTACTGGACTGGAGCCTCGGATCGGATCGCGTACCGATTGCATGGACGTGTCACACGTCTGCGCGCGTACTTCGTCTGGAGTGTCGACGACCAGCTGCCGCCGCGCAGGCTGTCGATCGCGGGCTCGCCGCCGATCATCGTGCGTGCGTCGTGGGGCGCCGACGAGTCGATTCGCCGCGCGGCTCCACGATACGCGGACGCCGTTCGCCTCGCGCTGGTGCACCACACGGCGGGGACGAACTCCTACACGCGATCCCAGTCGGCGGCGATCGTGCGCGGGATCGAGGTCTACCACGTCAAGGGAAACGGCTGGAACGACATCGGCTACAACTTTCTCGTCGACAAGTACGGGCAGGTGTTCGAAGGCCGGTTCGGAGGCGTCGACAAGAACGTGATCGGCGCACATGCCGAGGGGTTCAACACGGGTTCATTCGGCGTCGCCGTGCTCGGGACGTACAACGCGTCCGCACCTCCCGCGGCCGCGCAGACGGCGCTCGAGAACTTGCTCGCGTGGCGCCTGGACGTCGCCCATGCTCGGGACATCGTGACACGGGCTTCACCGACTGTCCGGGGAACGCGCTCTACGCTCGGCTCGGAGCGATTGCCTCGCAGGCGGCGGAGCTCGGGCTGCCAAAGCTGTACGCGCCGTCGGTCACGGGCCAGCCCGGCGGGCCGGTCGAGTTCCAGGCACAGCTCACCGCCGAGCTGCCGTGGACGGTCACGGTCACGGATTCGTTGGGCCTGACCGTCGCCACGGGGTCGGGAACCGGGGCGAGCGTCGACTGGACCTGGGACGCCTCGGCGGCCGCGCCGGGGCGGTATTCGTGGACGATCTCGGCCGGTGAAGACGTGCGTCCTGCGACCGGCTTCGTCGGCGCGGCGCCCGTGGCGCTCGCACTAAAGAGCCCGAGTGCGAAGCCGGGGACGATCTCGCCGAACGGCGACGGGGTCGACGAGCGCACGACGGTGACGTACACGCTCAGCGCGGCGGCGACGGTGACCGCGACGCTACGCGATGCTGACGGTCGGCAGCTTGCAACGTTGTTTAGCGCCCCGCAGACCGCCGGCAAGCACTCGTTCTCCTTTGCGGCCGACGGCATCCCCGACGGCGTGTACACGATCTTCCTGACGGCGACGGAGGGGACGAAGACCGTGACCGCGTCGGTGCCGGTGACGGTCGACCGGACGTTCTCCAGGCTGACGGCGTCATCGCGCGCGTTCTCGCCGAACGGGGACGGCCGGCTCGACTCGATCTCGTTCTCGTTCGTGCTTGCACGTGCGGCACACGTGCGAGTCGACGTAGAGCAGTCGGGCCGGCTCATCGCGCCGATCTCCGTCGCCGACGATCTCGCGGGCGACCAATCGGTGACGTGGGACGGGATGACGCAGCAAGGACGTGCACGTGACGGCACATACGCCGGCGTGGTGACGGTGACGACCGAGCTCGGCACCGCGCCGCACTCGGTGCTCTTTCGCGTCGACACGGTGCCACCCACGCTGCGAGCGATCTCGTTCCGCCGGCGTATGTTTCGACTCAGCGAGGCGGCAGTTGTGAGCCTGAGTACGGGCGGCAGGGTCTACACGCGGTCGTTCAAAGCGGGTGCGTTCACGTTTCCCCTCTCACGGGCGGTTACCGCCTATCGCATCACCGCGCAGGACGCGGCCGGCAACCTCAGCCGGACGCTGCGCTCGAGGTGAGCCAGGCGTCGTAGGAAGCCTCGAGCTCCGCGAGGATCGCAGCAAGGAGCTGCGCGCGGTCGACCTCGGCGCCGGTCTCGAGCCGCAGGGATGTCGGCGGCGTGTCCGTCCCCGCCGGCAGCTGGCCGTCCGTCTGGTTCGCGTTCACGCCGATTCCCAACCGGACGCGGCCGTCGCTCGCCTCGGCGAGAACGCCCGCGACCTTTCTGCCGCTCACACGCACGTCGTTCGGAAGCTTCACGGTCGGCATGACGCCCGTGGCCGCTGCGAGCCGCATGCCAGCTCCGGCCGAGGCGGCCCCGTCCCTCGCTCTGCTCTTCCGCAACGGCCACCGTCCCCTCCGGGTCGTCCTCGGACAGCAGGCGCTGGGTCGACGGGCACGCTTCGGCGTAGCGGTAGAGCTGTCCGAAGCGGCCGCGAAGGAGGGGTTTCACGAACTCGGGCGCGAGCGAGTCGGGCACGACCCTAGACTAGTTCCCGGCATGAAACTCTCCGGCCGTCGCGCCCGTCCAATCGAGCGGCCCTTCCGGTCGGAAGGGCCTCTTGTCTACGCGAGGCTGAGCGATCCGATCTTGGTGACACGGGCGAAGAACGGCGACCGGCGTGCGCTCGAGACGTTGTGCGAGCGGCATGCGCCGCGCATCGAGCGGCTCGCGGCGCACATCCTGCGCGATCCGGAGGATGCCCGTGACGCCGCACAGGAATCGCTCGCGAAGCTCTGTGTCCGCATCAAGCAGTTCCGCGGCGAGTCGCAGTTCTCGACCTGGCTCCACCGGCTGGTCGTCAACACGTGCCGTGACGTGGCCACTCGCCGCCGCGCGCGAGAATGCGCGCCGCTCGACGAGGACACGCGCGCCGCGACGACAGCCGATCCCGCACGGGAGACGGATCTGGCGGAGCTTCGGACCGAGCTCGGCCGCTGCCTGGCAGAGCTGAATCCGGCACAGGCACGGGTCGTCGTGCTGAAGGACGCGCTCGGCCTCTCCTTCGAGGAGATCTCCGCCGCCTCGGGGATGCCGGTCGGGACCGCCAAGTGCTACGCACACCGGGGCCGCAAGAAGCTCCGCAGCGAGCTCGAAGACGTCGCGTGAGCGTGTCGCTGCCTCTGGGGCGCGCGGAGATCGAGGAGATCCTCCCGCACCGCGAGCCGTTCCTGCTCATCGACGAGGTGCTCGAGCTGAGGCCCGGCGCGGGCGCCGTCGCGCGCAAGCACGTTCGTGACGACGAGTGGTACCTCGCCGGGCATTTTCCGGGACGGCCGGTGATGCCGGGCGTGCTGATCGTCGAGGCGCTGGCGCAGACCGGTGCCGTCGCCGTCTTGAGCGAGGCGGAGAACCGCGGCCGGATCGCGCTTTTCGCGGGGATCGACGACTGCCGGTTCAAGCGCATCGTCGAGCCGGGCGACACGCTAGATCTCCACTGCGAGCTCGAGAAGGTGCGCGGGCCGATCGGGCGCGGGAGGGCGGAGGCGCGTGTCGCCGGCGAGCTCGCGTGCAAAGCAGTCCTGACCTTCGCGGTCGACCGATCATGATCGGCAAGGCACAGGGACCTCCGATTTCGATCACCGGGCTCGGGTGTCATGTGCCTGATCGCGTGCTGACGAACGACGAGCTCTCGACGATCGTCGAAACGTCCGATGAGTGGATCATGGAGCGGACCGGGATTCGCGAGCGCCGCATTGCCGCACCGGAGGAGGCGCTGACCGACATCGCGCTGCCGGCGGCCCGGGCGGCGCTTGCGCAGGCCGGTGTCGAGCCTCGGGACATCGATCTCCTCATTTGCGCAACGGTGACTCCCGACATGATGTTCCCAACCGCGAGTGCCCTTCTTGCTGACGAGCTGGGGGCTCCCCGTGCGGCGGCCTACGACCTGCTTGCCGGTTGCACGGGATTCGTCTACGCGCTCGTCCAGGCGTACGGGATGATCGCGGCCGGACTGTCTGAGCGCGCGCTCGTCATCGGCGGCGACATCCTGTCCCGCATCCTCGACTGGAGCGACCGGTCGACACTCATCCTGTTCGGTGACGGCGCCGGCGCCGTCGTACTGGAGAAGGTCGACCACGGTGGCTTTCTCGGCTTCGAGCTCGGCGCGGACGGCGGCGGGGGAATCCATCTGTCGCTTCCGGGCAGCGGTTCCCGGCGGATCGAGGACGCGTCGGCGAACGGCTACGTGCACATGAACGGCCGCGAGGTCTTCAAGTTCGCGACGCGCGTCCTCGTGTCGTCCGCACGAGCTGTGCTCGACGAATGCGGCGTCGGTGTCGAGGACGTCGACGTCTACGTCCCGCACCAGGCGAACGTCCGGATCATGGATCACGCTGTCCAGAAGCTCGGGATCCCGCGCGAGCGGATGGTCGTTAACGTTGACCGTTACGGGAATACGTCATCGGGGTCGATCCCGCTGGCGCTGGCGGATGCGGCCGCCGACGGACGGCTGACGGAAGGGAAGCTCGTGTTGATGACCGGCATGGGAGCAGGGCTGACCTGGGGCTCAGCACTGCTCAGATGGACGGAGCCCAAAGCGGCATGACTGGGAAGGTCGCGTTCTGCTTCCCGGGCCAGGGCTCGCTCGAGGCCGGAATGGCCCGCGAGATCGCCGAGGCCGTGCCCGAGGCGATGGAGATCCTCGAGCGCTGCAGCGAGGCGTCGGACCTGGATCTGATCCGCTTGACCTTCGACGCGCCGGAGGCCGAGCTCTTCGACACCGAGGTGCAGCAGCCGGCGCTCGTGGCGACGAGCCTTGCGGTGCTCGCCGCGATTCGCAAGCGCGGGATCAAGCCCGATTTCGTCGTCGGCCACTCAGTCGGCGAGTTCTCCGCCCTCGTCGCCGCCTCGGCGCTCAAGGTGGAAGAGGCGATCGCGCTCGTCCGCGAGCGTGGGATTGCGATGGCGGAGGCGGCGAAGCGACATCCCGGCTCGATGGCGGCGATCCTCGGGTTGGAGGACGAGACCGTCGAGCGGATCTGTCGCCGGATCCTCAACGTGTGGCCGGCGAACTACAACTGCCCGGGGCAGATCGTGGTGTCGGGCGAGCACGCCTCCGTGGACGAGGCGTGCGCAATCGCCGAGCAGGAAGGAGCGCGGCGTGCGGTCAAGCTTCGCGTGTCCGGGGCGTTTCATTCGCCGCTCGTGGCCAAGGCAGCCGACCGGCTGAGACCGGCGCTGGAGAAGGTGAAGTTCAACGAGCCGACCGCACCGTTCATGTCGACCGTGACGGCGCGGATCGAGAACGCCAAGCGGATGCGGCCGCTCGTGCTCGAGCAGCTGACCGCGCCGGTGCGCTTCACGCAGGCGGCGCAGGCGCTCGTGAAGGAGGGTGTCAACACGTTCGTCGAGGTTGGGCCCGGCAATGTCCTGTCCGGCCTGGTCAAACGGATCGACCGCGGCGCCAGGACGATCTCCGTCAGCACCCCCGCCGGCATCGCCCAGCTGGAGGAGACGCTCGGCTCTGACTGACTTCTGCTCGTTGCAAGGGAAAACAGCGCTCGTCACCGGCGGCTCCCGAGGCATCGGCGCCGCCATCGCGCGTGAGCTTGCGCGTGCAGGCGCGATGGTGACGCTCAGCTATCGGTCGGGCAAGGAGGAAGCCGAGCAGGTTGCGCACGAAGCCGGCGCCCGCGCCGTGCAGGCGGACGTGTCCGACGGAGAGCAGGCGAAGACGCTCGTCAGCGAGGCGGGCGATCTGGACATCCTCGTGAACAATGCGGGGCTGACGCGGGACGGCGTGATCGTGCGGATGTCGGACGAGGACTGGCGCGATGTGATCGACACGAATCTCGGCGGCGTCTTCCACACCTGCCGGGCGGCGGCGCGCGGGATGATGAAGCGGCGTGCAGGCGCGATCGTGAACATCTCCTCGATCGTCGGGCTGCACGGGAATCCCGGACAGACGAACTACTCGGCGTCCAAGCGGGGATCATCGGGTTCACGAAAGCGCTCGCGCGCGAGCTCGGGGTTCGCGGCGTGCGTGCCAATGTCGTCGCTCCCGGATACATCGACACCCGGCTGACCCAGGTGATCGCGGATGACATGAAGGAGATCATGCTCACGAACACGCCGTTGGGTCGATTCGGCGCGGCCGAGGACGTGGCCGGGGCGGTACGGTTCCTGTGCTCGGACGAGGCCTCGTTCATCACGGGCGAGGTGCTGCTCGTCGACGGCGGATTGGGGATGTAGGTGTCGGTCAACGGGAGACGGAGAGTCGTCATCACGGGGCTCGGGGCGGTCTCGCCGCTCGGCAACGACGTGGAGACGACGTGGCAGAACCTGCTCGCGGGGGAATCGGGAGCAGGGCCGATCACGCACTTCGACTCCGACAACTATTTCGTGCACTTCGCGTGCGAGCTGAAGGACTTCGATCCGGGACAATGGATCGATCACAAGCAGGCTCGGCGCATGGATCGGTTCGCGCAGATGATCGTCGCCGCGGCGCGCCAGGCGGAGGCGGATTCCGGGATCGACATCGCGAAGGAGGGCGACCGGATCGGCGCGTCTGTCGCCACGGGGATCGGCGGTCTCCAGTCGTACCAGGACTGCTACGACACGCTGCTGCAGAAGGGGCCGACTCGAGTCAACCCGTTCGCGATCCCTTGCATCATCCCGAACATGGGCGCGGGCTGGGTCTCGATGGAGCTCGGAACGCGCGGGCCGCTCGCGTCGCAGTGCACGGCTTGCGCGGCGTCGAACATGGCGATCGGCGACGGAACCGATCAGATCCAGCTCGGGCGGGCCGACGTCATGCTCTGCGGCGGCACCGAGGCGGCGATCAACGAGGTCGGGATCGCCGGGTTCGGCGCGATGCGCGCGCTCTCTCGGCGGAACGACGATCCAAAAGGGGCGAGCCGTCCGTTCGACGCGGGGCGCGACGGCTTCGTGATGGGCGAGGCGGCCGCGATCGTCGTGCTCGAGGAGCTCGAGCGTGCGAAAGCGCGGGGCGCGAAGATCTATGCGGAGGTCGCTGGGTACGGGTTGTCGTCGGATGCGACGCACATCACCGAGCCCGATCCGACGGGCGAGAATCCGGCGCGCGCGATGCGCAACGCGCTCGGTGACGCCGGGATCGATGCCGGCGAGGTCGATTACATCAACGCGCACGGCACGTCGACGCCGCTCGGCGACGCAAGCGAGACGAGGGTGATCAAGATGGCGCTCGGCGAGGAGAACGCGCGGAAGACGCCGATCTCCTCGACCAAGGGCGCAACGGGTCACTGCCTCGGCGCGGCCGGCGCGATCGAGGCGATCTTCACCACGCTGGCGATCCGCGACGGGAAGCTGCCGCCGACGATCAACTACGAGGTCGAGGATCCGGACTGCGACCTCGACTACATCCCGAACGAGTCGCGTGACGCCGACGTGCGGGTGGCGGTGTCGAACTCGTTCGGCTTCGGCGGGCACAACGCGTCGATCGTGCTGAAACGCCTCGAAGACTGACCGTACAGGACGGGCCGTTTTGGGCCGCCCGGTGCCAGGCACCGCGACGAGAGTGTGCCCGACAATCCACAAGGCGGATCCTCCCGCGAGACCGTTCTTCGGCCCGGTTTCGGCAAGGTCCGGCCGCCGCTCCGGAGACCGCCCGGTGCCAGGCACCGCGACGGGACTGTCACGGATCGGTCGCGGAAGGCTCCGGCTAAGCTCGGCGACATGGCACGCGATCGCTGGGCGACCTTCGACTGCTACGGAACGCTGATCGACTGGGACGGCGGAATCCGCCGCGAGCTGGCCCGCGTGTTCGGTGACGAGCGCGCCGACGGGCAGCTCGAGCGGTACCACGACGTCGAGCCGGCGTTGCAGGCGGACGGAACGCGCAGTTACCGCGAAGTCATGACCGCGGCGATGCGTGAGCTCGCCGCTCCCGAGGAGGAAGCCGATGGGCTTGCGCGCTCGCTGCCCTCTTGGGAAGCGTTTCCGGAGGTTCGAGCGTCGCTCGAGGAGGTTCGCAGCCGTGGCTGGAAGCTCGCGATCCTCTCCAACACGGACCGCGACTTCATCGACTCGTCGATGCAGCGAATCGGCGTCCCGTTCGAGCTCGCGATCGTGGCGTCCGAGATCGGCTCGTACAAGCCGGGCCACCGCCACTGGGAGCGCTTCTTCGAGGAGACGGGCGCTTCACCCGAGGGCCACGTCCACGTGGCTCAGAGCCACTTTCACGACGTCGTGCCTGCGACCGAGCTCGGGCTCCGCTCGGTGTGGATCAACCGCCTGGGCGAGCAGGGCGATCCGCGGCCGACGCGTGAGCTCCCGGACCTCACGGGGCTCGCCGGCACATTCGACGAGCTCGTCCCGGTATGAACCTGCGTCCTCCGACCGAGGACGACCTCGCCGAAATCGCCGCGCTCTTCAATGCCGTCTCGCAAGAGTTCTACGGCCTCGATGGGGCGAGCGAGCAGCTCCTTCGTACGTGGTTCACCTCCCCGACGACTGACGTCGAGCGCAACCTTCGTCTCGCAGTCGCCGACGGCACGATCGTCGGGTACGCCGATGTCGATCCGCGTAGCTCGAATCCGACGAGGTGCTGGGCCGAGGTCGCGATTCGGCGGACGGCGGACTTCGACGCGACGGCTGCGGCGCTGCTCGAGTGGGTGGAGGCCCGGTCGCTCAAAGAGCCCGAGCCAGCTCTTCTGCGGACGTCGGTCTTGCAACCGGACGAGCAGATGCGCCGCGCTCTGTCCGAGCACGGCTACTCGCTCATTCGCCACTCGTACACGGTTTGGGACGTACACGAAGAGACCTTCGCCGACACGTGGGAGTACCCAGGCGTGTCGTTCGAGGAGTGGAAGCACTGGATGCTCGATGGGCCGATGTTCGCTCCGGACCTGTGGTTTCTCGCCCTGGCCGGCGACGAGATCGCGGGAATCTGCCTCTGCCGCGTCTCGGATCGCGAGCCCGACCTCGGTTGGGTGCAGATACTCGGCGTCCGGCGACCGTGGCGGCGTCAAGGGCTCGGCCGGGCGTCGTTGCAGCACGCATTCTCGGAATTCGCGGCACGCGGTTTCGGTCGCGTCGGCCTCGGCGTCGATGCGGCGAGCCTTACCGGCGCTGACCGCCTCTACGAAAGCGCGGGCATGCGAGTCGTCCGCCGGCGCGACCTCTACGAGAAGCTGTTGTGATCTCGTCGCTTCCTGCAGGATTCGCGATCCGCGCGCCCACCTGGGGCGACGTGGATCCGGCGACCGAGGTGCTTCTCGCCGACGAGCATGCGGCGCGCGGGTCGGTCAACTGGGACGCCGGCGATACACGCGAGTGGCTCTTACAGGCCGATTTCGAGCAGAATGCGTGGGCCGTCGAGAACGAGGGCCGGCTCGTCGCGATCGGCGCCGTGAACGTCCGCGGCGAGCTGTTCGACGGCTGGCTCACCGTGCACCCCGAGTTCATGGGACGAGGAATCGGTAGTGCGCTCGTGCGCATCGCCGAGGACCGTGCGCGCGAGCTCGGCGCACAGTCCCTGCGGCTGGGGACGCTCGCGGAGAATGTCGCCGGCAGGAGGCTGCTCGAGGAAGCCGGTTACCGGGACGTTCGTCATTACATTCAGATGCAGATCCAGCTCGACGGCCCCCCTCCCGCGCCGACCTGGGCGGAGGGGCTGACTGTGGCACCGTTCGATCTCGGCGAGGCCCGCGCGCTACACGCCGCGATCAACGACGCGTTCGCCGATGAATGGAACTTCCACCCCCGTGCGTTCGAGCAGTGGGCGAAGCACCGTCTCGAGGCGGAAGACTTCGATCCGACGCTGTGGTTCATCGTGCACGACGGGGGCGAGATCGCCGCGTTCATTCTCTGTTACGCGATGCGGTGGGGGAGCCCGCACGTCGGCCTGCTCGGCGTTCGGAAGCCGTGGCGGCGACGCGGCCTCGGCCTCGCCCTGCTCCACCAAGCCTTCGGCGAGTTCCATGCCCGCGGCGAGCGCAAGGTCGGCCTCGGCGTCGACGCGCTGAATCCGACGGGCGCGACGCGTCTCTACGAGCGCGCAGGGATGTCCGTGCACACCGAGGACGTCGTCTACGAGCGGAAGCTCGCGTGAGTCGTCTGCGCGCCAAGTGTCCGGATTGCAAGACGTTCACGGCGGTCGCGCTCGGTCCCGATTACGAGTGCCACTCGTGCGGGCGCAGCTTCGGTGCTGGCCTCGTTCGCGTGCCGCAGGCATGGGGCGACGGCGGGGAGGCGATGGCCGAGGCTGCGTGGTTGGAGCTTCCCTACCCGGAGACCGGAGTCGTCGAGGCCGACTCGCTCGAGGAGCAGTCGCTCGCGCTCGCGGCAGACCTGCCGGAGCGTCCACTCGTTCTCGGCGGTTGCTGCTGCTCGCATGTCGGTGCGGTAGAAGGGCTCGCCGCACGAGAGGGTCGTCTGTCGCTGATCTGGTTCGACGCGCACGGGGATCTGAACACGCCCGAGACCTCACCCTCTGGCAATCAGTGGGGCATGCCGTTGCGGATGCTGATCGACTCCGGCGCGGTCCAGGCGGAGGATGTCGCTCTCCTCGGCGCGCGGAATCTCGATCCCCCGGAAGTACGGTTCATCGCGGAGAGCGGAGTCCACACGGGCGCGGACGCGATCGCCCGGGCCGTGAACGGAGCGAAGTGCTCCTACGTCGCGTTCGACGCGGACGTCGCGGAGCCGTCGGAGCTCTCGGTCTTCATGCCCGAGCCGGACGGTCTCTCCCTCTCGGCGCTGGAGGGCCTGCTGGTCGAGGTCCGAGGCCGCACGAGCGTTCTGGGAGCCGGTTTGAGCGGGCTAAGCTTCGAACCGTCGAACGTCGAGCCGTTGAGCCGCCTGACGGCAGCTCTGGGCTTCTGAGACCCGCTGTAACCGGCCTGCAGCCGGTCTGAGTCTAAACTCGACAGCTCATGTCCTCCTCCCGGATCGACGTCTCGATCGAGCACCGTGACGCGCCGGAGCCGCAAGGGACGAAGCACCCGAACACGTGTCCCCAGTGCGACTCGCACTATCGCGACGACGAGCTCGAGCGGACGCTGTGGGTCTGCCCGCACTGTGGCCATCACTTCCCGATGAAGGCCCGTGCGCGGATCGCCTCGCTTGTGGACGAGGGCTCCTTCGTCGAGGAGGCCGCCGACCTGCGCAGCGAGGATCCGCTCGGCTTCTTCGATCTCCGTCCCTACACCGACCGACTCGCCGAGGCGGAGCTGAAGACGGGGCTCGGCGAGGCGATGGTGATCGGGCACGCGACCGTCGACACGACGGCCTGCGAGGTCTCCGTCATGGACTTCTCGTTCATGGGCGGCTCGATGGGGAGCGTCGTCGGCGAGAAGTTCTCGCGCGCGTGCGACAGCGCGGCCGAGCGCGGCGTGCCGCTCGTGTCGGTCTCCGCGTCCGGCGGCGCGCGCATGCAGGAAGGGATCCTGGCGCTGATGCAGCTGCCGAAGACGGTGGCTGCGGTCGAGGACCTGAAGGATGCCGGCGGGGCGCTGATCAGCGTGATCGCACATCCGACGACCGGTGGCGTGCTGGCGAGCTTCGCGTCCCTCGGCGACGTCGTGCTCGCCGAGCCAAACGCGCTGATGTCCTTTGCGGGCCCGCGCGTCGTGCAACAGACGACCCGCGAGAAGCTTCCGGACGACTTCGGCCGCTCCGAATCGAATTATCGCTTCGGCCACATCGACAAGGTCGTTCCGCGATCGGAGCTGCGCGCGAACGTCGCGCGACTGCTGCGGCTGCTTTCCAAGAATGGCGACTGACCACGAGCTGCGGCTGCGCGAGCGTCTCGCGCGCCTGCGCAGCGTGAATCTCCTCGGCGGCGCGCGGCTGTCCGCGGAGGTGGAGAAGCTGCAGCGGCAGCTCGAACGGCTCGCCGAGGAGACGACCGACGAGGACATCTGGCGTGCGGTCGAGCTCGCGCGCCACCAGGACCGTCCCTACACGCTCGACTACGTCGAGCGGCTGCTCGACGACTGGTTCGAGCTTCGCGGCGACCGCGGGCGTGCAGATGATCACGCGATCGTCGCCGGTCTCGGCCGCTTCGAGGGCCGGACGGTCGCTCTGGTCGGCCAGCAGAAGGGACGTGACATCAAGGACCGGATCGACCGGAACTTCGGGTCCGCTCATCCCGAGGGCTACCGCAAGGCGATGCGAGTGATGGAGCTCGCAAACAGGCACGACTTCCCGCTCATCACGCTGGTCGACACCCCCGGCGCCTATCCCGGCGTGGCCGCCGAGCAGCACGGGCAGGGTGGTGCGATCGCCCGGTCGCACGCGTTGATGGCGCGGCTGGAGATTCCGACGGTCGCTTGCATCATCGGCGAAGGCGGATCGGGCGGCGCGTCGGCCCTGGCGCTCACGGATCGAGTGCTGATGCAGGAGAACGCGATCTACTCGGTCATCTCGCCTGAGGGGTGTGCCGCGATCCTCTGGCGCGACGCCGGCGAGGCCAAGAAGGCCGCCGCAGCGTTCAAGCCGGACGCGCTGCACTGTCTCGAGCTCGGCGTCGTCGACGGGATTGTCCCCGAGCCGGAAGGCGGCGCCCACACCGATCCGGACGAGGCGGCGCGCCTCTTGGGCGACGCGATTCGGGAGTCGCTCGAGGAGCTCGAACCCGTGCCCGCGGACGAGCTCAAGCGCAGGCGCCGAGCCAGGTTTCGCTCGCTCGGCGTTTTCGCCTGAGTCAACGTCCAGCTGTCCACATCCCCGGCAGCTTCGCGCAGCTTCCAGCAGATTTCGGCCGGTGACAGGCGTCGCCTCTCCACAATATCCACAGCCTTTTCCCCCGGTCTCTGTACGACTTGGGGCCGGCAAAGCCGGCCCCAATGGTCGACCCCCCGCTGGGTGGAGAAGCTTTTCGGAGGGTACGAGCCCTCCTCCAAACTTGTTTTCTTGCCGCGTTCAGCCGGGCCCAAACCTGGGTACCTGCGGCAGCACACGCGCAGACCTACCTCGAAGCGCAAAGCTTCGTAGGTGCCCAAGCAACTCAGCGAGTACGAGCGCAAGCGCGACCGGAAGAAGACGCCCGAGCCCTTCACCGGGAAGCGGAAGACGAAGGAGCCGATCTTCGTCGTCCAGCGTCACGACGCGCGGAGTCTCCACTACGACTTCCGCCTCGAGCGGAACGGAGCGCTCGCGAGCTGGGCGGTGCCCAAGGGCGTCCCGCTCGAGGCGGGTCAGCAGCATCTCGCCGTTCACGTCGAGGACCACCCCCTCGACTACGCCACCTTCGAAGGCGAGATCCCGAAGGGGAACTACGGCGCCGGCACCGTCGAGATCTGGGACAGCGGCACGTACGAGCTCGTCGAGGAGAAGCGCAACGGCGGGCTGACAGTCCGGCTCTACGGGAAGAAGCTGGACGGGACATGGTCGCTCGTGCCCGCGAAGCTGGGCGGCGACGAGAAGAACTGGCTGATCGTCCGAAAGCGGGACGAGGGGGCGGACGCGCGGCCGCCGCGCCCGGCGCGGCGCGCAACCTACACGCCGATGCTCGCGACGCCCGCGGAGGAGGTCCCGCGAGGCTCGGGCTGGGCGTTCGAGGTCAAGTGGGACGGCTTCCGCGCAATTGCGAGCGTCGCCGGCGGCGAAGCGACCCTCACGAGTCGCAACGGCAACGACCTGACAGCTCGCTTCTCGAACGTCGCAAAGGAACTCGCGAAGGCGGTGAAGACCCCGGACTGCGTGCTCGACGGCGAGGTGTGCGCGCTCGACGAGTCCGGCCGTTCGAGCTTCTCCGCGATGCAGCAGGGCAAGCCCGCGACGCCGATCGTCTACTACGTCTTCGACGTTCTCGAGGTGGACGGCGAGCCGCTCGTCGATCTCTCCCTGGTGGAGCGCCGCAAGCGGCTCGAGCAGCTGCTCGACAAGCGCAACCGGACCGTGCGGCTGTCAGAGACGTTCGACGACGGCAACGCGCTCTACGAGGCCGCAAAGGAGCAAGGGCTGGAGGGGATCGTCGCCAAGCGGCTCGATTCGCGGTACCTCCAGGGGAAGCGAACCCGCGACTGGCTCAAGATCAAGACCCACGGGCGGCAGGAGTTCGTCATCGCCGGGTTCACGAAGGGGACCGGCCGCCGCGCTTCGAGCTTCGGGTCGCTCGTGCTGGCGTATTACCAGGGCGACGAGCTGATGTACGCCGGGAACGTCGGCACGGGGTTCACCGGCCGGGAGATCGAGAAGCTGCTCGACAAGTTGCGGCCGCTGAAGCGGTCGACGCCCCCGTTCAAAGAGGTTCCGAAGATGCCGAAGGTGCGCAAGAGCGACGTGATCTGGGTCGAGCCGAAGCTCGTCTGCGAGGTCGAGTTCGTCGAGTGGACGCACGACGGCCGGCTGCGCGCGCCGGCGTACAAGGGACTGCGCGACGACAAGCCTGCCGAGGCCGTCCGGCGCGAGCTGCCGATCGCGGATCGCATCACCAAGGGCACGCGCGAGCTCAAGCTCTCGAATCTCGACAAGGTCTTCTTCCCCGACGAGGGGATTACGAAGGGCGACCTGCTCGAGTACTACCGCGCGGTTGCTCCCGTCCTCCTGCCGCACCTGAAAGATCGTCCGTTCACGATGGTCCGGTGGCCTGACGGGATCGAAGCCGGCCGCTTCTTCCAGAAGGACGCGCCGTCGCACATGCCCGAGTGGATCCCGACGTTCCGCGCGCTTGTCTCGACGCGCGAGTCGCACCGCAAGCAGAAGTGGGTGAACTTTCCGCTCGTCAACGACGAGCTCGCGCTGCTCTGGATGGTGAACATGGGCTGCATCGACATGAACGCGTGGTACTCACGCGTCGACAAGCCAGATCGCCCGGACTTCGTGCTCTTCGATCTCGATCCGTCGCCGGACGTCGGCTTCGCCGAAACCGTGCAGGTGGCGCGCCTCGTCAAGCAGGCGCTGGACGCGTTCGGGCTAGTCGGATTCCCGAAGACGTCGAGCGCCGAAGGGATGCACGTCCTCGTTCCGGTCGAGCGGCGCTACACGTACGACGACACGCGGCAGTTCGCGGAGATCGTTGCCGGTGCGATCGCGCGAACGAACCGCGGCCTCGCCACGACCGAGTGGACGAAGTCGAAACGTCGCGGCGTCCTGATCGACGCCAACCAGAACGGCGAGGGAAAGACGATCGCCTCCGTGTACTCGGTGCGGCCGCGACCGGGCGCCCCGTTGTCGACGCCGCTTCGCTGGGAGGAGGTGAACGAGGAGCTGGATCCTCTGTCGTTCACGATGGAGGTCGTCCTGCAACGCGTGCGTAAGCACGGTGACCTGTTCGAGGGCGTGCTGACGACGAAGCAGCGGCTGACGGACGCGCTGAAGGCGCTGGGCGGCTAGGCGGCCCCGAAGAGCGGTAGGGCGGGCTCGACGCCTTCGATCTCGACGGCGATCGGGCAGTTCCACTGCGTGTGCTCGATCCGATACTCGTAGTGTGGGATCGGCTCCCCGCGTGGGGACAGCTCGCCCATTCCGGTGACGCGGTAGCCCAGCTTTTCGGAGATGCGTTGGGACGGGACGTTGTGGATCAACGCTCCGCTGATTGCAACCCGCGCGCCTAGGACGCGGAATGCGAACTCGAGAACAGCAGCGCGCTGCTCCGTTCCGTAGCCCCTCCCTTGGAAGTCTTGTCCAAGCCATGAGCCGGTCCCGACTTCTCGTCTCTCGGCGAAGGCCTCGGCCCCGACGTCCTGCATTCCAATCACCTCGCCGTCCAGAAATGTGACGAAGCGACAGTCCCACTTGGTCGGTGACCAGTCGCGCCATGCGTCTTGGTGGAACTGGACGAAGGCGTCGTGCCTGAGATCGTCGGTCCAGGCGACACCGAAGGGCATCTCCTCCGGCGGATGGATGCCGGCGGCTGCGACGTCGTAGAGCGCCTCGAGCTCATCGGCTGTTGGCAACCGCAACTCGACCCGCGGCGTCCGCAACCTGATTTCCCAGAGCGGTTCGATGTTCACGGGTCGAGTCGCTGCGGGTTGCCGAGCATGCTCAGCTCGGCGATATCGCGGCGGAAGAAGAGCGACGTCGTCCAATCGGCGACGACGCGCAGCCTCCGCGACATCAGCGGGAGCTGGTACAGGTGGTACGTCCGCGTGACGAACCAGCCGGGAAAGCCGCGCAGCTTCAGTCCGAGGACGTCCGCAATTCCCTTGTACCGGCCGAGCGTCGCGACCTGCCCGAGCATGCGGTAGCGGTACACGCGCGTCTCGCCATAGGCGAGGTTCTTCGCCAGGCGCCGCGCCTGCCGCAATGCGTGCTGGCACGTCGGGGGATCGGACTCGCCGGGCGTCGCGGCGTTCGGGACGCGGGCCCCGTCGCCGAGCGCCCAGGTGTTCATGTGTCCTTCGACGCGGAGAGAGGAGTCGACGAGCACTCGTCCTCGGTCGTCGAGCGGCAGGCCGAACTGCGACAACGCGGGATTGGCGCGCACTCCTGCCGTCCACACGAGCGTGCTCGTCAGGATGCGCTCGCCGTTCGAGAGCGCGACCGCGTGCGGCTCGGCCGACTCGAGCGTCGTCCGCGTGTAGATCTCGACGCCGCGACGCGTGAGCTGCCCCGCGGCGTAGTCGCCGAGGCCGCGTGGGATCTCGGGCAGGATCTTGGCGGCGGCGTCCACGAGCACCCAGCGCTGCGGCGCGTTGCGCAGCGGTGTGTAGTAGCGGAGCGCGTCGCGAACGAGGTCGGACAGCTCCGCGAGCGCCTCCACGCCGGCGTAGCCGGCGCCGATGAACACGAACGTCAGCTCGCGGCGCAACTGCGCGTCGCTCGACGCGGCGACGGCGGCTTCGAGCCGAAGCAGCACGTGATT
>VAXU01000162.1 GCA_005885125.1 Actinomycetota bacterium
GTTCTTCGTCGTGTTGTTCGCAGGCTTCACCCCCGGCTGCGACGGCGAGTTCTGGTTGCCCTGAGTCGACGTCTGCAAGTCTTTGTTGTGGCCGGGAGCGTTCCCCGAGTTCCCGGGCGACGGGGTCGCGTCGGGAGCGGGCTGCGCCGCGGGAGTGGCCTGGGAATTGCCGTTGTCTTTCCCGTTGCCGTTGCCCGCGAGAGCCGAGCCGGTGAACGCCGCCAGGAGAATCGTCAGCACGATCGCACTGAGGATCCCGGTGGTGCGCTTCGTCATCTCGTTCTCTCCTCGTATCAGAACCATTTGCCCGTCAGGGCTTTACTGTTCGTAAACGAGGAAGCCTGGCGTCTGGTTACGGTTCGAGCAGATCTGCGGCGATCTCGGCGCGCCGACGAGACACGAACCGATGTTCGAGGCTCTCCTTCAGACGGCCTGGCACGGGCCCTCGAAGGATCAGGCCAAGGGCGATCAGCCCGAGCGCAACCCCGACGACGGCCCAGAGCGGAAAGCCGGTGAACGGCAGGGTTCCCTGCCCGACCACCGCCACCGAGGCGAGGACGCCGGGCAGGTCGCCGCGGATCGCGACGACTCCGCCGGCGGTTCCGCCGCCCTTGTGCGCGGTCGGAGGCGGAGTTGAGTTGATCGTCGGCGGCGGCGGCATGCTCGGATCGTGTGGCGAGTCGCCTTTGCAGGTGCAGTCCGTGGTGGGCGGCTTCGGGGCCGGGTCGGGCGGTCGTACCGGCGGCTCCTGGCTGCCGCACGTCTTTCCCCCAGGATGGGCTTTGAGCGCGTGCACGTCGACGCCGTGCCGGTGACCGCAGGTCACGACCTTGTGCGGCTGGCTGTTCCCCGGGCCGTAGAGTTTCGTACCCGGCGCGGCGCCGTTCTGCGTCGCGATCTGCGCAGCCGTCTTCCCGTTGCCGTACTTCTTCGACGCGTCTGCCTTCCCCGAGGCGGGCGCCGAGATCGGGCCGGTGGACGCGCACGTGACGGCCGAGCTGCTCCCGCCGGTGGCGCACGAGGTCTTCTTCGCCGTGTTGTTCGCAGGCTTCACGCCCGGCTGGGACGGCGAGTTCTGGTTGCCGCCGCCCTTGTGCTTGCCGCCGTTTCCGGGCGAGGACGTCGACGCGCCGGTCTGCGCCGACGGCGCGGGCTGGCTCGACGGCTGCGCGTCTTTGTTGTGGCCGGGGGAATTCTCCGAGTTCCCCGGTGACGGCGCCGTCGACGACGAGGACTCAGCTGCGGGAGGGACCCCGGCGTTGCTGTTCCCGTTTCCGTTGCCGTTTCCCTGCCCGTTCCCGTGGCCGTTGCCGGCCGACGCCGGGCCCGTGAAACCGGCCAAAGCAAGCGCCAGCACGGCGACGCCAAAGGTCCCTCTCCGCAGCTTGGTCATGCCCCCTACTCCCCCGTCCTCGGTACTGCTCTATCCCCCTATAGGGTGACTATAAGAAGGGAAGCGGAGCTTGACTATCCCTCGACCGAGTGGCGCTCCCTCATCGCATCAGCCGCGGAGCTCGGCGCCGAAGTCTCGCTCGAGCGCTTCGATTACACGTACGCGGAGCGCCGCGGCATCCTCGTCGGTGAGCGTCCGCTCGGGAGACTGGAACGCGACCGAGAAGGCGATCGACTTCTTGCCTGCGGGGATCGGCGGCTCGCGATAGTCGCTGAGAAACCGGACCTCCCGTAGCTCGGGCGCAGCGGCTGCGAGCGCGGCGGCGAAGAGCTCGCCCGCCGGCACGTCCACGTCGACGACGAACGCCAGCTCCTGGCGGACGACGGGATACCCGATCACGTCCTCGTAGACGACGGGCTCGCGGACGCCTTCGAACAGCAGCCCGAGGTCGAGCTCGAGCACACCCCACTCCCCGTCGAGCCGGGTCGGGTGCAGCTCGCCGACGATTCCGGCGCCGGTGCGAGCCGCACGCGCCGGATGCAACAGCGGATGCGGTGCTGCGGTGAAACGAAGCTCCGCCTTCAGTGCACCCGCGAGTGCGTCGGCGACGCCCTTCGCGCGCGCGTACCCGTGCTCCATGATCGCCGCGAGGTGCAGACGCTCGACGGGCAGAGGGCCGCCGCTGGGTTCGTAGACGCGCGCGACCTCGAACAGCTCGATCCGCTCGTTGCCGAGCTCGAGGTTGCGACGCGCCGCTTCGACGAGACTCGGGAGGAGCGCCGTGCGCAGGACCGCGAGCTCGACGGTGATCGGCTCGCGCAGTCGCAGCGCGCCGGGGTCCGGGTCCTCCTCCACCAGCGACGGCGTGTAGACCTCCGAGAAACCGAGCCCGGTGAGGATGTCCTCGACGCGGCGGCGCAGTCGCTGGTCACGCGTCAGCCGGCCGAACATGGCGCGGCGGAGCGGGAACGTGAACGGGACGTCGCCGAGCCGGAAGCGCGCAACCTCTTCGACCACGTCCACCTCACGCGTGACGTCGCGCGCACGCCACGTGGGAACGCTCACGCTTCCGTCGTCGACCTCGAACCCGAGGCGGCGGAGCCGCGCGTGCTGCTCTTCGGCGGGGGTCTCGAGGCCGACGAGGTCGTCCGCGCGTTCGGGCCGGAACCGGACGACAGGCCGCGCGGGCAGATCGCCGTGCACGTCCACCTTGCCCGTCCAGCGCGCGCCGGCGAGCTCGACGATCAGCTGCGTCGCTAGCGCGGCCGCCTGCGGTGCGAGATGCGGGTCGACGCCCTTCTCCCAGCGGTTCGAGCCCTCGGTGCGGAGACGCAGACGCTCGGAGGTGCGGAAGATCGTGTACGGCTCGAAGTTCGCAGCCTCCAAGAGGACGTCGGTCGTCGACTCCGTGATCTCGGTCTCCTCGCCGCCCATGATTCCCGCGAGGGCGACCGAGCGCGCTGCGTCGGCGATCATCAGATCGGTCGGCTCGAGCTCGCGGAGCTCGCCGTCGAGCGTGCGCAGCTGCTCACCCTTGTGGGCGCGGCGGACGACGATTCGTCCCTCTTTCAGCGTCGCGAGATCGAACGCGTGCAGCGGGTTGCCGAGCGCGAGCATCACGTAGTTCGTCACGTCGACGACGTTGGAGATCGGCCGCATGCCTGCATCGGAGAGGCGCGTGCGCAACCACGCGGGGGAGGGGCCGACGCGCACGTCGCGGAACAGACGGCCGATGTAGCGCGGGCAGCCTTCGAAGTCCTCCACGCGAACGTCGACCGGCTCGTCGCCCGCGACGCCCGGATCGCGTCCCGGGGGTGGCGACAGCTCGAGGTCGTACAGCGCGGCGACCTCACGCGCGATGCCATAGATCGCCATCAGATCCGGACGGTTCCCCGTGGATTCGACCAGCAGGATGTCCTCGGCGAGCGGCAGCGCATCGGTGAGCGGCGTTCCGGGCTCCCACTCGTCGGGGAGAACCATGATTCCCGTGTGGTCGGTGCCGAGCTCGACCTCGTCCTCGGCGAGGATCATTCCGTTCGAAAGCTGGCCTCGCAGCTCGGCCGCCTCGAGCTTGACGCCGTTGGCGAGCACCGCACCCGGGAGCGCGACCGCGACCGTTGCGCCGGGACCGAAGTTCCACGCGCCGCACACGATCTGGCGCGGCTCGCCCTCGCCCACGTCCACCTGGCAGAGCTGCAGACGGTCCGCATTCGGGTGTTTGCCGGCTTCGAGCACGCGACCGACGCGGAAGAAGCCGAGGTTGCCGTCGACGTCGGGAACGCCGCGACGCTCGATCCCCTCGACCTCCGCGGAAGCAACGCTGAGCCGTTCCACCAGCTCGGTGAGCGGCATCTCGACGGCCACGTACTCGCGGAGCCAGCTGACAGGAACCTTCATCAGAATTGCCTCAGCACGCGTAGGTCGGTTGACCAGAGCGGCCGGATCTCGGAGATCCCGAAACGTAGCTGCGCGGCGCGCTCGGGACCGCAGCCGAACGCGAAGCCGGACCACTCCTCCGGATCGACACCGACGTTCTCGAACACGCGCGGGTCGACCATCCCCGCGCCGCCGAGCTCGATCCACCCCGTGAACTTGCACGTGCGACAGCCGGTGCCGCCACAGACGCCGCAGGAGACGTCAGGCTCGATCGAGGGTTCGGTGAACGGGAAGTAGTGCGTCCGGAACCGGACTCGCCGATCGTCGCCGAACAGCGCACGCATTACGTGCAGCAGAGTCCCCTTGAGATCCGCGAGGGTGATCCCGCGGTCGACGGCAAGCCCTTCGAACTGGTGGAAGATCGGGAAGCGCGTCGGCGTGATCGCATCGCGCCGGTACACCCGTCCGATCGAGACCATGTACACCGGCGGCTCGCGCGCCTCGAGATGGTGGATCTGCGACGGCGACGTCTCGGTGCGCAGCACGACGTCGTCGGCGAGGAAGAACGTGTCGCGCGGGGAGCGGCTCGAGTGCGTGGGCGGGAACGCGAGCTTGTCGAAGTTGTACTCGACGGTCTCGACCTCGCGGTCGTCGCGGATCTCGTAGCCGAGCCCGAGGAAGGTGTCCTCGACGATCCGGCGGACCTGCGTCGTCGGATGGAGCTGACCGACCGGGAGCTCTTCGCCCGGCAGCGTCACGTCGAAGCCGTCCGACGACAGCGCTCGATCGAGCTCGCTGCGGTCGAGGTCAGCCTCGCGCCGTGCGAACGCATCCTCGAGCCGCTCGCGGACCGCGTTGAGCGTCATGCCCGTCTCGCGGTCGCGGACGTTGCGCAGGGCTTGCTTCAGCTCGCTCTTCCGCCCGAGATAGCGCGTCCGCAGCGCTGTCAGCTCGGCGGGCGTCGATGCGGCTGCGACCGCCGCGAGGGCTTCCTGCTCGAGGGCCGCCGCGTCCACGGCGGCGACTGTAGCCGGTTCACGGTTCTTGCTCATGTGCTCCTTCGTCGCTGGTCGGGGTCAGAGGACGGCCCCGGCTCGACTAGCGGAGGTCGGCGCGCCGCGCCTGCGTCAGCGCCGGTCCCCGGCGAGCCGGGGCCCGGTAAACAGGAAGACGCGAGACGGCACAGCCATGCCAAAACGATACCTGTGTGCGGAAACTGTGACGATCCCAGAGGCAGGACTGCCCCTGGCTCTCGTACCCGGAACCGTGACGAAACGTCCACAGGCAAGCCCGTACGACTCGATCGCGGCGCTCTACGACCCGTGGAGCGCCTCGGTCACCGAGGACGTCGCCTTCTACCTCGAGGAGGCGCGGCGGTCGGGCGGGCCCGTGGTCGAGCTCGGCGTCGGCACCGGCCGGATCGCCGTGCCGATCGCCGCCGACGGGATCCGCGTGCTCGGCGTCGACTCGTCGCGCGGGATGCTCGACATCTGCGCGCGACGCGCCGCCCTGGCCGGCGTCGAGCTGGACCTGCGCGTGGGCGACCTGCGCGCTCCTCCGGTCGACGAGCGCGTCCCGCTCGTCATCTGCCCCTTTCGCTCGTATCTGCACCTCCAGACCGACCGCGAGCGGCGGCAGGCGCTCGCCGCGGCGCGTGATCTCCTCGTGCCGGACGGCCGGCTCGTCTTCGACGTGTTCACGCCCGGCGCGGACGACATCGACGAGACGCACGACCGCTGGCTCGAGCGCGAGGCCGGGATCTGGGAGCGGGCCGTCTGGGACACGACGGCCCGGACGCTGACGCTGTCCGTGCGGGGCGCAGAGACCGCCGAGACGACCATGGCGCTCGCCTGGATCGACCCGGAGGAATGGCGGGCACTCCTCGGGGAGAGCGGCTTCGAGATCGAGGAGTGCTACGGCTGGTTCGACCGCAGCCCGTTCACCGGGGGTGAAGACACGATCTGGGTGGCGCGCCGCTCAAGCTGACCGCCTCCCGGGCCGACAAACGGTCCCATGAATCATGACCCCCTCCTCATCTCGTTCTTCCTGTTCCTCGCAGCGATCGTCGTCTTCGCGCTCTGGCTGGCCGTGAACTACAACAAGCTCGTTCGGCTCCGGAACCGCGCCGACGCACTCTGGGCGGACATCGACGTCCAGTTGAAGCGGCGGCACGACCTGATCCCGAACCTGGTGGAGGTCGTCTCCGGGTACGCGACCCACGAGCGCGGCACCCTCGACGAAGTCTCTCTGGCACGGAACCAGGCCGTCGCGGCGACGTCACCCGCAGCGCAGGCGCAGGCGGAGAATCTCCTCACCGGTGCGCTCAGCAGGCTGTTCGCGAACGTCGAGCGGTATCCGGATCTGAAGGCCGAAGGCGATTTCCAGCGACTCGAGACGCAGCTGTCGCAGATCGAGAACGTGATCGCGATGTCGCGCCAGTCGTACAACCTCACCGTGCAGGCGTACAACAACGCGGTCGACACCTTCCCGACGAACATCGTCGCCTCGTTCTCGGACTTCCAGGACCGGCCGTACCTGACCGCCGAGGAGTCCGACCGGTCTCTGCCGGAGATCCAGATGGACATCCCGGCGTCTCCGCCCGCGACGACCGCAGCCCGCTGAATTTACGACGTCGATCGCCGGCGCGCGCGCTCGTAGAGCGCGATTGCGCCGGCGGCGGCGGCGTTCAGCGATTCGGCGCCCGCCGCGAGCGGGATCGTCGCGCGCTCGTCGCAGCGCGCGAGCACCTCTTCGGGGATCCCCTCGCGCTCCGCGCCGACCACGAACGTCGTGCCCGTGACGTCGGCAATCGACGCTCCGCCGCGAGGAACGAGCGCGACCCACGGTCGCGGCGCGTCCTCGAACCCGATCAGCGGGACGCGGAAGAGCGCGCCCATCGACGCCCGCACGGCCTTCGGGCCGGTCGGATCGGCGCACCCGTCCGAGAGCGCGACGAACGCCGGGCCGAGCGCGTCCGCGGTGCGGATCAGCGCCCCGACATTGCCGGGATCGCCGACACGCCAGAGCGCGAGCCCGACGGGAGGTAGCTCGCGCGCCCGCAGGTCGTCTCGGCGAAAGATCCCGATGACTCGCGGCGGATGGCCGAGCGTCGAGACGTCCGCGAGCAATTCCGGCACGACGTTCTCGCCGGCGACCAGCAACTCGACCGGCTCGACTCCCGCCGCCCGCGCAGCCTCGACGAGATCCTCGCCCTCGCAGACGAAGAGGCCGAGCTTGTCGCGCTGCCGGGCCGACGCGAGCCGGCGCACGAGCTTCAGGGTCTGGTTCTCAGCCGAAGTAATCAAGCCACTCTCCGTGCGGGCCCATGCGCGCGACGACGCGAACGTCCCGCTCGGGCCACAACGCGACCTCGAGTGGAGGCCCGTCGCCGGCCTCGTCCTCCTCGTCCCAACGTTGCATCGAGATCCACCCGAGCGGCGCAGCTCGCGCTGCGTCGCGCAGAGTCGTTCGGACCTGGTCGTAACGCTCGCGATCGAGGTAGAGCGTGGATGCGGTCTGGAATACGACGGTGAGCCCATCCGGATCGCGGTCGGCAAGCAGCTGCGGCAACAGCTCGACGTAGTCGCCGCGGATGAGCTCTGGAGGATCGGCCCGCAGCACGGCGATCGCGCGGCGCAGCCGCTCGAGCCGATGCCACTGGTCGGCCCACACGAACGACGTCAACAGGCGCACGCCCTCGTCGGTCGTCACGTCGACCGGATTCAGGTCGACGCCCTGACGGCGACCGATGTCGGCCTCCACCGCGAGCAGCTGCCCCGGTACCGCACCGCGCTCTTCGCCCGCCAGCACGACCGCGGCGTCGGCCGGCCCCCAGATCCCGTTCCGATACCGGTAGCCGTACCGGTCGAACAGAAGATTGAGCCCGGCGCTCGGACCGAGCTCGAGGAGGTCGAGTCGGCGCCCGCCTGCGCGCGCGAGCTCCAGGAACGCCGGCAAGAGCGCGAAGCAACGCTGGACCTCGTTCGTTTGCACGTCGTGCTCGGCCACGAACCGCTCGAGCCAGTCGCGGTGCTGTGCGACGACCTCGTGCGGCGCGAACCACGGGTCGATCCCGTCGGAGAGCGCAAGGTAGTGGAGGCCGCCGAGGATCCGGATGGGCATGTCCCACCGGACGTCACCGACGATCTCGCCGACACTCGAATCCTCGGCGAGGCGACGGCAGACTTCTGCGTACAGCCGCGAACCGCTCTTCTCGCAGGCGTCCGCCTGCCGGAGAAACGCCTCTGCGAGGTCTTCCCGCAGGCTCAGGCTCGTTCGAGCGCCGACTTCGCCTGCTCGGCGAGCGCGCCGAACGCCTGCGGGTCGCTCACGGCCAGCTCGGCGAGCACCTTCCGGTCGAGGTCGATGTTCGCCTTCTTCATCCCGGCGACGAACTGGTTGTAGGAGAGGCCGTTTGCGCGCGCCCCCGCGTTGATCCGCATGATCCAAAGGCGGCGGAAGGTGCGCTTCTTGTTCTTGCGGTCGCGGTACGCGTAGGTGAGCGAGTGGTCGACCTGCTCCTTCGCGTAGCGGTACGAGGTCTTCTTGAGCCCCCAGTAGCCCTTCGCCTGGCCGAGGACCTTGCGGCGCTTCTTGCGCGCGTGGACGGAACGCTTGACGCGCGGCACTACCTCACCTAGCTCCTTTTCGTCCGAACAGCTTCCGCACCGCCCGCGTGTCCGCACGGGACACGGGATGGTCCTTGCTAAACGCCCGCTTCCGTTTAGGCGACTTCTTCCCCAGGTTGTGGCTCTTCATGGCGTGCCGGCGCAGCAGCTTGCCGCTCGCCGTTACCTTGAACCGCTTCTTGACGCTGCTGGACGTTTTCGTTTTCGGCATCTCTCTTGACTCCCGCGTTCTTCGTTGGACCGAGCACCATGACCATGTTCCGACCGTCGAGGAGCGGCTGGGACTCGATCTGTCCGATCTCCCCCACGTCCTCCGCCAGCCGCATCAGCAGGTCCCGCCCACGCTCCGGATGTGACGTTTCCCGTCCACGGAACATGATCGTGACCTTGACCTTGGCGCGCTGGTTGAGGAAGCGCTCCACGTGGCCCTTCTTCGTGTTGTAGTCGTGAACCCCGATCTTCGGCCTGAGCTTGATCTCCTTGACGTTGATCTGCGTCTGGTGCTTCCGTGCGAGCTTGGCCTTCTGCTCCTGCTCGTACCTGTATTTCCCCCAGTCCATGACCTTGGCGACGGGGGGATCCGCCTGCGCGGCGACCTCGACCAGGTCGAGGTTCTTCGAGAAGGCGTACTCGAGGGCGTCGCGCGTGGGTTTGATGCCGAGTTGCTCGCCGCCTTCGCCGATCAGCCGTACCTGCGGAGCCCGGATCGCCTCGTTGATGCGATCCTGCGGCTGCTGGGGCATGCGGTCGGGAGGGCCTGGGCGTCTCCTCGGCCTCAAAGAGCAATCACCAAGCTAGCTTCGATCCTTTCTCTGGAATGACAAAAACCGCTGCAAGCAGCGGCCCGGGTTCCTCGTCGTTCACGACTCGGTTCAACCGTCCCGGAGCTCAATCGCTCGGGCGGTGAGGAACGTGGGCGCTCCTGCTTGGCAGAGCTACAGGGTAGCAAGCTCCTGACGAAGCTTTGCAAGCCCGATCGTGGCCTGCTCGCCGCCCCGCTTCCGGACTGCAAGCGACTCGTCGGACTCCCTGTCCCCGTAGACGATCACGTACGGGATCTTCTCCAGCTCGGCGTCCCGGATCCGGCGGCCGACCGTTTCGTCCCGGTCGTCGACGTCGACGCGATACTCGCCGAGCTGATCGCGAAGCCGGTCGGCGGCCGCTCGATGATCCTCCCCGACCGGGATCACCCTGATCTGCACCGGCGCGAGCCAGAACGGGAACGCGCCGGCGTAGTGCTCGATCAGGATTCCCATGAAGCGCTCGAGCGAGCCGAGCAGAGCTCGGTGGATCACGACCGGGTGGTGCTCACGGTTGTCGGCCCCCATGTACGTGAGGCCGAATTGCATCGGCATCTGGTAGTCGAGCTGGATCGTTCCCATCTGCCACGGGCGGCCCAGCACGTCGGTCATGTGCAGGTCGATCTTCGGCCCGTAGAAGGTCCCTTCTCCCGGGCTGACCACGTACTCCATGGCATGCCGCTTCAGTGCCTGCTCCAGCGCGGCCTCCGCCACGTCCCACTGCTCATCCGTCCCCAGTCGCTTGTCGGGTCGCGTGGAGAGCTCCGCGCGGGCCACCATCCCGAACCGGTCGTAGAGGGTCTTCGCGAAGTCGATCATCCCGTCGATCTCGTCCTGGATCTGATCCTCCGTGACGAAGACGTGTGCGTCGTCCTGCGTGATGTGACGGACACGCAGAAGGCCGTGAAGCGTCCCGCCCGGCTCGTCTCGATGCAGAGTCGACGACTCCGCGTACCGGATCGGCAAGTCGCGGTAGGACCTCAGCTCGGAGCCGAAGAGCAGCATGTGGCCGGGGCAGTTCATCGGCTTCAGCGCCATCCGCTCCTGGTCGCCCGTCTCGACGAAGAACATGTTCTCCTTGTAGTTGTCGTAGTGCCCCGATGTGTTGTACGTCTCGATGTCGTAGAGCAGCGGCGTCTTCACCTCGGAGTAGCCGCGTTTCAGGTTCTCGCTCCGGCGCAGATCCTCGAGTGCGTTCCAGATCACCATCCCCTTCGGATGCCAGAACGGCGAGCCGGGTGAGTGCTCGCTGAGGTGGAAGAGGTCGAGCTGCCGGCCGAGTCGGCGGTGGTCGCGCTTCCGAGCCTCCTCGAGCTGCGCGAGGTACGCGTCGAGATCGTCCTTCGAGTAGAACGCCGTCCCGTAGATCCGCGTGAGCTGCGTGTTCTTCTCATCGCCGCGCCAGTACGCGCCGGCGAGGCTCGTCAGCTTGATGGCCTTGATCGGCTTCGAGTTCTGCAGGTGCGGCCCGCGGCAGAGGTCGGTGAAGTCTCCCTGCGTATAGATGGAAATCGGTCCCTCCGCCGTGTCGACGAGCTCGACCTTGTAGGGCTCGTCCTCCTCGAGGAAACGCTGCTTCGCCTCGGCGGCAGACACCTCTTCACGCTGCCACTCGCGTCCTTCCTCGAGCTCGCGCATGATCTCCGCCTCGATCCTCGGCAGATCCTCCTCGCGGATCGGCTCGGGGAACTCGAAGTCGTAGTAGAACCCGTTCTCGATCGAAGGGCCGATCGCGATCTTCACGCCGGGGTACAGACGCCGGACGGCCTCGGCGAGCAGATGCGCGGACGAGTGGCGGAGCACGGCTAGCGCATCCGGGTCCTGTTTGTCGCGCGTCGTCAGGATCTGGATCGGCTGGCCGTCCTGGAGCGGCAAGCGCAGGTCCTGGATGCGCCCGTTCGAGCGGACGAGCACGGCCTGCTCGGCGAGCTTCGGCCCGATCGCGCGCGCCGCGTCGAGCCCGGTCGCGCCGTCGGGGAGCTCGAGCTCGGAGTTGTCGGGAAGAACGACCTTCATGAGCAGGCAGGATACGGAACAGCCGAAGGGTCAGACCCGCTGGGTCTGACCCACTTTTGGCTCGCGCGGAACGCCGAGCAAGAGCGCTACTGGCGCGAGCAACACGAGCCAGAAAGCGTCGTGTAGCCCGAAGCGCGCCGCGAGCAGGCCGACGGCGAGCGGCAACGCCGAGCCGAGTAGCCCCGTGACTGTGCTGATTCCCATCGCCGTGCCGCTCAGACCCGGCAGCTCCGCGTACAGACGTCCCTTCGCCACCGGGTACCAGCCTGAGTGCAGGGCGCCGACGACGCCGATCAACACAAGCTTTGGCCACAATCCGCCGACGAGCTGGAAGAGCGGGAACAGGACCGCGACCGCGACTGCAGTCGCGCGGATATACGTCGTTCCCGGGACGCGGCGCAGCACGCGGAGGAGTACGAGGTTCCCGATGAGATCCGCGCCGGTCCACGCGGCGACCACGAGCGCGGCCGTCGTCGCCGAGACGCCGACGACGTCGACGAAGTAGAGCGCCAGATATCCGTACAGGACGTCGCCGCCGAGATCCTGGAGCTCGAGCACGGCGAGCCAGCGCAGGACCTCGCGCCGGCGCAGCGCGGCGAGAGCCGTCCGAAACCCCGCGCGCTCGGCACGTCCCTCGAACGCGAATCTCCGCACCAGCAGCGTCAGCGCGAGCGCGACTGCCCCCAGGCCGACGAACGTCCAGCGCCAGGAATGTGTCGCCGCGAACAGGAGGGGCCCGGCGGCGACACCGAACGACCCGGCGAGGGTCCAGCGCGCCATGTTGCGTTCGCGCGAACGCGGATCGAGATCCATGAGCGTCGCCTGCGAGAGGCTGACGAACGCGCCCGAGGACGGGAAGGCGAGCAAAAAAGCTGCGAGGAGCAGCCCAAAACCAGGCGCAGCGGCTGCAAGCAGGAGCGCGGCCGCGAATCCGATTCCGCCGGCGACGATAAGCGCGCGCCGGCGGCCGAGGTCCCCGAGCACCCCGATCGCGGGCTCGAGCACGAGCGACGCAAGCCCAGGAATCGACAGCAACAGACCGACCTGTGTGTACGACAGAGACAGGTCGTGCCGGATGGCCGGCCACGCGGCCTCGCGCACCCCGAAGACGAGCTCGTCGAAGAGCTCGATCCCCAGGAGGACGAGCGCAAAGCTACGGAATCACGGGCTAGCGCGCGTCATCGTCCACAGTATCCACAACCGCATCGCGGAATTCCACAGGTGCACGCAACCAGTAGCTCTCGCGCATCCATTCGAGCGCCGTTTGCAGCGATTCTTCGTCGGTGACGCGCGCGGTTATCCACCCGTACCGCCCGACGTAACTCGCGCGACGCACGTGCGGGAGCATCAGCGCGATCTCGCGCTCCTCGGGCGTCACCTTCACCGTCAATTCGCACTCGCATTTATCGTCACGATGCGTCATCATCGCGAACAGCTTGTTGTCGCCCACCTTGAAGACCGGGAATCCCCACGGCGAGTCTTCGTATGTCGACGGGAATGACAGCGCAAGCGCGCGCATGCGGTCCGAAGCGCACGTCATGATGCAATTGTGTCGTTTCGGCGTGCACGGCGCAGGGAACCGTCGCGGCGAAGGCGGCAAGGAGGAGACATGGGTCAGAGCATCCGGGACAATCATGACTTCGAACCCACAGACGGTCGAGCCGAGTAAGACGGTCGTCGATGCGGCGCGAATCATGACGCAGGAGGACGCAGGGGTTGTGCATGTAACAGAGAACGGACGCCTGACCGGCATGGTCACCGACCGCGACATAGCGATCCGTGTCGTTGCTGAAGGCAAGGACCCGAAGTCGATCACCGTCCGCGAGGTTGCATCGACGAATCTCGTCACCATTGATCTCGAGCAGGATCTCGACGAAGCTTTGCGCTCGATGGCAAAGCGTCAGGTTCGTCGCCTGCCGGTGGTCATGGAGGACGGCCGGCTGGTGGGAGTCGTCGCACAAGCCGACGTCGCCCGCCAAGGGCACGACACGCAGACCGGCCAGGTCGTACAGGAAATCTCCCAGTAGGAGGGCTCATGGAGAGTTACCCATTCAGCAGTACGTCGGAGCCGCCCGAGCAGCAGGAGTCGCCGGGCGAGCCGACGCAAGAGGTGCAGCAACAGCCGGAGGAAGAAGGCGTGGAGAAAGTCCGCGCCGCACGGCCGCGCCGCCGGCGCAAGGCCGCCTCGGCAGCTCGTACTACACGCGCGCGTACCGGCACCCGCCGGAAGAAGGCGACAACAGCCCGCAAGAAGACGGGCACGCGGAAGAAGGCGACGACCGCCCGGAAGAAGACGGGCACGCGCCGGAAGACCACCGCCCGCAAGGCAACCACGCGCCGCAAGAAGAGCACGACGTCGCGCGCCCGCAAGACCGGCACGCGCCGGAAGAAGGCCACGACCGCCCGGAAGAAGACGGGCACACGCCGGAAGGCAACCGGCGCACGCAAGAAGACGGCCACGCGTCGCAAGACGACGGCCCGCAAGAAGACCGGCGCGCGGAAGAAGGCGACGGGCGCCAGGAAGAAGACGGGTACCCGCCGGAAGGCGACGGGCGCACGCAAGAAGACGGCCACGCGTCGCAAGACCACGGCCCGCAAGACCGGCACGCGCCGCAAGGCGACAACGGCCCGCAAGGCGGGCACGCGCCGCCGCACGACGCGGCGCCGCGCCAAGAAGTAGGAACAACGTCCTCCTGAGAAGAGAGAAAGGCCCCGCGATCGCGGGGCCTTTCTCGTTGTGGAGCTCCGCGCGCGGGCTAGGGCCGCGCGAGCGTGATCGGAGGTGACGTGAAGGTCTCCCAGTCGGCTGGGTTGCTCTCGTCGCCGAGCGCCTTGAGGACGCTGAGCTTGAGGACGTACGTCCCGTTGGGGACGACCTTCCGCTTGTTGTTGCCGTTGTCCTGTCCGCGGGTGCCGTCCCAGTCGAACTCGAAGAACGACGTGGCGGTCGAGTTCCGGGGCAGGAACTCCTCCTTGTCCGCATAGTTGAACACCGGGTGCACGGGCGAGCCGTTCGCGTTGTACACCTGGACGTTCAGCTTCCGGACCTGGTGGTTCAGGTGGAACAGCAGGATCGGGATGTCGCTCCCCTGCAGCGTGAAGGTCGCCCCCGCCGCCCCGAGGCGCTGGATCCCGCCGCCGAGGCAGGCATCCGACCCGCCGGCCTTGAGCTGGAACACCGCCGGCAGCCTGCAATTGGCCGCGGTCAGCACTGGCAGCGACTGGTAGTCGCCGAAGAACCCGACGTACGGAACGCGGAGGGTGACGCCGCTGCCCCGCGGGGTCAGCACGACGTACCCGCCGTACAGGCTCTTGTCACGGAGCCCGGGATTCGCCGCGATGTTCACGTCGACCGTGGCGCTCCCACCCGCCGGCACCGTCAGGCTCGGCGAACTGAAGGTCGCCGCATTCGTGAGTCCTGTGAGGTAGGTGAAGGTGAACGGGTACACGGCCGCCGGATTCGTCGACGGACCGGTTGCGATCGTCGACAGGCTGGACAGGTCGTACGTGACCGCCGAAGTGCCGCTGTTCGTGACCGTCAGCTGCTGAGACCCGCCGTTGCCCTCGCCGAGGGAGATCTTCGACGGCGTGACCCACGCGGGCGTCGTGACCGCGTCGACCACGTTGGCCATGCCGGCGCCCTGCCGCCACGTCGGCTCGAGCCCGTTCAGGGCAGTGTTCTCGCCCTTCGGGGAGGCCGTGTTCATCAGCAGAGTCCGCACCTGCGACGCCGCGATGTTCATGTTCTTCGCCTGGAGGATCAGCGCGGCGAGCCCGGCCACGTGCGGCGAGGACATCGACGTGCCGCTGATCGTGTTGTGACCGCCGAACTGCTGATGCGGCCACGTCGAGTAGATCTGCCCACCGGGCGCGCCGATATCCGGCTTGAGCGTGAGCTCGGCGTCCGTGCCCCACGAGCTGAAGTCGGAGATCAGGCCGGCCGTCGGAAGCGGCGTTGCCGTGGTCAGCGCAGTCCACGTCAAGGTCGAATCGACGGCAAGGCCGTTGAAGATCGTCGTGCCGTCGGCGGCCGTGATGAAGACCACCGGGATCGTGATCGGGACGGCACCTGCGACCGTCGGCGTGACCGTCCCGGGCTGGTTGTTGTACAGGACAAGTGCGATTGCGCCTGCGTTCTGTGCCGTCTGCGCTTTGATGGCGAAGCCGCAGGTGCCGCGGCGGATGAACGCGATCTTGCCGACCAGGCTTCCTGCCGGCAGCGCCACGCATCCATCATTCGGCGTCGCGGGCGTTCCTGTGAACTGGATCGGGCCGCCGCCGCTGGTCGGAGCGGCAGGAGCCGCCGCTGCGCGGTTGTACCCGTACAGCTTCGAGCCGACCTGGAACGCGGCCTGGGTCGCCTTGAGATTGTCGAACGACGCGACGCCGATGACCTTCTTGCCGACGCCGGGCGAGCCCGCCGACCAGAGCTGGCCGCCGTTCACGCCGCTGTTGCCGATCGACGCGACGACGACGACGCCCTTGTCGACGAGGTTGTCCGAGGCGACGGCTTCCGGCGACTCCGGCCAGTTGCTGAACGCCGAGCCGATGCTCATGTTCAGGACGTCCGCGCCGTCCTTGAGCGCCTGCTGCATCGCCGCGATCATCACGTCGGTATCTGTCGAGCCGTTGCAGCCGAAGACGCGATATGCGAGCAGCTTTGCTCCCGGCGCGACGCCGACGACCTGGCCCTGGGCCTGATGTCCGCGACCGTCGGCCGCGGCAATGCCGGCGACGTGCGTGCCGTGGGCCGCGTCCGACGTGCCGAGCCCGGCTGCCTCCTGCGCGTCGGCGACGTTCGGGTCGCACGGCGCCGGGTCGTTGTCCGGATGCGGGACCGGCTGAAAGGCCGGGCTGGACGGACTCGCGTTGTAGCTGTCGCCCACGAGGTCGAGGCCCCCGCGAACCTTGCAGTTCGGGCCGACCGCGGTGCAGTTCCCCAGTTCGGGGAGCGTGTAGTCGACGCCGCTGTCCATGATTGCGATCGTCACGCCCGAGCCGTCGAGGCCGAGCTCGTTCTGCGCGATGTCGGCTCCGGTCTGCGTGATCGCGTTCGCGAGGTCGATTCCCTCGCCGCCCCCCGAGCGCGGATCCGGCAGCGACACCGTGTGGACCGGAAAGACTGCCTTCACGCCTGGAACGGACTGCACCGCCGCGACCTGCGACCGCGGCACCGACACCGAGAAGCCGTTCCAGAGCGTGTCGAACGAATACCGCTCGGTCAGATTGATGCCGGCCGCAGCGGCGTTTGCCTTGAACGCCTTGTGCTCGGCCTTGAGCGTCGCGTCGCTCGTCCCCTTGACTGCGGGCGGGCTGGCGAGCTCGACGAACCATGCTGTGGCGGACTCGTTGCTGTCGCCACCGACGAGACCGCCCGCGGAGCCGCCGGCACCTCCCGCCGCCGGCGCGACCAGCATCGCACCCGCACAGAGCAGCCCGATAGCGAGCTGCAGACTCCTCTTGAGCATTCCCTCTCCCCTCTTGACCCTTGACGACTGTCCGACAGGCAGTTGCGCCTGAACCCCGCTCGGATCGGATGATCGTCTCTCGATATTCGTGTCTATGTCAAGCGAAATCGGGCGGACCATACCCGCAAATTCGTCGATTCATGCGAAAAGAGAGAGGCCCCGCTCGCGCAGGGCCTCTCAGGTACCGGTGAGGGCTTGTGCTTACCCGAGCGAAAGCCCGAGCAGTTGCGCCTCGTCCTTCCCGGACTTGTTGTCCGTCGATACGACCATCGTGCCGAGGGCCGGAGTCAGCGCCCATTCGGCGGGATTGATCGTCACCGGAGTCGTTGCCGTTGCACCCGGTGCGACGCTGAGGAAGTCACCCTGCGAGATCGCCGGCGTCCACGGGTTGAACTTCGCCGAACCATCGACGACGTCAACCGAGTTGCTGAACAGGTCGAAGCCGAACGCGTGGTACGTGAACCGCGGATTCGACGTCTTCGACAGGCACGGCTCGCCGGTCCGGCAGAGCTGGCTCGTCCGGATGGGAAGCTCCTCGGTTGTCCCGTCAGTCGGGGCGAAGCCGAGGAACACGATGCTCGCGCCGGCGCTGTGCGTGCTGAACACAAAGGCGCCGACTTGGCCGTTGAAGCTACCCGCCGTAACAGCTCCGAAGTCCACACCGACGACGACGTAGTCGTCCACGCCGTCGTTGTTCACGTCGACGTAGATGTCGAACTCGTTCGTCGCAGCGTTCGACCAGCGGTTGTAGCCGTTGATCGCGAACACGATGTCACGCCGGTTTGGATCCGATGCGCTCGGATCTGGGAACGTCTGGGCGCCGATCGCCCGTACGTCGTTGGAGGCGTTCGTGTCACTCGGGTCAGAAAGACCCCAGGCGTAGAAGTCGCCCGTCCCGGCGATCGCCCCGCCCGGGTTCGTGACCCTCGCCGTCGTCGACGGCGAGCCGGCCGGAACGCTCTTCGACGCGAGCTTCGCATCGATGTTCGAATCGGCCCGCGGCACGAGGTAGTACGGGACCCGAAGCGTGACGCCGTTGTTGCTGCCGCCCACCGGCGTCAGCTTGACGAGTCCTGCCACTTCCCGGAACGCGTCGGCATTGCCGATCGTCGCCACCGGGACGTTCAGCGTCACAGCGAGCTCGACTGCGCCGCCGGCCGGAACGGTCACCTGGCTCGATCCGAACGAGACCGAGTGCGGCGAACCGCTCGCGTTGGTCTGCGATACGTCGAACGTTGCAGCAGAGCTTCCGTGGTTTCGCAGCTTGATGCTTCTGACGCGACTGAAGTTGTCCCTCAGGTCGACGAAGCCAAAGCTCAACGACGCTGTCATCTTGTCGCCGACAGCGTCGACGTCGGTCTTCGTCGCACCGGGGGCCTGGACCTCGCCCGTGCCGCCGCGACTCGTGGCGTAGTCCGACACGAGGGCCGGATCGGCGGTGTTCACGATCGCCGCCTTCAGGTCTTCGACCGTCCAGCCCGGATGGGCCTGGGCCGTGAGCGCAGCGACGCCCGACGTGTGCGGCGCCGCCATCGACGTTCCGGACAGAACCGCGGCGCCGTTGCCGGTGCCCATGCCGGTCGACCGAATGCTCACGCCCGGAGCCGTCACATCCGGCTTCAGTGCGCTGTCACCGGTCCGCGGACCGGCGGACGTGAAGTCGGCGAACGCGAGATACGTCGGGTTCGGGATCGACGTGGGGCTGATGGTGACGGATGCCCCGTCTGCCGCCCGCAGCCTGCCGGAGTCGGATGCCGCGTCCGTGAACGGCCCCCTCGCTCCCAGGAACGGGATCGTGACGGTGTACTGCTCGCCCGTGTCGGGGTCAGACGTGATCTGGCCCTCGAACGGGGGCAGGCTGCTCGCGTTGTTGGCCATGATCACTGCGATCGCGCCGGCCTTCTGGCCTCGGATCGCCTTCGAGACGCGGGCGCAGACGCCGCGGTTGACAACCACGATCATCCCCGCTGAGCCGGCGTAATCGGACTGCTGGCAGCCAATCGCCTCGTTGGCCGGCGTCAGCGGATTGTCGACCAGCACCTTCAGGTTCCCGCTGAACGTCGAGAACGACGCCCCGTTTGCGTTGATCAGGTCCATTGGAGCCCCGACACCAGTGAGGTGCGCAGCCGCGAAGCTCGGCGTCGGGTCGTTCGCCGCGACGCTGATCGCACCGGTAGCCGACGCCGGCGAGCCGGTGATGTACCGGCCGGCGCCGCTGTTGCCGGCAGAGGCGACGACGATGATCCCCGCCTTCGCCGCATTCGTCGACGCGACGGCGTCCGGGTTCGACGCGTCGCCGAACGGCGAGCCGAGGGACATGTTGATCACGTCCATGCCGTTGTCGACGGCCCAGTCGATCGCGTCCACGACGACGTTCGTCGAGCCGGCGCAGCCAAACACGCGGATCGCGTAGATGTCGGCCTTCGGGGCGACCCCGGGACCGATCCCCCACGAGTTCGAACTGATCGTCGAGGCCGTGTACGGGCCGTGGTAGGTCGTCCCGTCCGCCAAGACGCCGTTCCCTGCCGCGGTGCCGGCGACGTGCGAGCCGTGGCCGTTGCAGTCGAGCGGATTCGAGTCCGGCTGTGGAACCGAGTTCGGATCGTTCGCGTTGTACGCGTCGCCGACGAGGTCGATTCCGCCCTTGACACGCGGGGCCGCCGGGCCGACGAGGGTCGGATCGGGCGCAAGCGTCGAGGTCGCGAATGCCGCGTTCCAGGCCGCGATCGTCCCGGGCCCGTCGAAGTTGGCGTGCGTGTAGTCGATGCCCGTGTCGATGATCCCGACCTTGATGCCCTCACCGTGCAGGCCGTTGACGCCGTCCCACACGGCCGGAGCGCCGACCAGAGGAACGCCGTTCGTGTTGTCGGGCGTGAAGACCTGCAGCGCATGGATGCCGACAACGTTCGGCAGCGCCGCGATCGCGGGCAGCTTGTCGCGGGCGATCTCGATGCGAATGCCGTTGTAGGCCGACTGGAACGAGTTCTCGACGGTTCCGCCGAGCTCCCGCACCTTCGCTGCGATCGGGGCCTGGGTGGCCCGCAGCGAATCCTTGATCTGGTCCTTCTCCGACTTGCTGAGCTTGCGGCCCGCATCGCCCTGGACCTCGGCCCACGGCTTCCCCGCGACCTGTACGACCACGGTGGCCGGTGCGGTGCTCATCCCCAGCGGCGTGTAGTACGACTGGATGATGTTGCCATCGCCAATCGCCTCAGGGCCGTTGCCGGCGCCTGCACCCGCCGCGAAGACAAGAAGCAGGAGCGCAGCCCCAAGCAGGGCCGCAGCGCCCGCGCTTCGTGTGTGCATCCCTCTCCCCTCAGTTCGTTTCGTTCTGCGCCCAGCCACAGGCGAACCTGTCCCCCCGGGCGCCTCAGATGGCCGGATTTAGTCGGATATCGAGGAACGTGTCAAGGGCAACGAGGAGGCTTGGGCCACGAATCTCGCCCAGATCGCGCACGGCCCCCGCTCTGGCGTGAGGATGTCGCCATGCGCGCCCACGTCGTCCTCGGCCTCGAGGCGCTCTCGGTCGCCCCACCGAGCGCGGCCCAGCACTTCTCGGCGACAGGGCCCTAGCGCATGCCGGACGTTGCGGTCGGACTCGTCGGCGTCGGTGCTTGGGGCAAGCTCATCCTGCGCGACCTCATCTCACTCGGGTGTGCAGTCACAGTGGTCGTCCGCGATGAGGGAAGGCGTCGACACGCGCTCGAGAGTGGAGCGGTAGTCGCCGTTGCCCGGATCGAAGACCTCCCGGACGATCTGCAAGGCATCGTCGTTGCAACGCCGACTGCGACCCATGCCGAGGTCACGGAGGCGCTGCTCTCACGGAACGTGCCGCTCTTCGTCGAGAAGCCGCTGACGAACGACGCCACGGCAGCAACACGGATCGCGGAGCGGGCAGCCGATCGGGTCTTCGTCATGCACAAATGGCGCTACCACCCCGGTATCGAATTGCTCGGCCAGATCGCACGCTCTGAGGAACTCGGTCCGGTTGTCGGCCTACGGACGGTACGCGTCGGTTGGGGAAACCCGCACGCCGACGTGGACGGCGTCTGGATCCTCGCGCCCCACGACATCTCGATCGCGCTCGAGGTGCTCGGCACGATCCCAGAGCCTCACAGTGCGGTGGCCGAGACCGTCAACGGGACGACGAGCGGCCTCGTCGCGCTGCTCGGCGACGATCCGTGGTTTGCCTTCGACGTGTCCACGACGCATCCGGTTCGCCTGCGTGAGATCCGGCTCATCTGCCGCGACGGCATCGCGACGCTGCCCGATCCGTACATGGATCACGTTCTCGTGACCCGCGGCGAGATCCTGGGCGACGTCACCCGAGACGAGGAGACACGTCCGATCTCCACGGAGTTTCCGCTCCTGCGCGAGCTCCGCGCATTCGTGGAGCACCTCGAGGGCGGGCCGCCGCCGCGGAGCAGTGCGGCGGAAGGTGCGGCGGAGGTGGCTGTCGTCGAGCGACTGCGGCAACTCGCCGGCCTCGCCGAGGCACGATGAGCCTCGCCGCGACGGTTATCGTCCCGACGCACGACCACGGTCAGACGCTTCGCCTTGCACTCGCAAGCGCACTCGAGCAGACGGTCGCAGACATCGAGGTGGTCGTGGTCGGCGACGGCGTTCCGGACATCACCCGCGAGATCGTGGACGACGTCATGCGCCGCGACGATCGCGTGCAGTTCGTCGACCACCCCAAAGGGCCGCGCAACGGCGAGGCGTATCGCGACGCGGTGCTCGAGCGCGCGGGCGGCGAGATCGTTTGCTACCTGAGCGACGACGACCTCTGGTTTCCCGAGCATGTCGAGACAATGAGTGGATTGCTCGCCGATGCAGATTTCGCCGGTGCTGTGGCCGTCCACTTCACCGCCGACGGCGAGCTGCTGAGCTGGCCCTTCGATCTCGCCCTGCGGCCCTTTCGCGACCGCATGCTCGCCGGCACGGCGAACTTCGTCCCACTCTCGTGCGGAGCGCACACGCTCGCCGCCTACCGGCGCCTCCCGCAAGGTTGGTCGACGACTCCGGACGGGCTGACCACCGACCTCTTCATGTGGCAGAAGCTCCTGCGGCTGCCGGGAGCTCGAGCGCGCAGCGCTACACGGCCGACCGTCCTCCACTTCCCGAGCTCGCATCGGCGGGGTTGGACCACGGCCGCGCGGGTCGAGGAGCTCGAGCGGTGGGCGCCGCGTGTGGCCGATCCCGCCTGGCGAGCGAAGCTCATCGGAGCCGCGCTCGATCAAGCGATGCGGCGCGGCGCAGTGAACGACGCCGCCGTCGCGACGGTGTACGCGACCCGAACCTGGCGTTTCAGGAAATGGGTGCTAGGGGCGCCGGCGGTTGGAGTGGCTGCGAAGGCTCTAGCTGCTCGAGCAGCTGGGCGAGCGGCGGAGCGGTAGCGTCGCGCTCGGAGACGAGCGTCGGTTGGCCCGGCCAGGGAATCTCGAGCTCTGGATCGGCCCAGTGGCATCCCAGCTCGTCATCCACGCTCCAATACTCGCTGACGGCATACAGATGGAGCGACGGCGCGTGGTAGTAGAAGCCGTGCGCGACGCCGTGCGGCATCACGATCGCCGTGATCGGGTCGCCGGTCATCTCGACGATCGAGCTCAAGCCCTCGGTGGGCGACCCGCGGCGGAGATCTCTCAGTCCGATGGTCAGGTGGCCCGTGAGGAGCAAGAAATAGTCGTCGTGTCGAGGATGGACGTGCACGCCACGGAATGACCCGGCCTCCGAACTGCACGCGTTCCACTGCACCGGCGCAACGCCGACTTCCCACTCGTCGCGGAAGAGCTCGGTGAACGAGCCCCGCGAGTCGCGGTGGGATGCCAACGGGTGGAGGGCGACGCCGTCGGGAAGCCGCATGACGCTGGATTTTCGCATGCCGGTCCGACGGCCACTCCACGCCACCGAGCGAGCGCTCAGGCCTCAGCCGCGGGCGGCTCAGCCCGCTCGACCTCGAGCCGGCGGAGCTCGATCCGCCGGATCTTCCCGGTGAGCGTCTTCGGGAGATCGCCGACGAACTCGACCCGCCGCGGATAGGCGTAGGCCGACAGCCGTTCCCTGACGAAGGCCTTGATCTCGTTCGCGAGCTCGTCCGAAGCCTCGTAGTCGGCGGCGAGCACGATGAACGCCTTGACGACGTTGCCGCGAAGCTCGTCCGGCGAGGCGACCGCCGCGGCTTCCTGGACTGCGGGATGCTCGAGACACACGGATTCGACCTCGAACGGCCCGATCCGGTAGCCGGCCGCGATGATCACGTCGTCCGCGCGCCCCTCGTACCAGACGTAGCCGTCGTCGTCCTGGCTCGCAGCATCCTTCGTGTGGAACCACTCGCCCCCGAAGACCTCCGCCGCCTCTTCGGGCCGGTTCCAGTAGCCGAGCGGGTAGTGCGGGTTCGAGCGCGCACGCAGGCAGATCTCGCCGCGTTCGCCTTGCGGGACGGGACGCTCGTCCTCGTCGAGGATCTGGACGTCCCAGCCCGGCATCGGCTTGCCCATCGATCCCTCCCGCACGTCCATGAACGGGTAATTGGCGACGAGCGGATACGACTCCGTCAAGCCGTAGAAGTCGAGCACGGTCACTCCGTACTGCTCACGGAACCAACGGATCGCCTCGGGATTCAGCGGCTCGCCGGCGGAGCAGACCCGCCGGAATCGACAGGGATAGCGTGTGCCCGCGTCGGCGACCGTCATCATCGACCGCATCGCAGTCGGCGTCGTGAACACGTTCGTCACCGCGCGCCGGCTGAGGAAATCCAACTGCCTGTGCGGGTCGAATCCGGCCTCGCGGCGGTACACGCACTGCAGTGCCCCGAGCCGCCATGGCCCGAGCAGCGGCGCGATTCCGGCGGCCCACGCCCACTCGCCCATCCCGTGGAACCGTTCGCCGTCCTCGACCTCGTGGCAGTAGACGAACTCCTCGTGGCCGAGGATGTATCGATGAGCGTGCACGATCCCTTTCGCCAGCCCGGTCGTTCCGGATGTGTAGTAGAGCTGCGCCGGATCATCGGCGGACGTGTCGCAGGCGACGGGATCCGTGGACGCGCCCACAAACGTGTCCTCCGCCAGGACGAGCAGCGCCGCGCCTGACGCGTTGTCGAAACGCCCGGCGTTCGCGGCGTCCGTCACGACCAGCTTCGCGCCGGAATCGGACAGACGGTGACGGATCGCGTCGTCCCCGTAGAGCACGGACATCGAGAGCAGGACGGCCCCGAGCTTCCAGACGCCGAAGAAGATCGCAGCGGTTTCCGGCGTCGGCGGCAACACGACGGCGACGCGGTCGCCTCGCTCGACGTCGTGCGCGCGTAACACATGCGCCGCTTGATTCGCGAGATCCTGGAGCTCTCCCCAGACCAGTTCGCGATCCGAGCCGTCGAAGCTCTCCCAGACCATCGCCGGCTTGTCGCGCGGATGCTTATCGCAGACGTCCGAGACGATGTTGTAGCGGTCGGGCACCTCCCACCGATGGGCCGCGCGGGCTTGCTCGTACGACGTCCAGGTCATTTAGCGGAGGACGGCGGCCGCGGCCGCCAGCCCGGTGTAGACGCGGGAGAAGGGAGCGTTGCAACCACCGCGCACCATGACGGTACGCGTCTTGTCCGCGGTCCGAATCGTCACGAAGAGATAGGCGTAGTCGGGCAGCGACCCGCGGCAGCGGATCCTCTGCGGCAAGGACCAGAACCGCTGCGTCCGCGCGAACCGGACGAGGCCGGCGAGACGCTGCAGGGAAAGACGGGCGTCGGGATGAGCAAGACGCACAGGGCCGGAGCGCTCGAGCGTCCCGTCGGCTCGGATCTCGACCCGGAAGGGGACGATGTTGCCGCCGATCCGGCCGAATGCGAACGACGGACCCTCGCGCGCGCGAGCCGCCCCGGCCGCCGGCAGCGCGAGGAGCGCTGACGTCGCAAGGACGGCGATGCGGTGCACGAACTGCAGGTTAGTACTGGGGAGGGTGCTTACCGGGCGCGAGCGCGGCCAACGTGTAGGCCACGCGTGCGCCCAGTCGTGGCCGACGACGGGACAGGGTCGAGGCCAAGCGCGTCCATGAGGTCGAGCGCGTCGCCGGTGAGCGCGACACCGCGTCCGTCCCGCGGCGTCTCTCTTGAGCGGAACCGAGTCGCACCCGAGCCGCGCAGCGCGGTGACCGAACGCGGGACGCCTTTTCACTGTCAACCCTTCGGTGAGGGCTACGCCTCCAGCTCGTGCACGCCCGCGTAGGCGCGGACCCGCATCCCCTCATCGTCGATGCGTCCCTCGGCGATGCAGACGATGTCGTTCAACCACCGATAGCGTTCATCATCGGCTTCGAACCACCCCACCAGGTTCTGCCGTCCCGGCGCGTCGCCTTCGAAGACGGTGCGCCCACGCAACTCGAAGAGGATCGACGCGCCGTCATCGGTCGTGATCAGGCCGCGAACATTCGGCAGCATGCGGCCGTCGCTGCGCCGCCGCGGATAGTTCGACCAGACGACGCTCCCCTCAATCCGCCCGCTCGCCCTTCCACGGCCTTCGCCATAGCCGATGCCCTCGTCGCTGCCGTATGCGCTGATGAGGTCGTAGCCGGGTGCCTTCACGCGGACGTCCTCGTCATAGCTCCAATCGAAGGTGCAGAGCGGCTCGAGACGCACCGAAGCACAATACTCGGTGCATGGCGCAACACTTCCACGCCAAATCGCCGCCGATGCCGGCTTCGCCGGCGTCGGCCGCTACGGCCCGCATTCAGTCCATCCGACCGACCGAAGTCGTCATGGCTCGGCGACCAGCCGAGCCGGACTTCGGTCGGCCATGGGCGGTACTGGGCTCGAACCAGTGACCCCCAGCTTGTCGAGCGGGTTCTCTGGCGCCGACGACCTCTCCCTCTCCCCTACTTTTCCCTGCTCAGCCGCCGTTTTGAGGGCTTCATTCGACGTACTTCGACGACTTACCCAAGAGGCCCAGACTTTCGGCAGCGCAAGTTGCACCACGCGGATGGACCGATCTCGCCGAAGAAAGAACCGGCCGCGGAGGAGCCGCGTAGTGTTCCGGCAAATGCGTCGGCGTCTGCCGTGGCTCCTCGCTCTGCCGGTGATGGCGGCTGGATCGCTCGCCGCGCATTCGCTCAGCTACGTGTTTGTCTCTGCTCGGGCTGGCGAGGGCGGGGGCGAAGCGTCGGAGCGTGCGAGCACGGGTAGCGCCAGCTATCTGGTTCTCTTCGTCGGCATCCTTGCCGCAACTGCGGTCGTCGCTGTGACCGCGCGCCTCTTGCTTGGTCGCCGGCGGCGCGGGCTTGCGGTCTCGCCGGGGTGGTTCTTTGTACTGCCGCCGCTCGCCTTCGCGTTACAGGAGTTCGCCGAGCGCGGGCTGCGGGCCGAGGCCGTCCCGTTCCAGGCTGCGCTCGAGCCCCGCTTCCTGCTCGGGCTGGTGCTGCAGCTGCCGTTCGGACTGCTTGCGCTGCTGCTCGCCCGCATGCTGCTACGGGTCGTCGAGCGGCTCGTGCGTGCGCTCGCCCGTGGGCCGACGCCGCGTCTGCGAGCGCCGATGCGCTGGTCGCTGCGGGAGGCGTGCGACCTGCCGCGCATTCCGGCGCTCGCGCTCGGCTACCCGCAGCGGGGCCCGCCCGCTTTCTAGGGAGTGGTGCGCCCGCAGTCGGGCGTACCACGTGCGCACGTTCTTTCCCTTCGTCCTCGAACCGAAGGAGGTTCCAGATGAGGACGCACTTGACGCGCCTGCGGGCGGCGCTGGTGCTGCTGCTCGTCGGCTCAGGCTTGCTGTTCGCGTTCGGCTCCACGATCGAGCGACACCAGCATCACGCCGAGGCTCGCCCCAGCGCCGGCTCGTCCACCGAGAGCAGCACGAGCGGCGAGTCGGGCGGTGAGAGCGGGTCGGGTGAGAGCGCGAAGCACGTCGGGAAGAGCCACGGCGAGGTCGGCGCCAAGATCCTCGGCGTCAACACCGAGTCCGTCGCGCTCATGGTCGTCGCCGTCGTCGCCTCGCTCCTGCTCGCCCTCGCCGTCTGGCTCGGGCGCTGGCCGCGGCTGGTGTTGCTCGGCGTCGCCGGCTTCGGGCTCGTCTTCGCCGCCGGCGACGGGCGCGAGCTCGTCCACCAGCTCAACGAGTCGCACGCCGGACTCGCCGCGATCGCGGCGATCCTGATCGGCCTCCATCTATCCGTCACCGCACTTGCGGGGGTGCTTCTGCCGCGTAGAGGCGATGCCGGCGGGCTCGCGACCGCCGAACCGCTCGCCTGACAAGAAGCTCCGGCCCGCCCGCGCAAGTGCGGGCGGGCCGGAGTTCCCTTGGCGATTGTCAGCGGGAGACAACGGCGCGCAGCGACTGCTTCAGCGAGCTCATCGAGTGCAGCACCGCTGTCGGCTCGTAGCCGCAGTGGGCCATGCAGTTGTCACAGCGCGGATCGTTGCCGCGCCCGTACCTCGACCAGTCGGTCGTTTCGATCAGCTCCTTGTACGTCTTCGTGTAGCCGTCGCTCATCAGATAGCAGGGGCGCTGCCAGCCGAAGATCGAGTAGCTCGGGATCCCCCACGGTGTGCACTGGAAGTCGATCTTGCCCTCGAGAAAATCGAGGAAGAGCGGCGTGTGGTTCAGGCGCCACGTCTTCCGCTTCCCATCGGCGAAGGCTGCCGAGAAGAGCTTCCGTGTCTGCGTGACGCCCGGGAAGTGCTCCTGGTCGGGGGCCTTCTCGTACGCGTAGGCGGGCGAGATCTGCATCGAGTCGACCTTCAGCTCGTCGTTCAGGTAGTCGAGCACCTCGCGCACCGTCTCGGGCGTGTCGCTGCTGAGGAAAGTCGTGTTCGTGGAGACGCGGAAGCCGCGTTCCTTCGCCTCCCGGATCGCCTCGACCGCCTTGTCGAAAGTGCCCTCACGCTCGACGAACTGGTCGTGCCGCTCACGCATCCCGTCCAGGTGGACGACCCAGGAGAAGTACGGCGACGGCTTGAAGTTGTCGAGCTTCTTCTTCATCAGGATCGCGTTCGTGCAGAAGAAGACGAACTTCTTGCGCTTGATCAGCTCGGCCGCGATCACGTGCACCTCCGGGTGCACGAGCGGTTCGCCGCCCGCGATCGAGACCATCGGCGCGCCGGACTCCTCGATCGCGTCCAGCGCCTGCTCGACCGGCATCCGCTTCTTAAGGATGTGCTCCGGGTACTGGATCTTCCCGCAGAACGAGCAGGCGAGGTTGCACTGGAAGAGCGGCTCGAGCTCGACGAGCAGCGGGAACTTCTCCACGCCCCGCAGCTTCTGCTTTGCCAAGTAGCCGGCGACCCGGAGCGACTGGCGAAGCGTGACAGACAACTACCCGGCCTCCTTCGGCAAGTCGAAATGGGAACGACGGGCAAGACGAAGGGCGGACACTACTCTCCGCTGGCCCGTCATCCGCCGATGTGGGACATCTCGACTTTGGCTCGCTGCGGCGTCGCGCCGCTTCGCAGCTCCGAATAGCGGTCGTGTCGTCCGCTCCAGATCGAGCGCAGCTGCCCAGCGATCTGTTCGTCGGTCGCTCCGGCGCGCAAGGGACCGCGCAGATCGTGGCCGTGACTGGCGAACAGGCAGGTGTAAAGCTCGCCGTCCGCGGAGAGTCGTGCGCGCGTGCAGTCGCGGCAGAACGGCTGTGTCACCGAAGCGATCACGCCGATCTCCGCCGCCGGCACGACCTCGTCCAGCCGCCAGCCGTTCGTCGTTCCCACGTCCATGTACTCGATGAAGCGGAGGATGTGGCCCCTGCCGCGGAAGTAGCGCGCCATCGGCAGCACGCTCCCCTCGTTCACGCCCCGCTTCACGACCATGTTCACCTTCACCGGTCGCAGACCGACCGCCGCCGCCGCCTCGATCCCTTCCAGTACACGCGCGACCGAAAAGCCGACGTCGTTCATCGCTTGAAAGACGTCGTCGTCGAGCGAGTCAAGGCTGACCGTGACACGCCCGAGCCCCGCCTCTTTGAGTGCCTGGGCCTGAGCCGCCAACAGCGAGCCGTTCGTCGTCATCGCGATCTCGCGGACGCCCTCGATCCCCGCCAGCAGGGCGACCAAGCGCTCGAGATCACGCCGCACCAACGGCTCGCCGCCCGTGATCCGCAGCTTCTCTACACCGAGCGCGACGAACACACGGCTCAGCCGCGCGATCTCCTCGAACGTCAGCAGCTCAGTGCGCGCGAGGAACTGGAAGTCGCGGCCGAAGACCTCCTTCGGCATGCAGTAGACGCAGCGGAAGTTGCACCGGTCGGTCACCGAGATCCGCAGGTCACGCAGCGGCCGGCCCAGCGAATCGTTGCCGTTCCCAGCCTCCGGTCGGTGGCTCTGGGCGAGAACGCTCACCACCGCGAGTCTATACTTGCGCAGGCGTGCAGATGAACCCGGACCAGCCCGTTCGGCAGAGCGAGCTCGAACGGCTCGTGACCGCCTTCCGACTGCTCGCAGACCCCGGCCGGCTGAGACTGGTAGCGGCGCTGCTCGAAGACCGCGAACTACCGGTTCGCGCGCTCTCCCGCGCCGCCGCGCTCTCCGAGACCGCGACCAGCCAACAGCTACGCGTCCTCCGCGAGGCCGGCGTCGTACGCCGGCGCCGCCTCGGCCGACAGATCCTCTACCGCCTCAACGGCGGCGACGCCCGCGCCCTCGCCCGCACCGGCATCACACGCGCCGCCTTCCGCTCCTCCTACTCGACGCGAAAGGACGCCACGGTGACCTACATCATCGCCGAGCCCTGCATCGACATTAAGGACAAGTCCTGCGTCGATGTCTGCCCGGTCGACTGCATCCACGAGTTCGACCGCATACTCGTGATCGACCCCGAGGAGTGCATCGATTGCGGCGCCTGCGAACCCGAATGCCCCGTCGAGGCGATCTTCCCCGAGGACGCACTCCCAGACAAATGGGAGCCGTTCGTGAAGATCAACTACGCCTACCGGGACGCCACGGACGGCGACACGGCCGACGTGATCAACCGTCTCGTCGACGACTACGCGCGCGAACACAACGTCCAGAACGAACCGATCAACTAACCGCACAGGGCCGTTACCTTTCCGCGCCCATGTAGGCCTTGAGCGTCGCAACCCTCCTTCGTTCCGCGCGCCTCCGCAAGGCTCGCGCGATCGCCCGTGGAATCACAGTCGGGCTTACCGTGATCGCGCTCGTGGGCGGCGCCCTCGTTCTCGGACTCGATCTCTAGCCAGGCCTCCGATCCAGAAAAGGCCCGCGGTTTGCGGATCTTTTCCATGGAAATCGTGGGGCCGGAGAACGCTCAGAACCTGTGCGTTTATTGTGCGCCGGCGCCAGAGGACGATTCCGCTACAGACAACAATAGTCCCTACTTTTGCAGCGCCTTTTCTTGTATGGGCGGTACTGGGCTCGAACCAGTGACCCCCAGCTTGTCGAGCCCGCAGGACGCTACGCCGACGTTCGCGCCTGCTCGCGCGTTTCGCTGCCCTTGCAGGTCTTTTCGCGCGTCTCAACACCGCGCTTTCGCCCGCGTTTGCGACCTTTGGCGCCTCCTCGTGTTAGCACCAGTTAGCACCGGCAGACGGTGGTGTGGATTTACCGAGAACGTCCGAGCAGCTCGTGCTCCGAGAGCTCCCCGACTTGGAGCTGCCGCTGCGCTTCCCACCCGGCACGCGCCAGGAGCCTGTCCGCCTCTGAGCGCTCGTGACCCGCGGAGGCGGAGGTCGCCGCGCGCACCGGACACCGCACGGGCAGACGTGCGCTTCAACTTCGGCCTGGCCTGCCGAGCTAACGCTGACCGAGTGCCACCCGCCTCACGGTCCCGGCGTCTGAATCACGGATCGACTCCATGCCCCCGTGCGTACAGACACCGCGCACGCTCCTCGAGTTGATGAGTCGACGGCGACAGCCGTCGCTTCAAAGAAGGGTGGCCAGCCCGCGTGGTGAGGGCCACATGACCTCCTTGCGAAGAGGGAAGGGTCGCTGTGCGGGGAAGGGTCCGACTCCTGGCTGGATTGTCGTCAGAATCTGTAAGCGAAACGAGGTCGCACCAGATCGCACGAGAATGCAAACATGGCGATCAGGTTGCCTCCGAGTTGCGCGAGCAACTCGCAGGCGACGGTGCCACCCGCGTCGATTAGAACGCCGGCTTCTGCCAAGTGCAGTCCGACCAAATCGATCTACGGGAGGGGTCAAGCCGATCCCCGACACGCGACGCGACGGCTTCGCTTGCACGCGATCACTAGTCGAGGAGTCGGGTAAATCCCGGCTCCTCCACTACTAGATCGTTCTCCGCACGTACGTTGGCTACGAGGCGCAGGGCGGCGGATCGTCCTCGACCCGGAACGGACTTCCAGCCGGAGCCACCTGTGTTGCGACTTGGACCGCGGTTTCCGTGTCGCTGTCGTTGGTGACCTCGGAGGGCGCAGACCCGCTCACGACGAACACCTCGTGCGGGCCGTACGTCCTCGTCTGGCAGTTCTCGTCGTGCGTGGTGACGTGGCCCGACTCGACGACCACCATCGCGACGCCGGGGTGGTGATGCCAGCCCGAGGAGGCGTGCGGCAGGAAGGTGACCCGCTGCACCACGAAGTCGGTCGGATCCTTGGTCTGGAACTTGATTCGATCATCGTTCACCTGGACGCTGTCGGAGAGCGTCGCGCGGTGGGCAATGATTTCCGCACTGGTGCCGGAACCAGTACTTGCGAGCACGATTGCTGTGGCCGCTCCGGCAGAGGCCGCGACCGCGATCGAGATGACCACGGCGCGCGTGCGGTTGAGTTTCATCGCTCCTCCCTTCTTGATGGCGCTGCCTGGAGCCTGAGGTGTGAAATCGGTGGGCGGAGGCGCCACCTGCGTGGCCTCGCCCAACTTCACCCCTAGCGGTGGTGGCAGCCCCAATAGTTCAGTCCGAGGGAACTGAGATCTGTGTAGCTCTCGCCCGGCTGGGTCGGGCACGGCTGCCCGTTGAAGATGTCGGCCCGAATGAGTGTCTCCGTCCCAGTGAAGTCAGGTACGGACGACGACGGGTCGGTCGTATTGAAGAAGTACAGAAGCTGCACCACGGGCTCCGTCGGAGGCCAGGCCTGGCCCGGCGGTGCGCAGTGGACGCCCAAGCCCGGAACGTTGAAGCACGTCCAGCCAGCGTCACCGAGTTGCTTCGGGCTGAGCCCGCCAGATGAGCCACCCGCCGCGACCGGCAAGGCCAACGCCGCCGCGCCATGACGGGCATCATCAACCGTCGTATCTCTCCCCCACCACCTCCTTCTGCGACTGATGGTTCGCCGCATGACCGAGCGTTTCCGGGAATCGCGGGCCACGCTCGCCGCAGCCTCGGCTACTCCCCGCTTGCGTTCGTGCCGAAAGTCTTGTACGCCGTAGCTCCGGAGTCAAGGAACGCTGGAATGAGCGCTCGCGGCATCTCCCTCCCTCACAGTGTCGAGGGGCAGCGTGGCTGTCCCGTCCCGGCGCGGCTCGACTCTCCAAAAACTCATAACAGCCTCATACAGAGGCTCGATCGCAAGAAGCGGTACCGGCACTGATTGTTCAACTCGAATCCGATCTCGCCGCTGTGGACGCGGCGCGGCCCGCAGCGCCGAGCCAAAAAAGGGAACCGAGGTCAATCCCGGGATGCACCTCAGGGATGCTTCACCCAACCAGCCACGGCTCATCCGTGTTCCGATGCTCGAAAGCCGCGACCCGGCGCGCTCGCGGGGGCGTTCGAGGCTCGTCACGGCGATGAACGCCGCGCCGTCGTATCCGCCAGGTCAGCCTCCCCCACCCAGGTCAGGAACTAAGCGGAATCCCTGGCAGGTCGCCTGCGAACCTGGACTCGCACTCGTTCATCGTCCCGACGAGCTAAAGCTTCGCCGCCGCCAACGGCCGAGGACTTCCGGCAAAGCTTGCCAGCACGGTCGTGCTATCCGCTCAGACAACGCAGGCGCGTGCCATGCAGGAATTCTTCGTAGGCCGACGTTCGGCTTGAGTGATGACCCCAGCCTCGCGCCGGCTGTTAGTACCGCCGCGCCGGAATCTCGTGCAACCAAGCGCCATCGGGCCGTGCTAACGAACCTGCTGTTAGCACGGATCCTGAATGCGTCGCCAAGACAGAGAACGGAAAATCCCCTATTTCCAGGGGCTTTCTATGGGCGGTACTGGGCTCGAACCAGTGACCCCCAGCTTGTCGAGCTGGTGCTCTCCCAACTGAGCTAACCGCCCTGGGCGGCCTAGCTTAGCCAAAGCAGGAGGCCTGGTTCGACTCCGGGACGGCCTTGGCCGGCGCGCTTCAGTCGTCCTGCAGGAACTCGTGCAGCTTGGCGATCAGCTTCTTCGCCTCCGGGGTCGGCGGGCTCCGCCGCAGCTTGCTATATCCGAGCGCTTGGCTCAGGCAGAGCTCGATTTCCGCCTCCCACGATCCGAACAATTGATTCGTGAACAGATGGACGTGTCGTTGCCAGTGGTACCTGCGCGGCTTCGTCAGTGCGCCCGCCCGGTCGAGCCTGATCAGCGTGAGTGTGAGCTCGCTGCTGTTCATCCAATCCTTTTGAATCTGCGGCCAGACGTCTTCGCCGTAGTGCTCGGCCTCGCCGACGTACGTCTTTCCCCTCTCTCCGTGAGCGCCCTCGTACCAATCGCCGACGCGCCGCCCCGCCTCTTGCCCCTCCAGAAACGCGGCGAGAGTGCGGCGGTGCTCGTCGACTCGCTCGAGGTCTCGCCACCGGATTCGAAGGCGGAGCTCGGGTTCCCAGAAGAAGAACCACGTCTCGATGTGTTCCCCGAGCTGGTCGTGGACGAGCCCATCGACCAACTCAACGAGCAAGGCCTCGTCGATGGGCGTCGCCGCAACGAGGTTCACTTCGGTCCAGACTTCCATCGTCTGCGCTAGCCGGCGTACCCCAGCCCGAAGAGGGACATTGGGTCGATCGCGCGGCCGTGCTCGCGCAGCTCGAAATGCAGATGCGTGCCCATGCACAAGCCCGTGCAGCCTGCGATTCCGACCGTGTCGCCGCGCGCCACGAGCGCACCGGGCCGAACGAGCGCCCGGGCGAGGTGCGCGTACAGCGTCGTCATCCCGCCGCCGATGTCGATGACGACGACGAAGCCGTAGCCCTCATACCCCATGAGTGCGCCGGTCGCCGCAACGCGGCCGGATGCTGCAGCTCGCACGGCGAGGCCCTGCAGCGAGCCGATGTCGATTCCCGGATGGAAGCCGCCGGCGCGCGGGCCGAACGGCGAGCTGACGATGCCGTCCGCGGGCCACAGGAAGCCGAGACCGGAACCGTCGGCGACGCGCGCCGAAGCCGCCGGCACGAGCGCCAAAGCCACGAAAAGTGCGCAGGTCGCGCGCCGCAGGACCGCCCCCATGGGGAGAGCAGCCTAGCTCAGGCGTCGGTCACCGTCAGAAAATCTCGGGACAGAAAGGCGGCCGCTCCGTCCTGAACAGCGCGCTGGCACGGGCAAGAGCGCCGGCGGTCCGTTCCGTCACCCGCTGTGCCCGCGCGAGCGCGTGGAAGTCGAAGGCGCCGAGGTAGGCCGACGCAAGATCGGCGACGTCGAGCTCGAGATCCGGCGCATCGTCCGTTCGCTCGAACGACTCACCGACGCGGTAGCGACCGCTGTTCCACGGACACAGGGCATCGCCTACCTCGATCACGATCGTGTCGCCGGGCGCGTACGAGCGCACACGCAGCGCGGCCTCGACGTCGACGAGCCGCAGCCACAGGCCGTCGACGACGGTCAGATGCAAGCTCCGCATGTCCCTGACCATCAGCGGCAGCGGCGACCCCGGATCGAAGAGATGCGACTCGACGCGCGCGACGAGGTCGATGCCGAAAAGGAAGCGCCAAACCTCGCGCGTGGCAGCCGCGGAGGTGCCGAACGCCTCGAGAACCCGCAGCTGACTCTGCGGGATGCCGTTTTGCCACTCATTCTTCACGCGGTAGATCGCATAGCCCTCAGGCCGAGCGTCGTGCTCGTGCACGGCGAAGAACTTCGGCCCGGCGCCGCGACGCCAGCGCTCGGGATCCGCAAGTTTGTTCTCGGTCCACCACTCGCGCGTCCGGGCGAACATGCCCGGCATCTCCTGTCGAATCCGGTCGTAGAGTCCCGGCAGCACCTCGAGCGCCTCGTCGGCGTCGAGGAAGCGCACCGCGCCCGTCGCACCCGGATCGTCGCGGAGCGAGAATCGCGCCCGCTCGGCCCCCATCGCGAGGCTCGGCGCTGCGATTCCGTACCCGAAGCGGCCGTAGATCGCCGACTCCGAGGCGAACAGGATCGCGATTGGTTCACCGCGTTCGTGGAGGTCGTCGAACTGGTAGCGCATGAACTGCGTGAGGATTCCGCGACGACGGTGGCTCGGGAGGACACCGACCCACGTCACTCCGCCGGCTCGGACCTGTCCGCCTGGGACGGTCAGCTCGAACGGAAACGCGGCCGCCGTACCGATTGGACGCCCGTTGTCGTAGGCCGCAAGGAAGCGGTCCTCCGGCATTGTCTTGCGATGCCGTTCGACGTCGTCCTCCTGCGGAGCGTCGCCGAACGAAGCCTCGCCCGCGCGCATCGCTGCCAAGAGCTCGTCCTGCGACGGACTTCGGATCTCGATCGCCATGCCTGCCGGAACCGAGCCTACCGGCCGAGCTTTTCCAGCGGAGCGTAATCCAGCATCAGCCGCCGTTCGCTTCCATCCTCGAAACGGACGGTGATGACGCCGCCGGGCTCGATCTGGGTCACGACGCCCTCGCCGAGCGTGCCGTGGCGTACGGAGTCGCCGGTCGACAGCGTGGGCACGTTCTCGCGGGGCGCCACTTCCTGCGCGCCGTACTGCGACCACGAGGCGGGACGCAGGCGGTCGCGTTCGACCTGGCCCGGCAGCTCGTCGAGAAATCGTGACGGGAGGTTGTAGCCGCGCGCTCCCCACAGCGAGCGCGACGACGCGTGGGTCAACGTGAGGAGCTCCTTCGCACGCGTCATGCCGACGTAACAGAGGCGCCGCTCTTCCTCGACTCCTTGCTCCTCGATCGAGCGCGCGTGCGGAAAGATCCCCTCCTCCATCCCGATCAGATACACGGCGCGGAACTCGAGCCCCTTCGCGTTGTGCAGCGTCATCATCGTTACGAGGCTCTCCTCGCCGCGAATCGCGTCCTGGTCGGAGTAGAGCGAGATCTCCTGGAGAAAGTGCGACAGCGACGGTTCCTCTGCCGTTTCCTGGTACTCGCGAGCGACGCCGACGAGCTCCTGCAGGTTCTCGATCCGCCCCTGCGCCTCGATCGTGCGCTCGGCTTCCAGCGCCTCGAGATACCCGCTCTGTTCGAGAACCCGCTGCACGAGCTCGGCGACCGGTAACTCGAGCGCGCCCGACTGCAGGGACTGGAGCAGCGTGCGAAATCCCTGCACCGCACGTAATGGCGCAGCGCCGACGCCCGCCTCGTCTGGAAACTCCGTCGCCTCCCAGAGCGAGCGTCCCTGGGCGTCCGCCCACGACTGCAGACGGGCGAGCGACGTGTCGCCGATGCCTCGACGCGGCCGATTTGCGATCCGCGTCAGCGACACCGCGTCGTAGGGATTGTCGATCGCCTGCAGGTACGCGATTACGTCCTTGATCTCGGCGCGCTCGTAGAAGCGGGGACCGCCGATCACCTGATACGCGACGCCCTGTCGGACGAGGACGTCCTCCAGCACACGCGACTGGGCGTTCGTCCGATAGAAGATCGCGATCTCGTCGCCGCCGAAGCCTTGCTCCACGAGGCCGGCGATGCCGGCAGCGACGAAGCGAGCCTCTGCGCGCTCGTCCTCGACTTCGACGACGTGTACGGGCTCGCCGTCGCCGAGCTCCGAGAAGAGGTCTTTCGGCTTGCGCTCGCGGTTGTTCGAGATCACGGAGTTCGCCGCGCCGAGGATCGAATTCGTCGAGCGGTAGTTCTGCTCCAGCGCGACCGTGCGTGTCCCAGGGAAGTCGCGCTCGAAGTCGAGGATGTTGTTGATGTCCGCCCCGCGGAACGCGAAAATCGACTGGTCCGGATCGCCGACGGCGCAAAGGTTCCTGTGTTTTCCGGCCAGGAGCTGCAGCAACCGGTACTGCGCGTGGTTGGTGTCCTGGTACTCGTCGACGAGGATGTAGCGGAACGCGTTCGCCCACTTCTCGCGTGCTTCGGGAAAGCGCTCGAGCACGTCGTCCGTCAGCATGAGCAGGTCGTCGAAGTCGACCGCGTTCGACTGGAACAAGCGCTTTTGGTAGAGCGTGTACACGTCGGCAACGGTCTG
>VAXU01000177.1 GCA_005885125.1 Actinomycetota bacterium
TCGAGGACGGCGTGAGCGGATTGCTCGTCCCGCGTGAGGATCCTGCGGCCCTCGCGGGCGCGCTCGTGCGCGTCCTGTCGGACCGCGACCTACAAGAGCGTCTCGCGGGCGGAGCGCGCGCGGGTGCCGAACGGTGGCTGCAAACGCCGCAGCAGTACGCGGACCGCGTCCTCGACCTCGTGACGCGCGTCGCCGAGGCGCGGTGAAGCCCCGCGTCCTGTTCGTCTCGCGCCGCGTGGAGACGCCGCTACCTGCAGGGGAGCGACGCAAGTGGGACGCGGTTCGCGCGGAGCTCGACTTCCGGATCCTCGCCGCGGGAAAGTCCGACGGCGCCGAGTTCCCGCTCTTCGGCGAGCCGCCGCTGCTCGCCGGGCCGGCCTACTACGCCTCGCTGCCCGCCCGCATCGTACGCGAGCTGCGTCGCTTCCGTCCACAGGCGATCGTCGCGCAGGGCGCGCACGAGACAGCCGCCGCGCTCGCGGCGCGCCGCCTTGCGGGCGTCGAGACCGCGGTGATCGCCGATGTCCACGGCGACTTTCGAGCGCCGACGCGACTGTACGGTTCGCGCCTGCGCGTCCTCCTGAGCGGGGTGGCCGATCGGACGGCGAGGACCGCGCTTCGGCGCGCGGACGGAATTCGCACCGTGACCGCGTACACGACGCGGCTGGTCCGCGAGCTCGGGCTCGAGCCGGCCGACGAGTTCCCCGCGTACATGGACTTCGAGTCGTTTCTCCAGACGCCGCCCGCACCGCTGCCCGAGCGTCCACAGGCGCTCTTCGTGGGCGTGCTCGAGCGCTACAAGAACGTCGACGGCCTCGCAGACGCGTGGCGCCGGGTCGCACCCGAGGTGCCGGGTGCCCGGCTGCGGATCGTGGGCACCGGATCGCTGGGTGCGGTGGTCGAGCGGCTCGTCGCCGAGCTCCCTGAGCGGACGTCGTGGACGCCGCGGCTCTCGCAGCCCGAGGTGTCCGCGGCGCTCGACGAGTCGACCTGCCTCGTCCTGCCGTCGCGCTCCGAGGGGATGGGCCGCGTCCTCGTGGAGGCGTTCTGCCGCGGGCGGCCCGTCGTGGCCAGTCGCGTCGGCGGGATTCCCGACCTCGTCGACGACGGCGCCAACGGCCTGCTCGTCGAGCCCGGAGCGAGGGACGACCTGGCCGAGGCCCTCCGTCGCGTCCTTTCCGACCGGGAGCTCGCCGAGCGGCTCGGGCGTGATGCGCACGCCAGCGCGGGCCTGTGGACGATGGCGCCGGAGGAGTTCGCCCGCCGGATCCGCTCCCTCGTCGAGCAGGTGGCAGGGCTAAGCTAGTCGACCGTGCGTGCGGAACGCGTCAAGCAGCTGCTGAAGAACGGCGTCTACCGGACGATCGGGGAGACGGCCGCCGCGATCGGCGCGAACGGGACGAACCGAACCCTCCGCGTGCTCATGTACCACAAGGTCAACGATCTACCCGAGAACCCGCTGACCATGCCGGTCTCGGTCTTCGACGAGCAGATGGACCAGGTGCGCGAGCTCGGCTACGTCGTCGTCGACCTCGAAGCGGTGCTCGATCACTACGTGCGCGACACGCCGCTGCCGCCGAAGGCCGTGCTGATCACCTTCGACGACGGCTACCACGACAACCTCGACAACGCCGCGACCGTGTTGAAGAAGTACGGCTATCCCGCCGTGCTGTTCGTCCCGATCGGCTACCTCGACGACCGGCAGCCGTTGCCGCACGAGGAACGTCTCGCTGCGCAGGGCATCCTCAACCGCACGATCGACTGGGACGAGCTGGTCGACCTCGAGCGGGCGGGAATCCGGATCGAGTCGCACGGCATCTCGCACCGGCCGCTCGCTGATCTCGAGCTCGACGAAGCGGCGCGAGAGATCGCGCTCTCGAAGCTGCGGCTCGAGGAGCGGCTCGGCCGTCCCGTGCGCGCCTTCTCGTACGTGAAGGGGTCCGAGGCCCACTACAAGGCGGTCCACCTCTCGCTCGTCCGACAGGCGGGCTACGACGTCGCCTTCACGGCCGTGTCGGGCTCGAACTCGCCGACCACCGATCCGCTACAGCTGCGCCGCTACAACATCGAGCCGTACTCGCCGCGGACCTTCGAGCTCGTGCTCGCAGGCGCGTGTGACCTGATCTCGGTGAAGGACACCGTCACGGGCACCCACGCGCGGCGGTTGTTCAACGCGGCGCTCGGCACCTCGACCAAGTAATGGCGTACGAGCTCGCGGCGTACGAGCCGGCGCAGCGGGAGGACTACCTGCGCCTCCTGCACGACGCATGGGGTGAGTTTGCGCTCACTGGCGGCGAATTCGACTGGTGGTTCAAGGAGAACCCGGCCGGCTCCTTGATGTCCGTTGCGCGGACTCACGGGCGCGTCGTCGGCGTCGCCGGTCACTCGCTCTTCCGAATGGTGCTCGGCGGGGAGGAGCGGCTCGCGAGCTTCTCGGTCCATGCGACAACGGATGCTGCGGCGCGCGGGCAGGGGATCTTCGAGGCACTCGAGCGCAAGCACGAGGCCGAGGCGCAGGAACGCGGTGTCGCCGTCGTCCTCGCGTTCGCATCGAAGCCGACTGTCCCGATCTTCCTCGGCCCCCTCGGCTGGACCGAGATCGGGCGGATGCGTATCTGGGCGCGTCCGTTCCCGCGCCTCAGACCGCGGCGCGTGGAGCCGACTGCACGAGTGGAGCGTTTCAGACACGCAGGAGACGCCGCGCAAGAGTGGCCGAACCACGTCGTCCGTGATTCCGCCTATCTCAACTGGCGCTTCCTCCAGTCTCCGCGCTCCTATACGACGCTGGCAGCCGGCGGAAGCTACGCGATCATCGGACACAAGGAGCACCGTGGAACTGCGGTCGCATACGTCGCGGACCTCATCGGCGATCCCCGCGCACTCCTCCGGCCCTCCCTCTGGGTCGTCCCTCCCGGCGTTCGCGCTCTGATCGCTGTCCCCGCGCCGGAGCAGCGGGGTGTGTACGCGTCGCTCGGCTTCTTCCCGACCCGCAAGTCTCTGCATCTCATGGGGAAGCCGCTGGCCGGCGAGCTCGACACGGACCTGCGCGCCTGGCGCTTCACGCTCGGTGACACCGACTTCTTCTGATGCGCAAGCTCGTCTTCATCACGCAGAGCGTCGATCCCGATCATCCGGCGCTCGCCGCGACGATCCCGAAGATCCGCGCGCTGGCGGCTCGCGTCGACGAGCTCGTCGTGCTTGCACAGTCGGCGCGCCCCGACGGGCTCCCCGACAACGTCGACGTTCGCGCGTTCGGCTCGCCGGCCCGCATCGGCCGGGGTCTTCGCTTCGAGCGCGAGCTGGCGCGGGCGCTGCCGGCGGAGGCCGTCGTGGCGCACATGATCCCGTTGTACGTCCTCCTCGCCGCGCCTCTCGTGCGGCCTCGTCGCATTCCGCTCCTGCTCTGGTACACGCACTGGAATGCGACGTGGAAGCTGCGCGCGGCCGAGCGGCTGGCAACGGCTATCGTCAGCGTCGACCGGCGGTCGTTTCCGCTGGACTCCGCCAAGGTTCGCCCGATCGGGCACGGAATCGACGTGAACGAGTTTTCCTGCGCAGATCGCCCGGCCCACGAGGGGGTGCACGCGCTCGTGCTCGGACGGTACTCGCCTGCGAAAGGGCTCCCGACGATCCTCGACGCCGTGGGTCAGGTCGACGGCGTCACGCTGGAGGTTCACGGGGCGGCGTTGAACGCGCTCGAGCACGCGCACCGAGATGAGCTCCGCCGGTTCGGGCTCGAGCTCGGCGACGCCGTGCCGCGCGCCGACCTACCGCGGCTCTTCGCCCGCGCGGACGTCCTGGTGAACAACATGCGCGCGGGCGCCCCGGACAAGGTCGTGTACGAGGCGGCCGCGGCGTGCCTGCCGGTGCTCGCGTCGAACCCCGTGTTCGACGAGTTGTTCGGAGAGTTTCCGTTGCTGTTCGCGCGGGACGACCCTGCGACTCTCGCCGACCGCCTGCGCTGGTTCGCCGCGCTCCGGGTCGAAGAGCGGGCCGAGATCGGCGTGGCGCTGCGCGACCGCGTCACGTTGCGTCACTCGGTGGACACGTGGGCGGACGGCGTGCTGGAGGCGGCGGCGTGAGAGCCGCCGGGACCGTTCTCCACCTGCAGAAGGTCGCCGGCATCTCCGGCTCGGAGGCGCATTTGCTCTCGCTCCTGCCGCGGTTGAAGGAGCGCGGCTGGGACGTCCGCTTCTTGATGCTGCACGAGCACGAGCCGGGTGCGTGGGAGTTCGCGGGCGAATTGACGGAGCGCGGGATTCCTCTCGATGCGATTCCGCTTGCAGCCGACGTCGATCCGATCGCGTTCGTCCGCATCGCCGCGTACCTCGCGCGGCGGCGGCCGACGATTCTGCACACGCATCTCGTCCATGCGGACGTGTATGGGCAGGTCACCGGTTTGATCGCAGGCGTACCGATTCGTGTCTCGACGAAGCACGGCTTCAACGAGTTCCGGGAGAACCCGGGGTTCGCGCTCGGCGACCGCGCGATCGCGAGTCTCGCGCACGCGCATATCGCGATCTCGCGCGGCCTCGCGCGCTATCTCGAGGACGTGGAGGGTTTCGACGGCGAGAGCTTCGAGATCGTGCACTACGGGATCGAGCCGAACGGGGGCGTGCGGCCGTACGCCGGGCCCGAGCTTCGGCTTCTGTGCGTTGGACGCCTGATCCCGATCAAGGGCCACATCGTGTTGCTGCGCGCGTTGGCGGAGGCGCGGCGCGAGCTGCCGGGGCTGCGGCTGGACGTCGCCGGCCGCGGGCCGCTCGAGCCGGCGCTGCGTGCCCTCGCGAAGGAGCTCCGTATCGGCGATGCCGTGCAGTTCCTCGGGCACGTGTCGCCGGTTCAGCGGGCGATCGAGAGCGCGGCGATCGTCGTCGTGCCTTCGATGGGCGAAGGGTTCGGCATGGTCGCCCTCGAGGCGATGGAGCGCGCGCGGCCGGTGATCGCCGCCGAGATCGGCGGCCTCGGCGAGCTCGTCGAGGACGGTGTCACCGGCTTCCTCGTCCCGCCCGGCGAGCCCCAGCCGCTGGCGCGCGCGATCGTCCGGCTTGGCAGCGATCTCGAGCTCGCGGCCCGCATGGGCGAGGCGGGCCGCCGCCGCGCGCTCGACCGGTTCCTCCAGGAGCGCTGCACCGACCGCACCGAGCTCCTCTACCGCGACCAGCTCAACGGCCGCCTGCGCAGAAACGGCGCACTTCTGACGCGCCCCCGCGACAGCTCTCCTGCCGGAGGCGGCTAGGCTCGCACCCCCACCCTTCTTACTGGGCGGGGGGTGGGTGGTGGGTCCCCGGGGACACGTCTGAGCCGCCCAGAGCAGTTTCGTACACGGCCAAGGTGGCGTCGGTCATCCGCGTGACGGAGAAGCGCTCCTGCGCCCGGCTGCGGCCCTTCGCGCCGAGGTCGCCGGGATCCGCGAGAACGCGGGTGATGGCCATCGCGAGTGCCTGCGGATCGTCCGGCGGGACGAGGGCGCCTGTCTCGCCGTCGACAACGAGCTCCGGAAGCGAGCTGACCCTCGAGGCCACCACCGGCAGGGCCGCGAGCATCGCCTCCAGCACCGCCAGCCCGAATCCCTCCCATCGAACAGGATGGACGACGAGCGACGCACGGCGCAGCCACGCGGCGACGTCTGGCACGCGACCCGGAAGGTGGACGGGCACGCCGAGCTCACGCGCCAGCCCCTCCAGCCGCCGCCGCTCGTCCCCCTCGCCGAGCACGACGAGGTGTGCATCCCGTTGCCGCTCGCGGACGGCGGCCATCGCCCGCACGGCCACGTCCACTCCCTTCTGCGCCTCGAGCCGGCAGACGGCGAGCACGACCTGCGCCGCGGCCGGCACGTCGTCCCGCGGATTGGTGCCCCACGCCTCGGGGAGCGCATCGAGCCCGTAGTGGATCGTTACGAGCTTGCGGCGGGGAATCCCGACGCGCTCGACCTGGAACCGTGCCAGCGATTCCGTGATCGCAACGATCCGCGCTGCGCGCGCCGCGAGCGCACGTTCGACGAAGCGGAACGGGCCGGCACGGAACGGATCGTCGTTGTGCTTCGTCGAGACGAGCCTGCGTGCCGCAAGCGCGCCGTAGACGTCCGCGTGAACGAGGTGTGTGTGCACGATGTCCGGCCGCACACGGCGCACCGCGCGCACGACACGCGTCGCGAGCAGTGGATCGACGTCTCGCGGCGCCGCCACCCGCTCGTAGCCGACAGACATCCGTTCGTAGAATGGATCGGGCGCGCGGGATGGATCGTCGAGGCCGAGTAGTCGCACGTCGACGCCGCGTTCCGCCAGAGCGGGGAGCAGCGTCAGGAGGTGCCGCTCCGACCCACCGATGCCGCCGATGCGGTGGACGTGGAGGACCTTCACGCGGCGACGAGGGCAGGCGCCTCGACGTGCTCGCGCACCCACAGCTCGAGCATCAGCAGGCACCAGAGCCGATGCCCGTGGTCGACCCGGCCCGACTCGTGCTCGTCGAGGAGGCGTCGGACTTCCGCCGGCCGGAACCAGCCGCGGTCGGTGGCGAGCGCGTCGCGCGCGAGCTCCCGCAGGTCGTCGCGAAACCAGCGGCCGAGCGGGACGCCGAAGCCGGTCTTGCCACGCGAGGCGACCGCCTGAGGGAGATCCGCGGCGAACGCGCGCCGCAGTGCGATCTTTCCCGTCAGGCCACGCGTCTTCAGCGAGTCGGGAAGCGCGAGGCCGAGCTCGACGACGCGATGGTCGAGCAGGGGCGCACGCAACTCGAGCGAATGCGCCATCGAGGAGATGTCCGCCTTTGGCAGCAGGTCGCCCGGCAGATACGTCTCGATGTCGAGCAGCTGGAGGCCTCGCACACCCGCAACGGTCGGCAGGAGGACGTTGATTCCCGGCAGGCCGTCCTCCGCCCAGAGGCGCTGACGCAGTTCGCGCGGAAACACCTCCATCAGCCGGGTGTAGCGCGCCTCGCGCGGCGCGGCCGCGACGTCCAGGAAGCGGGCCGCACGGAAGAGAGGCGAACGCGGCTCCCGGCGCGCCGACGAAGCCGCGCGCACGATCCGCGCTCCCACGCGTGCCGCCGGCGCCGGCAGCCCCGAGGCGAGACGGTGCGCTGCATAGCGCTCGTACCCCGCGAACGACTCGTCGCCGCCGTCGCCGGTCAGCGCCACTGTCACATGCCGGCGCGCCTGCTCGGAGATCAGGAAGGTGGGGAACGCCGCCTCGTCGCCGAGCGGCTCGTCGAAAGCGGCGGCAAGACGCGGCAGTGTCGCGGGGACGTCGGCGTCGATCGTCAGCTCCTCGTGCACGGTCCCGTACCGCGCTGCGACGGCGCGCGCGTACTCACGCTCGTCGTAGCGCGCGTCGTCGAAGCCGACCGTGAACGTGCGCACGGGCTGTGCCGACGCCTGAGCCATCAGCGCGACGACGATGCTCGAGTCGATCCCGCCGGAGAGCAGTGCACCGAGCGGCACATCCGACGCGAGTCGCATCCGCACGGCGCGCCGCACCGTCCCGCGGACGAGCTCGAGCCATTCGTCGTCGGAACGTGGTGCGACCGTCGCGGGCTCCGGCGTCCAGTACCGCTCGATTTGCTCGGTCTCCCCTTCGGCCACGAGCAGGTGTCCGGGCAGGAGCCGCCGAATTCCGTGCAGCCCGGTCTGGTCGCCCGGGACGTACTGGAACGCCAGGTACTCGTCGATCGCGCGCAGATCGACATCGCGGCGGACATCGGGGAGTCGCAGCAGCGCCTTCAGCTCGGACGCGAAGGCGAGCGTGCCGTCGGGAAGGCGCGTCCACACGAGCGGCTTCTTACCGAGCCGGTCCCGTGCGAGGACGAGGCGCTCGCGCGCGGCGTCCCAGAGCGCGAACGCGAACATCCCGCGCAGCCGTTCGACGAACGCCGGTCCGTCCTCCTCGTACAGGTGCGGAAGGACCGGCGTGTCCCCTGTCCCACGGACCTCGTGGCCGCCCAGTTCGTCCCGAAGCTCCGGGAAGTTGTAGACCTCGCCGTTGAAGACGCACACCACGTCCCCGGTTTCGTTCGTCACGGGCTGGAAGCCGGTCTCGAGGTCGATCACGCGCAGCCGCTGGTGACCGAGCACGCACCGGCCGAACGCGTCGGTCGAGCCCTCGTCGGGCCCGCGATGAACGAGAGCCGCGCGCATCGCGTCGACGAGCTCGGGATTCGGCGCCCCCGTCGGCGAATAGAGTCCGGCGATGCCGCACACGGAGAACATCTTGCCGGGTGGGCGGTACGCCGTCGTCTCCTGCCATGTCGAACGGCCGCTCGACGACGAAGTTTGGGACCGCTTCTCGGCCCTGCAGGCGCGGCGGCCGGGCGGGTTTCGCATCGCGGCGCTGATGCGTCCGCCCGACCAGGAGGCGGGAGAGGACGAGATCCTCTGGCTCGGCCGAGCCCAGGCCGCCGCCGAGCGCGGCCCGCTGGGGCTCCACACGCACTGGACGGCCCCCGACCACGCCCGGCCGACGAACGGCGACCCGGCGGGACGCGTGCGCCAGCAGGCGGAGTGGCTCCGCGCCCACGGGCTCGAAGCCTCGATCTTCTGCGGGGGCGGCTGGTACCTGGACCCGTCGGTGGCGGAGGTGCTCGCCGAGCTCGGTTACGCGGACTGCACCGCGACGGCTTTCCGGCCGGGCTACCTCACTGCGGACGCGCCCAGACTCGGCGCCTCAGAGCCGTGCTATGTGCAGCTTCCGAGCGGCCGGCAGCTGCTCGAGCTGCCGACGACGCACTCGCTCGGGATGCTCGCGCGCGGACTGCTCGCGCCGTATCGCAGGTCCGTCGTGCACGCGTACTTCCATGACACGGACCTCATCGATCCGCTTCGTCGCACCGCGCTCGCGGCGGGCTTGGTCTTCCTCGGCGCGAAACGCTGGCAGGTGGATCTCGGGCAGCTTCAGCGCGGCTTGCGACCCGCGAAGACGATGTCGTTCGCGAACAGCGCGCCGTGAATCGGCACGAAGCGGCCCGCGATGAAGTGGACGTGCGGCTCGTCGAAGTCCTCTAGCAGCCGGTCGATGTCGGCCGGCGAGAACATGTGGAGGTGTGTGGGATCGTCCTCCGGCTTCCGGCCGAGCAGGAAGCGCAATCGGTTCTTCAGCCGGAACGCGTTGGGGACGGATGCGACGAACTGCCCGCCGGGCCGGAGCACGCGCCGCGCCTCGCCGACGAGCCCAGCCGGATCCCGTACATGCTCGAGCAGCTCGCCGGCGACGACGACGTCGAAGCTCGCCTCGTCGAACGGCAGCGGCTCGTCGACGTCGGCCCAGCGCGTCTCGATCCCGAGCTGCGCGGCCTCGGCCAGCGCCTCGCGGTCGACGTCCACGCCGACGACGTCGTTGTCCTTCGCATAGGCGCGCGTGAGCGCGCCGTAGCGGCAGCCGAGATCGAGCACGCGCCGGCCGGGGCCGCCGACGTAGTCGCGGAAGAGCTCGACCCGCTCCTCGCCCGCGTAGACGAACTCACGCGTTCGCTTCGCGCGGTGATGCTCGCCGTAGCGCTCGCTGAGATCCTCGAGCCTGCTCATCGCTCGCCGGCCACCTGCCGTGCGCCTCCGACGAAGCCCGACTCGCGTGCGCGCCGCACGATCTCGAGAACCGTCGCGGCTGCGAGCACGCACAACAGGAAGTCCCACGGGACGCGGTAACGGGTCACGCCGACGAAGATCATTGCAACCGCAGTCTGGTAGGCGAGCAGCGACACGGCGAGTACAGCGAATGCGCGAGGCACGAAGAAGAGTCCGGCGAACCCGAGGATGTAGAGCGGGATGACGAACAGGGGCTCGGTCGAGGTTCGCAGCGAGTCGACGAACGTGCCCTTCTGCGGACGACCGCTCGTCTCGACGACCGACGGCTGCCACTCCATCTGCCCCGCGAGGAGCGCCAGCTTGGCCTTCTCGCCGAGGTGGTGGAGCCAGAACGCATGGACCTTGTGGGAGAAGAAGTTCATTTGCGCGCACTCGTCGACAGGCACGTAGTTCCCGGTCGCGAGATAGAGCTCGTACGCATCCTGCGGCGTCGGCGGCGCACCCGGGTAGCGAGGGACGTTGTCGATCCAGCCGCCGTGCGTGAGCGTGCGGTACGTGTTGACGTTGTTGGCCTTCCAGAGGGCGCGCGCATCCGTCGTCACGGCGAAGCAGCCGACGGACACCCGGTTGCGGATCACCCAGGGCGCGATCACGAGCGCAGTTGCCGCGAGCGAGACACTGACGGCCACGACCACGTGCTGCCGGACGCCCGCCTGCCAGAGGACGAACAGGCCGACGACCAGCGGGAGCGCCGCGAGCCGCACGTTGCCGAGAACGCCGAGTCCGAGCGCGACACCGAGCAGCACGCCGAACCGCAACGTCGGGCGAGACGCGAGCACGAGCGTCACGAGCACGATCGCCGCGGCGAGGAACTGATCGAGGATCTCGCGGTTCATGTGGACGTCGTGCCAGATGAGATACGGGTGCAGGGTCGTCAGCGCGGCCGCGACGAGGCCGCCCCAGCTCGACACGACGCGGCGGCCGATCTCGAACACGAGCAGCGCGGTGCCGACGGCGACGAGAATCTGGGCGCCGCCGACCACCTCCCAGTGCCGCCCGAAGATCCAGTAGAGCGGGATGAGGAAGAACCCGTACAGCGGCTGTGTGTAGGCGGACGGGTGGCCCGGCAGGAAGCCGTAGGTACCCGAGGCGACGAAGGTGCGGGCGAAGTCGTCCCCCTTGTCGGTGAAGGCGGTGAGGATGTGACCGCGTTCGTGGAGGAGCACGACGAGGCGCGGCAGCGCGGCGATCGCCGCGACGAGGGCGTAGGCGCGTCCCCGGGACACGGGCGCCCAGCGTACCGGCCTCTACAATCGGGCCACCGTTGAGCACGAAACCCGCCCTCGAGGCGGAGCCCACGGCGGTCCCCGTCGAGGACGTCCGCTCCTCCCGGCCCTACATCCTCTCGCGTCGCTCCATCGCCGGGCTCGCGCGGAGGGTGCTGAGCGTCGCGACCCTGATCGCGATCGACGTCGGCGGTGTGATCCTCGGCGTCTACGTCGCGCTGATTCTGCGCACGCTCTACCTCGGCCAGTGGCCGCCGCTCTGGGGTCTGATCTGGCGAACGGCGGCGGACTGGCTTCCGTTCTTGACGGTGATCACCGTGCTCGTCTTCTGGGTCGGGGGCCTCTACAGCCGACGCGAGGTGCGCGCGGGGTTCGGCCAGGTGATCAAGTCGCTCGTGCTCGTCGCCGTGATCACGCTCGTCTTCGGGATCGGCACCGGCTATCACTTCACCACGTACGGGCTGACGCCGACGGCGCTCGTGCTCACGACCCTGTTCATCGGTGTCCTGCGCGCGAGCTACGACGTCGTCACGCGCGACGTGTTGCGGATCGCCGGCGCGCGACGGCGCGCGGTGCTGGTCGGCGAGGGCGAGCGGCTGACGCATCTGCTGCGGACGATCGGGTCGGCGCGACGCGGCATCGAGTACGAGTTCCTCGGGGCGGTCTCGCCGAACGCGGCGGAGCCTGGGCTGCCGGTGCTCGGTTCCCTCGAGGCCGTGCCGCGCGTGCTCGCCGAGCGCGCCGTCGAGGAGTTGATCATCACCGGCACGGGCTTCACCGAACGCCAGCTCCTCGAGTTGGTGGAGGACGCGCATCGAAGCGGCGTCAAGGTGCGCATCGCGCCGACGACGACGGAGCTGCTGCTGCAGCGCGCCGAGTACGTCCCCGGTCAGGGCGCGCCACTGTTCGAGCTCCGCCCGCCTGCGCTCGCGGGCGCCGACTGGGTGGTGAAGCGGGGCTTCGACCTGATCGTGTCGAGCCTGGTGATCGTCGCCGGCTCGCCGTTGTGGCTGATCGTCGCCGGAGCGATCAAGCTGACTTCGCGAGGACCGGTCTTCTTCCGCGACCACCGCATCGGGCTCGGCGAGCGGGAGTTCGGGATGATGAAGTTCCGGACGATGTACGCGGATGCGCGGGACCGTCAGGCCGCGCTCGAGGGCGCGAACGAAGCGTCGGGGCCGCTGTTCAAGATCAAGAACGACCCGCGTGTGACGCCGGTCGGACGGTTCCTGCGGCGGTTCTCGATCGACGAGCTGCCCCAGGTTCTGAACGTGCTCCTGGGGGAGATGTCGCTCGTCGGTCCGCGCCCGTTGCCGATCCGGGACTACGAGCAGCTCGAGTCGTGGCACCGGAAGCGCTATTCGGTGCTTCCCGGGATGACGGGCCTCTGGCAGGTGTCGGGCCGGATCGACCTGAGCTTCGACGACCTGGTGCGGCTCGACTTCTACTACCTCGAGAACTGGTCGATCTGGCTCGACATCTCGATCCTCGCGAGGACGCTGCCTGCGGTGCTTGCCCGCAGGGGCGCGTACTGATTCCTTTGCGAACGATCCAAGGAGCGGGTTGAGACGGAGGCGCGGGCGAAGCCCGCACCTCCTTTAAGACGGCATCGCAAGCGACGCGGTGGCGTCGCGGCGCCTATTAGCTAGCGACGAATCCGGACCGGCGCGCGGACGTCGGTGAGCCCGATCGGGCTCGTCGCCGCGACATGGACGACGTACGAGCCGGACGGGACGCGTTTGCGCCGGCCGTCGCGTCCGTCCCAGCGCACCGTCACGGCCCCGGCGGTGCGCGGGCCGCGCGCGACGGTGCGCAGGATGTCTCCGGACCGCGTTTCGATCGTGACGCGGATCGTCGCGTCACGTGCGAGCTGGAAGCTGATCGTCCGCGCGTTGCGCCCGACCTTGAGGAAACCGAGCGTCTCGTCGAGCGTGAACGTTCGGTCGGCAGTGGACGCACGACCGAGATCGTCGGTCGCGCTCACCGACCAGTGGTACTTCCCCTCGGGCGCGGGCGCGCCGTTCGCGTCGGTGCCGTCCCAGGTCACGCGATAGACGCCCGGCTCCTTCTGGCCCGCGTCGAGCTCGCGGACGGTCCCGTCGGGTGCGACGAGCTTCGCACTCACCGCCGATGGACGAACGAGCTTGTACGCGAGCGCTTCACGGTCGCCGACGCGGTCGCCGTTCGGCGACAGTGTCGGGGCGGGCGGCGGCGCGTAAACGCCCGCGTAGCCGACGACGAGCGCTTCGCCGACGGGGCGCTCCCCGGTTGGATCGGAGGGCCGGTTGAGCACGCTCCCGTCGAACGCGACCGTCGTCGAGCCGCCGGAGTCGAGCGCGAAACCGGTGACGCAGCCGTAGTGGACGAGCATCAGCGCCAGATCCAGGTTGCGGATCCCGACGCTCCAGCCGCGCCGCCGTCCGTCGGCGGCGATGATCACGATGCCTCCGTCCGTGCGCTGTCCGATCGCTGTCCGCGGATCGGGCCCGTACAGCTGGACGTTCGTCAGCGACTCCCCGGAGTTCTGCGGGGCAATCGCCTTTCCGTCCCGCACGAGCGCGGGCCCGCCGCCGACAGCGTCGGTCACGGTCGACCAGTCCGGCCGCAATCCGATCCGGACGGTGACCTGGCCGCCGACGAGCGCGTCGGCCTGTAATGCCTGCGCAGCGCTGCCACGCGCGACGAGCACGGCCCCGTCACGCGGGATCGCGACGCTGCTGTTGCTGACGAGCGCCGTGACCTGTCCGACGAGGTCGCCGAACGGCTTCGCCGGCGGGAACGGCTCCAGCACCGCGGCGATCCCGTTCACCGGCGGTGTCGCGTCGCCCCACACCGGCGTGAACAGCGAGGCCGAGTTCGCGTGCGGGGGCTCGTTCAACTGGGCGACGGGATAGCGGATCGTGCTGAACCCCCACCAGCTCGCATTGAACGGAAGCTTGTCGACGTGCAAATTCCCCGCGGAGTCGATCCCGACCGCCGAGCGGTTGTCGGCCGGCTGATGCTCGACCGTGCCGCCGCGCATCAGCAAGCCGCTGGGCCAGCCGCCGATCCAGTTGAAGAAGTCGCCGTTGATGCCGATCGTCGTCATTTGCCCCGAAACACGACGCTCCATCGACGACACGGTCTCGCGTCCGGTGATCGTGTCGTTCGAGAGGAGCGGCGTCAGGCTGTACAGCCCGCCCGGCTTCGGCGCGGTCACCACGTACGCGTGCACTGGCCCCTTCAGCACGCGGTGGTCGTACGTGACGCCGGGCATGATCTGCACAGGGCGCGCAGCCGCAAGCGGCGCCGGGACCAGCGCCAGGAAGGCGACGGCGAGCAGCTTCCGAGGCATGACCCGGCATCACGGTATCGCACGCACTCCGTAGGATGGGTTCGGATTGCGTAAAGGACGCGTCCTTGCTGTTGCAGCGCTGCTCCTGTTTGCGCCGAGCGCGGCGTCCGGCGGCGCGACCGCAGCGCGCGGAGTGCCGATCCTCATGTACCACGTCGTGTCCGCGCCGCCGGGGAGCGCGCACTATCCCGACCTGTTCGTCCGTCCCCGCGACTTCGCGGATCAGATGAACTGGCTCGCGCGTCACGGGTATCACGCAGTCACGTTGAAGCGGGTCTACGACTCCTGGACGAACGGCTCTTCGCTGCCGCGGCACGCGGTCGTCGTCTCATTCGACGACGGGTACCTGAGCCAGTACACCCGCGCGTTTCCGGTTCTGCGCGCGCACCACTGGCCGGGCGTGCTGAACATGGAGGTGAACTTCCTGCAGCCGGTCGGCGGACTGCGACCGTGGCGCGTGCGCAAGCTGATCGACGCCGGCTGGGAGCTCGACGCGCACACGCTGACCCATCCGGACCTGACGACCCTTGGCGACGCACGACTGTGGCAGGAGGTCAACGGCTCGCGCGTCGCGCTCAGACACAAGTTCCACGTGCCGGTTGACTTCTTCTGCTACCCCGCAGGCAGGTACGACGCGAAGGTGATCGCGGCCGTGAAGCTCGCGGGCTTCCTCGGCGCGACGACGACGAACTACGGCCTCGCACGCCCGCCCGGCTTCTACACGCTCAACCGCGTGCGCATCAACGGCTCGGACGGAGTTCAAGGCTTCGCGTCGAAGCTGACGAATCTGACTCCATCGCCATACTGAGAGCCATGAGCGCGCCGAAGATCCTCGCGGTTGCGTCGGCCGCCGACCTCGACTTCCGCTACGGCTGCACACCCGCGTGGTGGCAGATCTGGAAGGGGCTGTACGAGGCCGGGGCCGACCTGATCGTCACGCCCTACCGCGGCCGCGCGATCGAGTCGCCCTGGTGGCGGACGGCGCCGAACCCGCTCTACCGGGAGGCCGAGGCCTTCGCGGCGGCGCGCGAGATGGCGGCGCGGCTGAAGGGCGACACGCTCCTGCGACGTGCCGAGCACAACCCGGCCGACACGACGGCCGACAAGCTGACGCGCGAGGTGATCTGGCGCTACGTGACGCCGCGCTGGCAGCGTCATCTCGAACGGATCCTGAAGCGCGAAGGCAACGTCGCCGCGGTGATCGTGTTCACCGTGCCGATGGCGCACCTCCGCGGGATCCCGACGCGGTTGCGCGAGCGTTACGGCGTGCCGGTCGTGTTCTACGACGGCGACGTGCCGATGAGCCTGCCCGAGTTCGGCGGCATGGACACCGGTTTCAACTACTACCACGGCGCCGATCCGTCCGAGTACGACCTCGTGCTGTCGAACTCCGAAGGCGGGCTCGAACGCCTCCGTGAGCTCGGCGCCCGCAACGCCGAGGCGGTGTTCTGGGCGGCGGATCCCGAGGTCTTCTCGCCCGCTCCCGTCGACAAGGAGGTCGACGTCTTCTTCTACGGCTACGGCGACAAGTTCCGGCGCGAGTGGATGGAAGCGATGATCGCCGAGCCGTCGCGGTTCGACGGCGACATCCTCTTCGCGCTCGGCGGCGGCGACTTCCGCGCCGACACGGGCAACGCGCGTCTCATCGGCGACGTCCCGTTCAACGTGTTCTCGCAGGCGATCTCGCGCGCGCACGTCAACCTGAACATCACCCGGCGGCCGCACGCGACGATGTACGCGTCGTCGACCTGCCGCCCGTTCGAGCTCGCGGCGGCCGGTGCGGCGATCGTCTCGAATCCGAACGAGGGAATCGAGCGCTGGTTCGAGCCGGGCTCCGAGATCCGCATCGTCGCCGACGCCGACGAGGCGCTCGCGACCTATCGCGAACTGCTGGACGACCGGGGTGCCGCAGAGGCGATGGGACGGCGCGCCCGAGAGCGTGTTCTCGACGAGCACACGTACGCGCATCGCGCGCGGCAGA
>VAXU01000178.1 GCA_005885125.1 Actinomycetota bacterium
TCTACGCCGGCGCCGTGATGGTCATGTTCTTGTTCGTGATCGCCTACATCGGCCCGCGGCAGGAGTCGCCGTGGGCCGGCGGGCCGAGCTGGCAGGCGGTCGGCGCCGTGCTCGCCGCGGGCGCGCTGATGGTCGAGATCATCGTCGTCATCGGCTTGAAGGCGAGCGGCTCGCTCGCACACTCGGCGCACATCGGCGCCGCTTTTGGCAGCCCATCCGAGATCGGCCGCCTCTTTCTCACGGATCACCTGCTCGCCTTCGAGGTGACGTCGATCATCCTGCTGGTTGCAGCGATCGGCGGCGTCATCCTCGGCGAGCACGCGCGACGCGAGGTACCAGGTGCTCGAGCGCTACGCGCCCGAGGATCGCGAAGCGGGCCATGAAAGCCGTGAACCCATGCTAGGACCTTCTGCGACGTGGTATCTCGGCGTCGCCGCGTTCCTCTTCTCGACAGGAGCGCTCGGCGTGCTGCTGCGGCGGAACCCGCTGGTCGTCCTCCTCTCGCTCGAGATCATGCTCAACGGCGCCAACCTCGCGCTGATCGGCTACGCGCGCCACCTCGGCGACGGTGCAGGCCAGATCTTCGCGATCGCGGTGATGGCGGTCGCCGCGTCCGAGGTCGTCGTCGGGCTCGGCCTCGTCGTCGCGATGAACCGCAAGCGCATCACGCTCGACGTCGACCGCCTCAACACCCTTCGCGGGTAGGTGTCGGCCCGTTGATCACCGGGGCCTGGATCTGCCTCCTCTCCCCGCTCGTCGCGGCGATCCTGGTCACGCTCGCCGGCACGCGGCTCTCGCGGCGCGGCGCTGCCTACCTCTCGACGGCGTCGTGCTTCGCTGCGTTCGGCGGCGCACTCACGTCGTTCGTCGGACTGCTCGGCGAGCACGAGCACGAGCGTCACCACCTGTCGACCGCGTGGACGTGGATCCAGGGCGGTTCGTACCGCTCGGGATTCGCGGTGCTCGTCGACCCGCTGAGCGTGATGATGATGCTGATCGTCTCCGGCGTCGGCGCGCTGATCGTCGCGTACTCGATCGGCTACATGGACGGCGACAGCGAGGAGCGGCGCTACTTCGCCTACATGTCGCTGTTCGTCTTCTCGATGCTGCTGCTCGTGCAGGGCGGGAACCTGATCCTCCTGCTCGCGGGCTGGGGGATGGTCGGGCTCTCGTCGTACCTGCTGATCGGCTTCTGGCACGAGCGGCCGAGCGCCGTGGCCGCTGCAAAGAAGGCGTTCGTGATGAACGCGATCGGCGACGCGACGATGGCGCTCGCGCTCTTCCTCCTGATCCAGAAGACGGGAACGCTGTCATTCGGCGCGCTCAACGCGGCGCACGGGTCGTGGGTCGTGAACCTCGTGGCGCTCGGCCTTCTCGGCGGTGCGGTCGCGAAGTCCGCCCAGCTGCCGCTCCACACGTGGCTACCGGACGCGATGGAAGGCCCGACGCCGGTCAGCGCATTGATCCACGCGGCCACGATGGTGACCGCCGGCGTCTACCTGATCGTCCGCACGCACGTGATCTTCGAGGCGGCGCCGAAGGTGCAGGACGTCGCCGCAGGCCTCGGCACGGCGACGCTGCTGCTCGCGGGCCTGATCGCGCTCGCACAGGTCGACATCAAGCGCGTGATCGCGTACTCGACGATGTCCCAGATTGGTTACATGTTCCTCGGCGCAGGTCTGGGCGCGTACGCAAACGGGATGTTCCACCTGATGACGCACGCGTTCTTCAAGGCCCTGCTGTTCATGGCCGCGGGGATCGTCATCCACGCGCTCGGCGGTGAGCAGGACATGCGCAAGATGGGCGGCCTGGCCGAGCGAATGCCGCGCGTCCGGCTGGCGTTCTTCATCGCGTCGCTCGCGCTCGTCGGCATCTTCCCGTTCGCCGGCTTCTTCTCGAAGGACTCGATCCTCGCTGCGGCGATGAACCACGGGACCTACGGCTACATCCTGTGGGTCGCCGGGCTCGCAGGGACGTTCCTGACCGGGCTGTACACGTTCCGGATGTTCTTCCTCGTCTTCGGCGGCGAGCAGAGCGCGTTCGTGCGCGAGCACTTCCATGCGCTCAAGCGCGACGTCGTCGGCGTGTCGATGGGTGCCACGGTTGCCGTGCTGACGGTGCTGTCCCTGATCGGCGGCTGGATCCAGTGGGCGCCTCTGTGGCATCCAGTCGAGACGTGGCTCGCAGCCGTGGCCGAGCCCCTCGTAAGCCCGACCAACTGGGACGAGGCGATCTCGTCGGTGCTTGCACTCGCGCTCGGCCTCAGCGGGATCGGCGTCGCGTGGCTGCTGTACGGCGCTCGCCGCGTCGCCGTTCCACACGTCCCGTTCTGGCAGCGGACGCTCGAGCGGAAGTTCTACTTCGACGAGCTGTACGACGCGCTCTTCTACACGCCGTCGGTGTTCGTCGCGAACGCGTTCGCGAGCTGGATCGAGCGGCCGCTCATCCTCGGCTCGAGCCGCGAGATCGGTGAGGAGACGCGTGACCTGGGCGGCGTCTTCGCGCGCCTCCAGACCGGTCTGCTGCGGACGTACGCGCTGGCAATTGCATCCTCGCTGGCCGTCCTGGCGATCGTCTTCGTGGCGGTTAAGTGACCCTCCCGGCGACATTCGGCGGCGCCCCGCCCGCGATCACGCGGCGCGCTGCCGCGTCCTCAGTCGCGCTCGGGCACTCCAGCCCGAGCGCTCCCTGCGTCCTTGCATCGCTTGGTGCTCGCGACCGGGGCATCCACCAATGCCACCGGAAGGATCACCAGTGACCACGCTGCTGATCATCCTCCCGCTCGCGGCAGCGGTCGTGATCTGGGTGCTGCCCCTGAACCGCGTCTCGGCGGGCTCGCTCGCCTTGCTGGCGGCGCTCGCGGAGGTCGGGATCTGGATCCAGATGCTCGCCCGCTTCGACTTCGGTCGCGGCGGTCTCCAGTTCTCCCAGCACCGCAGCTGGTTCAGCGACCTGCATGTCTCGTACCACGTCGGCGTCTACGCGTTCTCCGTCTGGCTCGTCGGGCTGACCGTCGTGGTGATGGCGGCGTGCATCGCGTACGCGTTCTGGGCCGGACGTGAGAAGGCGCGTGCGTACTTCGGGCTGATGCTGTTCCTCGACGCTGCGATCGTCGGCGTGTTCACGGCGCAGGATCTGCTGCTCTTCTACGCGTTCTTCGAGGCAATGATGATTCCCCTCTACGTGCTCGTCGGCGTGTGGGGCGGTCCGGGGCGGATCGGCGCGACGCTGAAGTTCGTCATCTACACGATGGCGGGCTCGCTGCTGATGCTCGCCTCGGTGATCGTGTACGGGCTGTCGAAGAACACGTTCGACCTGACGCAGATCGGCACGAGCGGCAGCACCTGGATCTTTCTCGGCTTCGCCGCGGCGTTTGCGATCAAGGCGCCGCTGTTCCCGTTCCACGGTTGGTTACCGGACGCGTACCGCGAGTCTTCGCCGGAGGTGTCGGCCGTGCTCTCCGGCGTCGTCTCGAAGGCTGCCGTGTACGGCTTCTTACGGATCGGCGTGGCGAAGTTCCCCGGGCCGACACACGACCTGCGGCCCCTGATCCTCGCGCTCGCGGCCGCCGGGTTGGTGTACGGATCGCTGCTCGCGTTCCGCGCGCCCGACTTCCGCGGCGTCGTTGCGTACTCGTCGCTGGCGCAGATGGGGCTGATCACGTTCGGCGTCTTCGCGGTCAACGACCTCGGGCTCACCGGCTCGGTGCTGCAGATGGTCAACCACGGGCTGATCTCGACGACGCTGTTCCTGCTCGCGGGAATGGTCGAGCGGCGGACGACCACGGGTGAGCTCGGCCGCCTCGGCGGGATGGCGCGCGGGCGGCCCGTGCTCGCGACCGTGCTGATGACGACCGGGATCATCGCGCTGGCGGTACCGCTGTCGTCGGCGTTCGCCGGCGAGTTCCTGATCCTCGCGGGCGTCTTCCAGCGCGGCTGGGGCTGGGCCGTCGTCGGCGCCGCAGCGATGGTGCTCGCGGCGATGTACATGCTGCGGCTGATCTCCGCGGTGCTTCATCGCGATCCGGGCCCGGCGGTGACGGATGCCGCGCTCGACCTGCGGCCCGCCGAGCTCGGCGTGACCGCGCCGTTGATCGCGTGCCTCCTTGCACTTTCTGCCTGGCCGGCAGCGATCAGCGGCCATTCGTTCCCACGGAACGTCGCAGCGGTCGACGTGGCCTGCGGGTTCCAGAAGCTGCCCCCGTCGAACGTCCATTTCTACTGCCGATGATTCAGCGCCCGCACATCGACTGGTTCGCGCTCGCGCCCGTCAACGCGCTGCTCGCCGCCGCGGCGATCGCGCTCCTCGCTGCAGTGCTCGTCCCGCGCCGGGCCAGACGCACGACCGCAGCCACCGTGTGCGCACTCGGTTACGCGGTCGCGTTCGGATTCGCGATCGCCCTCTACGTCCGCAGCGCGCACGGACACGGCGTCGTCGCCGACGCGATCCGCCGCGACCGTTTCGCCGAGCTCGCGCAGATGATCGTGGCCGGCGCCGGGGTGCTCGCGACGGGAATCTCGTTCCGCGAGCGGATGCGCGACAACCACGTCGCCGAGTACTACGCGCTGCTCGCAGCGGCCGGCTCGGGGATGGCGTTCTTCGTCGCCGCCAACAACCTGATGACCCTCTTCCTCGGCCTCGAGTGGCTCTCGATCTCCCTCTACATCCTGTGCGCCATCGACCGCGACTTGATCAACGGCCTCGAGGCGGGGCTGAAGTACCTGATCATCGGCGGCTTCGGCTCGGCCGTGCTGCTGTTCGGCTCCGCGCTCGTCTACGGGGAGACCGGTCACCTCGACTTCGCAGGCATCGCCTCTGCGAACAGGCCGCACGACGCCCTCCTGCTCTTCGGGCTCGCGATGATCATCTCCGGCCTCGGGTTCAAGGCGTCGGCCGCGCCGTTTCACATGTGGACGCCCGACGTTTACGAGGGCGCGCCGACACCCGTCACCGCGTTCATGGCCGCGGCGACGAAGACGGTGGCGCTGCTGGTGTTACTGCGCGTGCTGCGGACGGCGTTCCCCCAGGAGGCGCACCTCTGGACGGTCGCGATCGCCGTGATCGCGGTCGCCTCGCTGACGATCGGAAACCTCGCCGCACTGGTCCAGCGGAACGTGAAACGGATGCTCGCCTACTCGTCGATCTCGCACGCCGGCTTCATGCTGATCGCCGTCGCAGCGAATAACGCGCTCGGCGGCCGCGCGCTCCTCTACTACCTGATCCCGTACGCCGCGATGTCGCTCGGTTCCTTCGCCGTCGTCGCGGCGCGCGAGCGTGAGCTCGGCGTTCCCGTCACCTTCGAGAATCTCGCGGGCTTCGGTTGGGAGCGGCCGCTGCTCGGGATCTCGATGTGGACGTTCATGCTCGGCTTCGCGGGGTTCCCGCTCACGGGCGGTTTCGTAGGGAAGTTCTACGTCTTCGCCGCCGCGTACCGGCAGGGCTGGACGTGGCTCGTGATCGTCGGCGTCATCGCAACGCTCGTCAGCCTCTACTACTACCTCGGCGTCGTGCGCGCGATGTTCCTACGCCGCACGGAGGACCTGCAGCTCGCGCCGATCGGCGGCTCACCTCCGCGCGACGCGCTGCTGCAGACCGCAGTCGTCGGCTGCCTCGTCGTCACCGTCGGCTCGTTCTTCGCCGTCCAGCCGCTGATCGACCTCGCGAAGCACGCGGCAAACGCGCTGCCTTTCTAAGCGGACTCGATCACGGGGGTGCTAGCGCGCGTGCGCAGCGGCACGGCCGCCCAGTGCGGGAGCCACCAGTTCCAGCGTCCCAGCAGGCGCATGATCGCCGGAACGAGCAGCGCGCGGATGATCGTCGCGTCGAAGATGATCCCCGCCGCGAGGCCGATCCCGAACTGCTTGATGTCGACACCGGGGCTCGACGCGAGGACGAAGAACGCGAACATGAGCACGAGCGCCGCGCTCGTAACGAGCTTGCCCGTGCGTGCGAGGCCGAGCGCGACCGCGTCCTGAGTCCGACCGGTCTCGTCGTAGGCCTCGCGCATGCGCGTCAGCATGAAGACTTCGTAGTCCATCGACAGGCCGAACAGGAACGCGAAGATCATCAACGGGATCCACGGGATGATCGACTGCGTCGCGTTCACCCCCCAGATCGCGTGCGCTCCATGGCCGATCTGGAAGATGAACACGATGATCCCGTACGCGGCGCCGAGCGAGACGAGATTGAGGATCACGGCTTTCAGCGGCAGCAGCAGGGACCGGAACGCCCGCGCGAGCAGCAGGAACGTCAGCAGGACGACGAAGGCAAGCACGTACGGGAAGTTCGAGTAGACCGCATGCACGAAGTCGCGATTCTCCGGCGCGACCCCACCGAGCGACGCCGAGGTGCCGCTCAGCTCGGCCTTGACGTCGCCGATGATCGTCTTCGCAGCATTCGTCGCGCCGTCGACCGACGGGAACGCTTCGACGAGCGAGAGTGAGCCGCGGTGCCAGGTTTTCGGCGCCGTTGCGCCGGCGATCCCCGGAGTCGCGCGCAGCTTCGCTGCGACGGCATTCGGATCACCGTGGTCGACGAGGACGACGAAGGGCGTGTAGACACCGGACGTGATCCCCGCACTCGTCAGCACCTGACGTCCCTGGATCGCGTCGCCGCTGCCGGGCATGTCCTTCGCCTGCGCCTGGGCGGGATGGAGCTGAAGCCCGTAATAGAGGAGAAAGCCCACGACGGCGAGGCCGACCGCGGCGACCGGGATCGGCCGGCGCATCACGAGGCGCGCCCAGCGACCCCACGGACCATCCTCGGGATGACCGCGGTCGACGAGGCGCTTTGGCAGGACCCGCGCCTTATTGATTCGAGTGCCGAGGAGATCGAGCAACGCGGGCAGCAGCGTGATCGCAGCGACCACCGACACGGCCGGAATCAGCAGACCGCCGATCCCGATCGACCGGATGAAAGGCAACGGCAGGGCGACCATGCTGAGGAGGCCGACGGCAACGGTCGTCCCGGAGACGATCACCGACCGGCCGGCGTGCGTCATCGTCTCGACGAGCGCAGTCTCGACGTCCTCTCCCTCGCGCAGCTCGTCGCGGAACCGGAAGATCATCAGGAGCGCGTAGTCGATTGCGACGCCGAGGCCGACGAGCGCGATCAGGAACTGGACGATCCTCGAGACGCTCGTCGCGTAACTGAGCAGCCAGACCAGGCTGAAGGTGGTCAAGATCGAGGCGATCGCAACGAGGATTGGCATGCCAATCGCGGGCAGCGTCCCGAAGACGAAGAGCAAGATGATCAGAGCGCCTCCGCCGCCGATCAATGCCTCCACGAGGAGGCTCGGACCGGTGTTTCCGCCGCCTCCGGCCGCGTCCTCGAGTGCCTGCTGTCCGGTGACGTGGACGGTCACGCCCGGCGGAACGGCACTGCGGACCGCCGCCCGCGTCGGCTTGACGGGATCCTTCGCGCCGAAGCCGTTCGAACCCGGTGGATACAGCTCTGCGAAGGTCGTGTGGCGGTCCGCGGAGACATACGCATCACTGCCGGTCGAGAAGTACGAGCTCGTGCGCGAACCGGGGCTCGCCGACCGGGCAGCATCGACCGCACGCTGGATTCCGCGCTCCTTCGTGACGTCCCCCGCCGAGTGGAACACGAGGACAACCGGCGGCGCCTCGCCGTTTCCGAAGGTATGCAGGATCTTCTGGTTCGTCTCGTACGCCGAGAAACCCGGGATCGAGAACTGGTCGTACCAGCGCTTCGACATCTTCTGCGCACCGAAGACGCCGAACGCAGTGAGCAGGACCCAGGCGCCGACGATGAACCACCGCCGCCGGTGGATGAAATGGGCGAGCGGTGCGAGCATCAAATCGTTCTAGCAGCGCGCCCGAAGGCAAGGCAAATGTGAACCGTTACGCGGCGATGCGTTCCGCTTCGACGCTCTCCGCGGAGGCGACCGGTGACTGTGCCCCGCGGATGGTCGCGACGAGGACGCCGAGCGCCAGTCCCGCGTACAGCAGCAGGCTCAGCACGATCGCCGACACAGCGACCTGCGGCACGCCGCCGACGACTGCGGGACTCCGCAACGTCGCGCTGAGGACGAGCAGCACGAGACCGCCACCAGCCACGAGCGGACGCCTGAGGCCGCAGTGTGACTCGAGCGCGTCCGCGAAACAGTCGAGGGTGAGCACGAACGCTGCGGGAATCGCCGCGAGCAGCGCTGCGAGCGCGACGCCGTGTGCTCCCGAGAGATCGGCCACGAGCGCGACGAAGGCGAGCGCGGCCGGGAGCGGTCGGCGGGCCATCCGGTCAGGTTCTCCCGCGCGGCGGATGTTCCTTTACGCTCACCGGCGCACGCCGACGAAAGGAGACCGATGGCTGACGCGTCGCTGACCTGGCTCGGACACGCCTCGTTCCGGCTCGACACGCCCGGTGGGAAGCGGGTGTACGTCGATCCGTGGCTCGGCAACCCGAAGTGTCCGGACTCCGAGAAGGAGCCGGAACGGATCGACGTGATCGCACTCACGCACGGCCACTCCGACCACGTCGGCGAGACGGTGGAGCTGACCAAGAAGTTCGAGCCCAAGGCCGTCGTCGCGATGGTCGAGCTCAAGGGCTGGCTGCAGGGGAAGGGAGCCAAGCTCGACGGTCTCCCAGGGCCGAACAAGGGGGGCACCGTCGACGTCGAGGGCCTCAAGTTCACGCTCGTGAATGCGTTCCACTCGAGCTCGAGCGACGAGGGCGAGTATCTGGGCGAGGCGGCAGGTCTCGTCATCACGCTCGAGGACGGACGCGCGATCTACTTCGCGGGCGACACGTGCGTGTTCTCCGACATGCAGTTGATCGGCCGCATCTACTCCCCTGAGCTCGCCGTGCTGCCGATCGGCGGCCATTTCACGATGGATCCGCGCGAAGCGGGCGTGGCGTGCGAGCTGCTCGGTGTGAAACGCGTCGTGCCGTGCCATTACGGAACGTTCCCGCTGCTGCCCGGGACACCCGACGAGCTGAGGCAGTACGCGAGCGGCGTCGACGTGCACGCCCTCCAGCCAGGAGAGTCGCTGACGCTGTGAGGGAACGCTGGTTCGGAGCGACCGGGCGCCGCGTCCCCGAGATCGCGGTCGAAGGAGAGCTGGACGTCGAAGGCGCGCTCGTCCTCGACGACGTCTCCGACGAGCTGGGGCTGCACGTCGCGCACGAGCACGGGACGCCGGTCGTGATCCGCGCGCGCACCGCAGAGGAAGTCAGGGCTGCACTGGCGCGGCCCGAGGTCTCCACGGTGGTCGTACCGCCCGACCGCCGAGAGCTGCTCGACCTCGATCTCCGCGAGCTGACCTATGGCGCCTGAGCCCGTCGTCGCGACCTACTCGATCGTCGCGTGCGACCTCGGTGCGGGCCAGTGGGGAGTCGCCGTCCAATCGAAGTTCCTCGCGGTCGGGTCTGTCGTCCCGTGGGCGGACCCGGGCATCGGCGCGATCGCGACGCAGTCGTACGCCAATCCGCGCTACGGGCCGGACGGGCTCGCACTCCTGCGCGACGGCAAGTCGGCCGCAGAGACGCTCGAAGCCTTGACGTCAGCAGACAAGGACCGCGACCAGCGGCAGGCCGGGATCGTCGACGGGCAGGGGCGCGCGGCGACGTTCACGGGCTCCGGCTGCCACGACTGGGCGGGTGGCCGCACCGGCGACGGCTACGCGGCGCAGGGGAACATCCTCGTGTCTCAGGACACGGTCGACGCGCTGGCGACCACGTTCGAGGGGAACGCGCATCTGGAGCTCGCCGAGCGGCTGATCGAGTGCCTCGCGGCCGCGCAGGCCGCGGGGGGAGACCGGCGGGGCCAGCAGTCCGCGTCGCTCCTGGTCGTCGAGAAGGACGCCGGGTACGGGGGCCTC
>VAXU01000179.1 GCA_005885125.1 Actinomycetota bacterium
TGGGCATCTCTGGTTCCAAACGGAGAACCGGCGAAGATAGTTCCCTCCAGCCGCCCCACTAGACTGGAAGCGCCATGGCCGGCCGCCCGTACAGGACTGAAGCGGTCGTGCTGCGCTCCTTTCGGCTCGGCGAAGCGGACCGTGTCCTCCACCTGTACACCCTCGACCGGGGCCGGGTCGGGGCAGTCGCCAAGGGAATCCGGAAGACGATGTCGCGCTTCGGGGCGCGGCTCGAGCCGCTCTCCCACGTCGAAGCTCTGCTCCATCAGGGATCTGGAGAGCTCCAGACCGTCACCGGCGTCGAACTGATTCGATCGCACCACAGCGCGCGCGAAGATCGGTACCGACTCGGCGTTGGGCTCGTCGGTGCCGAGGCGATGCTCCGCTTGTTCACGGAACAGGAGCGGAACCCGCGCGCGTTCGAGGCGCTAACACGGTTTCTCGATTTGCTGGACGACGTGCCGGTACGGGCAGCTCGGCCTTCGCTCGACCCGCTCGTGCTCTCCTTCCAGCTGAAGCTGCTCTGGCTGTCGGGCTATCTCCCGCACTTGACGAGCTGCGCCGAGTGCGGCGCGACAGAGCAGGCGCTCGTCGGCTACTCGGCGCGTGCCGGCGGCGCGGTCTGCGGCGCCTGCTCGGAGGGTGCACTCGTGCTGTCGGAGTCAGGGATTGCAGGGGCGGAGTCGTTGCTGATCCGGCCGCTCGCGGAGGCAGGCGACGTCGGCCTCGGCGACCGATCAGCCCGCGACGCGCTCGCGGTGATTACCGCGGCCTACGAGTACTTCGGAAACTTCCGCCTGCGCGCGCTGCGCAGCGCGTGATCAGCGGGAACACCGGGCTCTCTACCAGGTACACGCGCGCGCGCCCCACCCAAGGGTGGGGGTGACGCCCACCGCCCTCTTGTGATCGACGATACCGGCTTTGGACGCACACGTCTGTGTCACCTTCGCACCGATTTCAGCGCAGCCGCGGGCGGAGGACCCGCAGCGTTCCGCTTCGACAGATCGTCGTCCCCAGCGGTCCTGCGAGACTCCGTGCGTGCGCCGCGAGCTCCAGGACGGTCTCGTGCTCGACGACGACCCCGCCCGCGTCGACATCGATGCCGTCCACGACTTCCTCGCGAATGAGTCCTACGCAAAGGGCCGGCCGCGCGAGGTTGTCGAGCGCCTCGTGCGCGAGGCGGGACGGATCGTCGGCCTGTACGACGCCGAGTGGCAGATCGGGTTTCGAGAACGGGCCGTACGCCAACCTCCGCTGGAGCCTGCACACGAAGGACGCGCATGGCCTCTACCGGCGTTTCGGCTTCGCCGAACCTTCCGAGCGTGTGCTGGAACGGACGCCGGTGTGAAGGCCGCGGCTCTCGTGCTCGGCGCGCTCGTCGTGGCCGGCTGCGGCGGCGGATCCGGACGGCTCTCCAGGCACGAGCTCGCGTCCCGTGCGTCGAAGATCTGCATCGATCAGGCCAAGACGATCGCGCAGATCCCGCGTGGTCCTTCCAATCCGGTCAATGCGGCGGGCTATTTGGGCGCAGTGCTCTCTGTGTTCGAGGAAGGCGTCAAGGAGTTCCACAAGCTCAAGCCGCCGCAGGACGAGGCCGCCGCGTACCGGGCGTTCCTCCGCGAGCTCGATCGGAACGCTGACATCCTGCGGATGCTGCGCGCGGCAGCGGCGGCGAAGCAGCTACAGGCATACGTGAGGGGCCAAGCGGATCTCCATCGTTCGCGCCTCCGCCTTGACACGCTCCAGCGGCGGCTCGCCTTTACGGGCTGCGCGGGGCCGGGCCCGGGCTAGGCGGCGGCGCGCCGGCGACCTTCGAGCAATCCACCTTCTTCCGCGCGATCGTCGAGACGACGTCCCGGAACGCGAGAAAGGACGGCTTGCGCGTCCCGTTCGTGTAGAGCACGCCCGACTGCCAGCCGACGAGCCGGTGCTCGTCGATCAGCTCGAAGTTGAAGAACGCGCCGACGGCCGGCTGGCAGTACGCGAGGTAGACGGCGTCGCGCAATTGGGCGGCCTGCGATGTGCCGTCGCCGATCGGCGGGATGACGAACGGATCGTTCTCGCGGCCGGTGTAGAGATAGCGAAGCAGCGGCGGAACCGCGGTCTGAAACCCGTCCTCGAGGTACCAGAGCGTCGGCCACTCGGCGCTCGGCAGAGGCTGTCCGGTGAACTGGAACGCCTGCGTGAGCGCATCCACGAGCGTCGCGTAGTCGCCCTCGCCGATCGTGCCGGTCGACGGATGGGGGACCCACGGGAACTCGGACGCCGTCTCGGGGTACGGGTTGTGCCCGAACGTGTCGACGATCGGGCGCACGCGACCCGAGTCGCGGTACGCCTCGCCGAGCGAAAGGATGAAGCCGGCCGGGTCGTAGTGCGAGGCCGTCGAGTCGATCACGTTCACTCGGTGCCGGAGGCGGTGGAGCATGTCCCAGCACCTGGCGAGCAGCTTCTCGTACGCGAGTGCTCCCGCGCTACTCGGCCAGTAGCGCGGCGAGTTTGCCTCGTTCCAGATCACGACGCCCGCGATCTTCGGAATGACCGCGAGCACGTGATGCACGTACGAGCAGTACTGACTGCGCGCCACGGCGTCGACCGGCGCCTCCGACGCCGGGCCGTACACGGCGATGACGATCTCCTGCCCGAGGACGATTGCCTTCGCCGCGCGGCTTAGGTAGATCTGGGAAACGGGCCGCGGCCGGAGCTCGCCCCGGCGCCAGGGGATCGTGATCCGCGTCGTCCGCACGCCGAGGTCATGCTGGACTCCGACAACGCCGTTCGGCCGCGTCATCCACTTGAGCGTGTCGTCGTCGAACCCGAGGCGTAGGTTCGGGGACGCCGACGCAGCCGGTGCCAGCGCGAGAACGGCGAGAACGGCGGGGACGAGTCGTGACACAGAAAGAAGGCGCAGAGGGGAGGGTGATCCTCTTTCGGCGGCTCGGCCGCGTCAAGAGAGACCTCGCACGGGGGATCCGGATGGACTATCCAGGCTTGGGCGTGTGCCACGGACGCTCGAGCGCGTCGTCGAGCCACTCGCGCACGCCGTCGATCGGCAGCCGCTCCTGCGCGAGCGAGTCGCGGTCCCGGACGGTGACGGTGTCGTCCGCGAGCGTCTGCTCGTCGATCGTGAACGCGAACGGCGTCCCGATCTCGTCCTGGCGGCGGTAGCGCCGGCCGATCGCTCCGTTGTCGTCGTACTCGACGATGTGACGGCGGCGGAGCCCCTCGTACAGCGCCCGGGCCTTCGTGACCATCCTCTCGTCCTTCGCGATCAGGGGGAGGACTGCGGCCTTTACCGGCGCAATCTGCGGATGGAAACGCAGGACCGTCCGTTGTCGCCCGGCGACGTCCTCCTCGTCGTAGGCGTCGACGAGGAACGCCAGGAAAGCGCGATCGGCTCCTCCTGCGGGCTCGATCACGTGCGGGACGTAACGCTCGCCTGTCGCGCTGTCGACGAACTCGAGCTTCGCCCCGGAGTGCTCCGTGTGCTGCGTCAGATCGAAGGAGCCGCGGTTTGCAATCCCTTCGAGCTCGGACCAGCCGAACGGGAGGAGGTACTCGATGTCGCTGGTCGCGCTCGAGTAGTGCGAGAGCTCGTCGGCTTCGTGCGGGCGTATGCGCAAGTGACTCTCACGGATGCCGTAGCGGGTGTACCAGTCGAACCGCTCCTTGACCCAGTACTCGTACCACTGGTCCGCCTTATCCGGCGGCACGAAGTACTCCATCTCCATCTGCTCGAACTCGCGCGTTCGAAAGAGGAAGTTGCCGGGCGTGATCTCGTTGCGGAACGACTTGCCGATCTGCGCGATGCCGAACGGCGGTTTACGCCGGGCGAGCTGGAGGACGTTCTTGAAATTGACGAAGATGCCCTGCGCCGTCTCGGGTCGAAGGTAGGCGGCCACCCCGGTCTCCTCGACCGCGCCGAGGCGCGTCTCGAGCATCAGGTTGAACTGACGGGCCTCGGTGAGATCGCACTCGGGCGTCCCACCGGGGTGCTTGCTCGGCTTGCGGCCACAGTGCTCCTCCTCGAGCTTGTCGGCGCGGAACCGGAGCTTGCAAGTCCTGCAATCCACGAGCGGGTCGGTGAAGCCGGCAACGTGGCCTGAGGCCTCCCAGACGGACGGATTGAGGATGATCGCCGAATCGAGCGCGACGATGTCGTCCCGCTCCTGGACCATCGCCTCCAGCCAGCGCGCCTTGACGTTGTTCTTTGCGAGGACGCCGTAGTGCCCGTAGTCGTACGCCGAGCCGAGGCCCCCGTAGATCTCCGAACTGGGAAAGACGAACCCGCGGCGGCGGGCGAGCGAGACGATCTTGTCCATCGTCACGGTGTCCGCGCGCGGCTCGGTCTCGGCCATCCCGGGACTCTAGGGATTTTCTGCGCAGCGTCCTGCGAGCTAGGCGGACGGCTCCACCGGCTCGAACGCGGAGCAGGCGAGGTGCATACGTTCGATCCCCCGGCCGCTGATCTCGCAGAACGCGTACTGCTCGACGAGGTACCACGCGCCCTCCTCGAACGAGCGGAGGCGATACGAGAGGCGGACCTTTCCGGCGACGGGCTCGACCTGCGACTCGACGAGCTCGAGCGGATCCGCATCGCCGAACCACGCCGCGAGCTGCGACGCGGCATCGCGTGCGCCCGTCCGCTCCCGGAGTGGATTCGGCGCGCCAGGCTGCAACAGGGTGCGCGTCGGTACGCTCCGCGCCGATGGCGACGCATCCTCCAGTCGAGCTCCACATCGTCTCCGACTCGACCGGCGAGACTGCAGCTCGGCTCGTGCACGCGCTCGAGGCGCAGTTTCCGGACCAGGAGTTCGAGGAGGTACGCCATCCGCGTGTCGAGTCCGTCGACGAGCTAGAGGTGGCGGTGCTCAGCGCGCGCGGCCGTCCGGCGGTCGTGATCTACACGCTCGTCGATCCCGAGATGCGGGACGCGATGCGTCGTCTCTGCCGTCGCGCGCGCGTGCACTACTGCGACCTGCTCGGCCACCCGATCGACGCGGTCGCTCGCGTTTCCGGGCAGGCCGCGCGCATGACGCCGGGGTCTCCGGCGCCGCTCAATCCCGCGTACTTCCGGCGGATCGAGGCGATGGAGTTCGCCGTCAAGTACGACGACGGCGTCGGCGCCGGCCTGGACGAGGCCGACATCGTCCTCGTCGGCGTCTCGCGCACGTCGAAGACGCCGCTCTCGATCTACCTCGGCTACCTCGGCCACAAGGTGGCGAACGTGCCGGTCGTCAAGGGAATCGATCCGCCGAAGGATCTGTGGGAGATCAATCCAGCGAAGGTCGTCGGCCTGACGATCGACGCGGAGCGGCTTGTGGAGATCCGTCGCGGCCGGCTGCGCAACCTGGGCGCCCGCAACCGTCAGTACGCCGAGCTGCTGGAGATCTACGAGGAGCTCGAGCAGGCGTCCGCGATCCACCGGCGGCTCGGGTGTCCCGTGATCGACATCTCGGAGCTGTCGATCGAGGAGACCGCGCAGCGGATTCTGCGGACGGTCGAGTCGCGGAAGGCGGAGGCGGCCGCCGCCCACGCCCGCGCGTGAAGCCGAAGCCTCCGGTCCCGTTGTGGCGCTGGCTCCTCTGGTGGGCCGCTCTCGGCCTCGGCCTGATCATCTTCTACGTACTGCTGACCCCGATCTGGGTGGGCCTCAGGTGGGCGGCCTGGATCGCCGAGTTCCGAGCACGACGTCGACGGCCTCCCCCTTTGGGGTGACGGTGCGCGTGAAACATGATCGCCTCATCACTCTTTCTGATGACGCGTTCTCTAGAACGCGCGTTGCCTCGTGCCTATAGTGAGTACGCGGTTCCGAGGACAGTGCGGACATGAAAGGGGATTCGCTTGCGTAGAACGCTTGCGCTGGTTGCGCTCGCGGCCGGGCTCCTGACGCTGGGGGCGTCGCCGGCCGGTGCGATCACCGGGAACTATCAGCAGGACTTCGTCCATTCGTACGTCGGCCTGATCGCCTTCTACGACTCGGCCGGAAAGTTCACGCACCGCTGCTCGGGCTCGCTGATCGCGCCGAGCGTCTTCCTGACGGCCGGACACTGCACCGACGCCACGACGGGGGCGACGCAAGCGCGGATCTGGTTCGAGCAGGACGCCGGCGTCGGATTCGACCCGGCCACCGGAACGCCGGCGCCGAGCGGCTATCCCGTCTCCGGCGGCGTCACGTCGCACACGCTGTACAACTACGGTTTCGCGAACTTCGCCGGTTTCCCGAACACCCACGACGTCGGGCTGGTGATCCTCGACTCCCCGATCTCGCAGTCGAAGTACGCGTCGCAGTTCACCTCGTTCCCCGCGCTTGCCGCAGCCGGCTCACTCGACGGTCTCGCAACGCAACGCGGGCAGCAGGACGTCACGTTCACCATCAGCGGCTACGGGCTCTCGCTGGTGAATCCGGTCAAGCTCGTCTCGTTCCGAGAGCGGCTGACCGCCACCGAGAAGCTGAACAATCTCGGAAACCATCTCACGGGCGGCTACAACATCCAGACGTCCGCCAGCCCGGGAAACGATCGCGGCGGGACATGCAGCGGCGACTCGGGCGGTCCGCTCCTGTACAGCTCGACGAACACGATCGTCGCCGTCAACTCGTTTGGGCTGAACGCGAACTGCCGCGGCAACGACTTCATGTACCGCGTCGACCAGCAGCCGGTCCTCGACTGGATTCTCGCGCATTCGCCCGCGGGCGAGCGCGGCCTCATCCAGATCGCCTCGCTGTAGAGAGAGACTGAGAGCGGTCCCGGCAACGGGCCGCTCTCTACCCTACGGCCGGATGAGCCGTCCGGAGATCGTCCCGTACTCGCAGCATTGGCCGGCCGCGTTCAGCGCCGTGGCGAGGCGAATTCGCGACGCGCTCGGGCCGGCTGCGCTGCGGATCGACCACATCGGCTCGACCGCCGTGCCGCGGCTCCCGGCCAAGAACGTGATCGACATCCAGGTTTCCGTCGGCGATCTCGGTGCGGCCGACGCGCTGGCCGCAGCGGGTTTCCGTCCGTTCGGTGACATCCGCGGCGACCACCGCCCGCCGGGAGACCGGAGTCCCGACGCGCAGTGGGCCAAGCGGTTCTTCTCCGAGCCCGTCGACGAGCGGAGAGCGAACGTCCACGTCCGCGTCGACGGCAGCGCGAATCAACGGTACGCACTGCTGTTTCGCGACTATCTCCGTGCGCATCCGGCGACGGCCGAGGCGTACGGGGAGCTCAAGATGCGCCTCGCCGCGCACATGCCCGACACGGCAACCTACGCCGAGGTGAAGGACCCGGCAGTCGACCTGATCGCGCTCGCGGCGGAGGAGTGGGCGGCCGCGAGCGGCTGGCAACCCGGGCCGAGCGACGGCTAGTAGAGCCTGCGCACGTCGAGCGGGACCTCGCCGTCGGCCTCTACTCGATATGCACCTGCTCCATCACGCGACGTCACGACCTCGGCGAGCTCCGTCCCCTCGAAACGGATTGCGACGTCGTCGTCGATCGCGATTCCGGGCGGAAAGCCGTCGCGCACGAGCCCCGCGTAGCGCGGCCGGCGCAGCTCTTCGCCGTCGTAGTGCGGACACGCACTGCCCGGCAGAAACCCGAGGCCGTCCCGCATCCCCTCGAGCTGCGGACCGAACGAATCGGTCACAGCAGCCTCGAACCAGCAGATCGCGCCGGCGCTCCAGCCCGTGAGGAGGACGCCGTTCTCCCACGCCTCACGCAACACCTCGTCGAAGCCGTGCGTGCGCCAGATCGCAAGCGCGTTCGCCGTGTTCCCGCCGGTCACGAAGATGACGTCGTGGCTCAGCGCCAGTCGCCGCAGGTCCTCGGGCGGATAGGGAAAGAAGTGCAGGTGCGTCATCTCGGCACGCCCGTGCAGGCGCTCGTACCACGAGACCGTGGAGGCGGGGTCCTCCATGCCCGGGGTCGGCACGTACAGAACCCGCCGACCCGAAGCGAGCCCGAGCGCGTAGTCGAGGAGCGTGTCGTCGGGGAGGCCGCTCATCGCGAGGATCTGCATAAACCCGAGTATGCAGGGAGTTTGTGAGAGGATGCCGCGTCGAGTGGCAGGTCACCGATACGTGTACGACTTCCGGGGTTCACGATCACGACGGACGCGTGTCGCACGTACATAGCAAACGGGAAAATGCTCCCGGACGGCCTCGAAGAGGAGATCGACGCGCACGTTCGCTCCCTCGAGGAGAAGACCGGCAAGCGATTCGGGGACACGAGCGACCCGCTCCTCGTCTCCGTCCGCTCCGGAGCCGCCGTCTCGATGCCCGGGATGATGGACACGATCCTCAACCTCGGCCTCAACGACGACGCGACCGACGGGCTCGCGCGCCGCACCGGCAACCCGCGCTTCGCCAGCGACTCCTACCGGCGACTGATCCAGATGTACGGGGAAGTCGTTGAGGGCATTCCGGCACACAAGTTCGAGGAAACCTTGACGAACGCCAAGCTCGAGCGTGGAGCCCAGCACGACACCGAGCTCGACCAGTCTGACCTGACCGGTCTGATCGGTCTGTACAAGTCGATGTTTGTACAGGAGGTCGGACACGAGTTTCCGGCGGATGCGCGCGAGCAGCTGACCCGCGCGATCAAGGCCGTTTTCGACTCGTGGGACTCACCGCGCGCGCAGGTGTATCGGCGCACCTACGGGATCCCCGACGATCTGGGCACGGCCGTCAACGTCGTGCAGATGGTGTTCGGGAACAAAGGAGACGAGTCCGGAACCGGCGTCGCTTTCACACGCGATCCCTCCACCGGAGAACACGGTCTCTACGGCGAGTTCCTCCCGAACGCGCAGGGCGAGGACGTCGTCGCCGGGATCCGTACGCCGGAGCCGCTCGCGCGCATGGAGCAGGTCCTCCCGCAAGCGTACGAGCAGCTGCTCGAGACGATGCGCCGGCTCGAGCAGCACTATCGCGACATGCAGGACATCGAGTTCACGGTCGAGGACAACGATCTGTACCTGCTGCAGACGCGCTCCGCGAAGCGGACCGCGGCAGCGTCCGTGAAGGCAGCGGTGGACATGGTCGAGGAGGGCCTGATCTCGCCCGAGGAGGCGATCGCGCGCATCGATCCGGTGCAGCTCGACCAGCTGCTGCACCCGATGCTCGACCCGACGGCGACGTGGGAGGTGGCCGCGAGGGGACTGAACGCGTCTCCGGGTGCCGCGTCCGGACGGATCGTGCTCGACGCGGACACGGCCGAGCAGCGCGGCAAAGGCGGCGAGAGCGTCATCCTCGTCCGCTGGGAGACGACGCCCGACGACATCCACGGGTTGATCCAGGCAGCGGGCGTCCTAACGGCGCACGGCGGCATGACGTCGCACGCGGCCGTGGTCGCCCGCGGCATGGGCAAGCCGTGCGTGGCCGGGTGCGATGCGCTCACGATCGACATGAACACGCGGACGATCACGCTCGCCGGTCGAGAGCTGAGCGAGGGTGACATCCTGACGATCGACGGCGGGACGGGCTCCGTCATCGTCGGCGAGGTCCCGCTCGTGCCACCGCGGGTGAACGATGATCTCGAGACGATCCTCGAGTGGGGCGACGAACACCGCCGCCTGAAGGTTCGCGCGAACGCGGACACACCGGAAGACGCGGCCAAGGCTCGCGAGTTCGGCGCGCAGGGAATCGGTCTCTGCCGCACCGAACACATGTTCATGGCGCAGGACCGGCTGCCCGTCGTCCAGGACATGATCATGGCCGAGGACGAAAAGGGCCGGCGCGCGGCGCTCGAGCAGCTGCTGCCGATGCAGCAGAGCGACTTCGAAGGGATCTTCGAGGCGATGGCCGGACTGCCCGTGACGATCCGACTCCTCGACCCGCCGCTGCACGAGTTCCTGCCGGACGAGGAGCACGCGAAGGACGGCAGGTGCGCGCGATCGTCCGCGCGGCGCGTGCGGTCGACGAGCGGACGGGCGAGGCGCCGCTCGTCGAGATCATGCATCCGCTCGTCGGGTTCGAGGAGGAGCTACGGCGGCTGCGCGAGCTCACCGTTCGCGTCGCGGACGAGGAGGCGCCGGACGTCGACTACCTGTGCGGGACGATGATCGAGCTCCCGCGCGCATGCGTCCGTGCGGACGAGATCGCCGAGCAGGCCGATTTCTTCTCCTTCGGGACGAACGATCTCACGCAGACGGCGCTCGGCTTCTCACGTGACGACGCCGAGGGGAAGTTCCTCACGGCGTATCTCGAGGACGGCGTGCTCGAGCAGAACCCGTTCGAGACGCTCGACGTCGGCGGCGTCGGCGACCTGATGCGGATCGCGGTCGAGCGCGGCCGCAGAACGAAGCCCGAGCTCAAGCTCGGCATCTGCGGCGAGCACGGAGGCGAGCCGAAGAGCGTCGCGTTCTGCCACGAGCTCGGCCTGGACTACGTGTCGTGCTCGCCGTACCGCGTCCCACTCGCGCGACTCGCGGCCGCGCAGGCCGCGCTCGCTGGAGCCGACACGGCCGAATATGCAGCGACGGGCGGATAGTCCGGTGCCGAAGTACGACGTCATGGTCGACGGCGAGCGCATGGTGCGTGTGAAGTCCGACGACGAGGTGCGCACCTGGCTCGCGAACTATCGGGAAGAACACCAGGAAGACGATCCGGAAGCAACCCACGTCCAGATCGTCCACCTGCGCTTCGCGGGCGGCTCGCTCGTTCCACGCGAGCGGTTCTTCTAGGCGGCGCCGGCTAGGCGCGAATCACCACAGGCGTCCCGAGCGGGACGGTGCGCATCAGGTAGCGGAGCTCAGCGTCCGGCGCGTGCACACACCCGGCCGAAACCGCTCGGCCGAAGTCGCCCGGCGACAGCGTTCCGTGGATCGCAATCCGATTGCCGCCCGTCCAGCCGGCCGGCAGGTTCGGCTGCGTCGCCGACAGTGCGAGGATGCAGCAGCCGTAGTAGGCGCTGTACGCGGGGCCGTCGAGCTTGTCGGTGACGGCGAAGCGCCCCGTCGGAGTCGGCGAGCCGGGGCGACCGACGCCGACCGAGAACCGGCGCACCGTCGTGCCGTCACGACGAACGACGAGCGTGCGACTGGAGAGATCCACCTCGAGCTCGAGCCGCGTGCGCGAGTAGTGGACGCCGCCGGCGCGCGCGTCGATCCAGCCGAGGCGGCCGTTGCCGAGGGTGGGGTCCGTCACCGCGAGCCACCGGCCGCGGCGCGTGGTGACGATGCCGAGCGCGCGCGGGGAGCCGAACGGCGTCGTCGAACCGAGGCGCTCGAGGACGCGTCCGAACGGCCTGCCGCGAAGCTCGACGACCGAGCCCGGCCGCACGCTCGCAATCAGATTGGCGGGCGGCGGCGTGTCGACCCGCATCCAGTCGTTCGTTCCGCCCCCGTTCATGGCAATGCGGCCGAACGCGGTCGAAGCCGGAAGCGCGCACGCGCCGATGAAGGCGAGGACGAGCGTTGAGAGAGTGAGCGACCGCCGACCCACAGAGCACGGATCGGCAGCGCGGCCGGCTCAGGCTTTCCCTCGAAGGAGTGACGGCAGGACTAGCCGAGTCGCTGCTCGATGCGTTGGAGCGCGGCCATCACGTCCTCGATGTCGGGCTTCGGCTTCGGTTGCGCGTTGAAGGCGCCCTCCGGCTCGAGGTCGACGCGTTCGACGTCGTCGAGCTCCATCCCCTCGCGGCGGAGGCCGGACACGAGCTCCTGTCGTGTCATCAGTTCGTGCTCGAGGTTCCGCTCGTTGACCTGACCATTCTCATACAGAACGGTCCCGGTGCCCTGGAGGAGCCAGGCGAGCCAGCGTCTGCGATACGCGAGGCGCAGAAGCAGATAGTTCCCCGAGATCAGGATCGCCGCGCCGAGCAGTCCGCCCGGGAGGGACGTCTCGTTGCCGATGATCGCGTTCTGCACGACATTCGAGAGCAGGAGCAGGACGACGAGGTCGAGCGTGTTGAGCTGCGCGAGCTGGCGTTTGCCGGCGAGGCGCAGCAGCACCAGGAGGCCGAGGTAGACGACCAGCGTCCGGATCGCCTTGTCCCACCAGGGCAGGCCGAGATGAATGAGGTCGTGGGTCACACAGTCGGATTCGCCGTCCGCGGCTAGATTCCGGCCGTGCACGTTCTCGCGGCACTCCTGGCGCTCGTGAGCCCGGCATTCCACGCGGGCGCGCGCATCCCGGTTCGCTACACGTGTACCGGCGCGAGCCTGTCCCCGCCGCTCCGATGGACGGCGCCTCCGCGCGGGACTCGCTCTTTTGCATTGCTCGTGGACGATCCCGACGCGCCTGGGCGCACGTTCACGCACTGGACGCTGTGGAACCTGCCTGCCACGAGGCGCTCGCTTCCCGCCGGCTTCAGGTGGAAGTGGCAGGGCCGCAACGACGGGGGCTCGATCGGGTATACGGGCCCGTGTCCACCGCCGGGATCGAGGCACCGCTACGTGTTCACGCTGTACGCGGTCGACCGCATGCTCGCGCTTCCGCGTGGCGCGTCCCCGTCGCGCGTGATCGCGGTACTCATCGGCGGTCACGTCCGGGCGAGCGCGACGCTGGTCGGCGTCTACTCGCGCTGAGCCCGCAGCTCGCGCGCGAAAGATCCGCCGCCGATGATCCGCTCAGCGTCGTCGCGCACACGCTCCCGCAGTTCCCGGTCGGAGGTGACGACCCAAAGCGGCGGCTCGAGCTCCGCAACCTCGCGTGCGATGCGGTCGTCGGCGGACTCCCTTCCTTCCCAGACGACGACGACCTCGTGACCGTGCGCGTCGCCCCATGCGCGCGCGAGCTCTTCGAGCTCGTCCTTCGGGATGTTCGGCCACACCGAACGGCGGACGTTCTCCGCATCGACGAGGACGGTGGCCACGCGGTGGAGCGTCACCGGCGCCGCTAGCCGCCGAGCGGAACGATCAGGCGGCGATAGGCGGCGCGGGCGCGCGGCTTCGAGGCGAGGTCGAACAGGCTGCCGGCCTTGCCGTTGTAGAACGAGAGCATCTCGACGCGGCGGTGCGTGCGAACGAACGACGCCATCCGCGACACGAATCCCGGATCGTCGATGCCGCGCATGCCCCACTCGGGGAAGGCGAATCCCTTGCGGGGGTGGGCCCGGTAGAAGCGTTCGATCGCAGCCCAGTCGACGGAGCCGAGGTCATACGGGTCGTCGCCGACGACGTCGACGAACGCGTCGCCGGGGTAGTACCTCGCCGGTTGGTTCCCGGGCACTTGCGGATCGCCGTGCGCCTGCGCGCCCCAGACGACGCGCAGCTGCGGGAACGGATTGACCGCGAGGTCGGAACGGACGCCGGGCAGGCCGAGCCGGCTCAACCGCACGTTCAACTCCGCGGCAGTGCCCCCGTGGAGCAGCAGGTACATCCGCGCGAACGCTTTGCGGAAGGCCGCAGTCGAGTAGGAAGGGCCCTTCGACCGCCCGTCGCGCGTGTATGCGCACCACGGATTCCACCAGCCGGTCATCTCCCCGAGCGGCCGAACGTAGAAGACCTGGCGTCCCGCGCGGGCGATCGCCGCGTTGAACGCGATCAGGTACGCGTCACCGGCGCCACGCGCGATCTGCAACGGCGTCAGCACGCTCGTCTTCGAGGGCCAGCGGAACGTCGTGATCGTGACGAGCGGCGCAGTGCCGAGCTTCGGGAAGATCCGGTCGAACGACGAGCCCCAGGTCTGACCCTGGCCCCAGCCGAGGTACATGTGCGAGCTCGAGCTGCGCTGGCCGGTCAGGGAGGCGAACCGGGCGCCGTCGCCTGCCACGCCCAGCAGCGGGCGTGCCGAGGCACTTGGCGCCAACGCGAGCGCCACGATCGATGCGACGAGAGCCTGCTTCACGACCCCTCTATCGGCAAGTAGCCGGAAAATTGGAACGCTCAGGCGTGAATCTCGTAGCCCTTCGCCTTCCAGTAGGCGATCAGGATGCTGGCCACGCCGACCAGGACCATGCTCGCAATCCCGGCGAAGCCAGGCCTGCCGTACGCGGCGCCGACGCGGCCGAGACGCGTCAGCCCCAGGGCACAGAGCGCCCCGCCGATCAGTCCCCCGATGTGGCCGCCAATGGAGATGCTCGAGATCGAGAACGTGAATACGAGGTTGAGGACGATCACCCCGAGCGCGCTGCCACCGAACACGTAGTCGCGCTGCCGCTCGAGGACGAAGCCCGCTCCGAGAATCCCGAAGATCGCACCCGAGGCGCCCACGGTCGGCTTGAGTGGATCGAGCAACAGAGCGCCGGCCGAGCCTGCAAGCCCGGAGACCAGATAGAGCAGCAGGAACTTTCCCGAGCCGATGCGCTCCTCGAGCAGGGAGCCGAACCAGTAGAGCGCGACCATGTTCAGCAGCAGGTGGAACGGCCCGTAGTGCAGGAAAGCGGCTGTGATCAGCCGCCAGTAGTCGCCTTGCGCGACACCGATCAGATGACCGTGGGTGTCAACGGTGTGACCTGCGATGAGCACGCCCTTCTCGTAGATCGTGCTGTGAACCCCGTTGACGCCCCCGCCCGTTGCGAGCTCGGCGACGTAGACCGCGACGTTCAGGGCGATCAGGGCCCGCGTCACCTTGGCGCCGACGCCCTCGAAAGCGGCGCGCTGTACACCGCGGGTCACGCGCTGGACGCCCTGCGCGCGGCCCGAGTGCTCCGGGCAGCGGATCCCGACCGGAGCCATCGTCATGCATTCCGTGCAGATCGGACGGCCGCACTCCGAGCAGGAGAGCCCGGTGACGCGGTCCGGGTGGCGGTAGCAGGTCTTCTCGGCGAACTCGGCCATCGGCCCAAGTAGCGTACTCACGGTGCGTGTCGACGTGGCCTTCACACCCGACGAATCGGCCTCCGCGCCGGTCGCGATCGTCGTCGATGTCCTGCGCGCCACGTCGACGATCGCCCAGGCGCTCGCGTCCGGCTACGAGCGGATCCTGTGCTGCGCGGAGATCGAGCAGGCGCGGGCGCTGCGACGGGAGATTCCGGATTCCCTTGTCGGCGGCGAGCGCGACGCCGTGCGAATCGAAGGGTTCGACGTCGGCGCGTCGCCCCGCGAGGTCCTCGAGTCGCGTGCGACGACGCTGATCCTGTCAACGACGAACGGGACGCGCGCGATCCTCGCGGCCTCGTCGCGATGCGAGGAGGTGTTGCTCGGGAGCCTGCTCAACCTGGGCGCGGTTGCCGGGGCCGCCCGCGAGCGTGGGGAGGACGTTGCAATCATCTGCGCCGGGTTCAAAGGTTCGTTCGCGCTCGACGACGCGTACTGCGCCGGGCGGATCGTGCAGCTGCTCGACGCGAGCCGGGGCGACGCCGCGATCGCAGCCGAGCTCGTTGCGGACGCATTCCCCGACGCCGCTGCGGGGTTGAGCGCGCGCACGTACGGCCCGCCCGGCCTCGAGGAGGACATCGCGTTCTGCGCGCGCGAAGACATCCTCGACGTCGTTCCCCGTCTCGCCGGGATGGTGGGAGCGGCCGCTGAGATTCGCCGCTAGGCGCCGACGGCGGGGAGAGCGCGCAACGGATCGATCACAGCGCCTCTGATTCGCACCTCGAAATGGAGGTGCGGCCCCGTCGCGTCGCCGGTGGCGCCGACGAGGCCGATGCGGACTCCCTTGTCGACCAGCACGCCGCGGCGGACGTCGATCCGCGAGAGGTGCGCGTACCACGTGCGCTCGCCTCTGCCGTGTGAGACGACGACGAGGAATCCGTAGCCCCCGTCCGCCCAGCCCGCAAAGACGACTTTGCCGGCACGCGCCGCGTACACGGGCGTCGCGGACGGGGCGATGAAGTCGACGCCGGAGTGGAACTTGTCCCCGCGCGGGCCAAAGCGGTTGCCGAGCGTCGGGATCTGCACGGGCCACGAAAGCGGGAGCGTCGGAGCGGCCGGCTGTGCGGCGAGCGCGTCGAGCGTGGCGGGCCCGGCGATTCCATCCGCGTGCAGGCCGGCCCAGACCTGGAAGCGGCGCAGCGCGCGTTTCGTGCGCGGCCCGAAGTCGCCGTCGAAGACGCCGGACGGGAACCCGTGCCACGCAAGCTTGAACTGCAAAGCAGCGACGTCCCAGCCTTGAGTCCCGCGGCGGAGCGGCCGCGAGCCAAAGGGGTGCCGTCCGAAACGGCCGAGCGCATGCCGCGTCTCCGGGCCGGGGAGGCCGTCGACCGCGATCTGCGCCCTGCGCTGCAGCGTCTTGACTGCTGTCGTCGTCAAGGGACCGCGGATCCCGTCGATGGCACCCTTGTACAGACCGTGCGCGCGCAGGCCGACCTGGAGCGCTGCAACACCGGCGCTGCTCAGGCCGCTCGCCGAAGCGGGGAGGAAGAGCGCGACGACAACCAACAGAAGTCCGCTCCGCATCGCGGAACATGACGACTTCTGTCGGCTTCCTTGGGCAGGCCGCAGCGGCCGACGCCGGCAAAGCCGGCATCGGCGGCGATCGCGCAGCGTCTCGCGCGCCTGTTGGGGCAACGCTTCCTTCTCCATCTCCAGTGGGTGGGATTGACCGCTTTCTGCAGGCGGTTTCGGAATCCTTGACACCGAACAGGTGTTCGTGTAGAACATACGTTCCCTCCATGATCGCGTCCCTCCTGATCCCCGGGTTCGAGTTGCGAGCGGCGCTCCGGAAGCAGCCTGGTCTGGCGCTGCGGCCGGCGGCGCTCGCGCCTCTCCCGGGCACTGAGCCGCTTCTGGGCCCCGTTACGGCGGCGGCCGAGCGCCGGGGGGTGAGGCCTGGGATGCGGCTGGGGGAGGCGCTCGCGACCTGTCCGGGGCTCGTGCTCGTTGAGCAGGACCCTGCGGCCGCCGAGCAGGCGTGGGAGGAGATCCTCCGCGCGCTCGAGGACTCCGGCTTCGCCGTCGATCCGGCCGAGCCGGGATGCGTCTACTTCGAGACGCGCGGCGTCGAGCGGCTGTACGGCGGGCTCGAGCAGGCGTTGAAGCGGGCGCTGGCGGCGGTGGGGTCGGCGTGGGACGCGCGCGTGGGAGCAGCAGAGCGGAAGTTCGCTGCACTTGCAGCGGCGACGGTCGCACGCGCGGGTCAGGCGTTGATCGTCTCCGACGATCGCGTCCCGGAATTCCTTGCGCCGCTGCCGCTGGAGGTCGTGCCGATGGATCCGCGCCGCCGCGCCGAGTTGCGCGAGCTCGGGGTGAAAAAGATCGGACAGCTTGCCGGGCTGCCAGGTGGCGCCGTGGCCGAACGTTTGGGGCCGGACGGCCGGCGCGCCTGGGGCCTGGCGAGAGGCGGGAAGGCAGCGCGCGTGCGCGGGCGCCGCCCGCCTGCAGAGATCGTCGAGGTGTTGGAGTTCCCCGAGGCGATCGGGAACGAGCTCACTTTGCGGCGTGCGTTCGGCGCGCTGCTCGAGACGCTGCTGGCTCGGCCGGAGCGGGCAGGGCGCTTCGCGCGCAAGCTCGCGCTGTCCGCCCGGCTGGTCGGCGGCGGCTCGTGGCGGCGGACGGCGACGCTACGCGATCCGACGGCGCAGCCCGCCCGGCTGAAGGCGGCGCTCGCGCCGAAGCTCGCCGAGCTGCCGGGGCCGGTGGTCGAGCTCCGGCTCGAGCTGATCGAGCTGACGGAACACGACGGACAGCAGCTGGAGCTTCTACCCGCCGCGGGGGCGGAGCTCGACGTCCGTCTCAGGGAAGGCCTGCGTCAGGTGCGCGCGAGCACCGGCACGGGCTCGGTCAACCAGGTGGTCGAAGTCGCGCCGTGGTCGAGGATTCCAGAAGCGCGAGCGCTGTTCGTACCGCGGGACGACTGACGTCACCGCTTGCGGTGCCGCCTCAGGATCGGCGGGCTCTGCCCGCGCATCCGTCTGAACTGACCGGTCGACGCAATCCGACTCGAGCACGAACGCTGTACCAGCCGCGACCCGCCGTCGTCGACGTGAACTTCGACGGAACGCCGTGGCAGGTGAACCGTCAGCCGGTCGCGCTCGTCCGCGAAGAGTGGCGCGTGGTCGACCGCTGGTGGACGGAGGAGCCGGTATCGCGGCGCTATTTCGACGTCGTGCTGCAGTCAGGGGAGAACGCCGTTGTCTTTCGCGACGAGGAACGAGGCTGCTGGTTCACGCAGCGGGGCGCCTGAAAGCGGGTCAGACCTGAAGGGTCTGACCCCTGGTTGCCTGCTAGCCGAGCGCTTGCTTCGCGAGCTTCGCCCATTGCTGCGCATGCGCGAGCGGCACGACGACCCATTCCTGCATCGGCTTTCGCCGTCCACCGGACGGGTCGAAGAGATGCGCGCCCTTCAGTGCGAGCGCCGATTCGCGCTGCTTCGCGTGCGTCAGCTTGAAGACCATTGCGCTCTCACCGCGGGAGAAGCCGCCGACCATCTTCCCGCCTCGCTTGATCGCGGGCATGCCCATCATCTGGCCGAGCTGCACGTCGTCGTTCCGCGCGGCGAGATCGTCCGCGATGTCGTTGTAGCGGGCTTCAGCGTCCATCAGCTCACCCTCCGCAGGAAGTCGTGAAAGCCGCGACTCGGCGCGTGCATGTTCAGCAATCGTGCCCGATCGGGTCCGGGGTTCGCGAAGGTATGTGCGAAGCCGATCGGCGCGGCGACGAACGAGCCCGGGCCGAGGCGAACGGTCTCGTCTCCCAGCAAGAACTGCGGCGCGCCCTCCAGGACGTAGAACGAGTCGATGTGATCGTCGTGGGCGTGCGGCTCGGGCCCCTCGAAGCCCGCCTCGAGCTCGAACTCCACGAGCGTGAGCTCGTCCCGCGCGATTTTGATCGTCGCGACGCGCGTGCTCGCCTCGAGACGCTCACCGTCGCTGGGGCCGAGGAAGACCGCGCCCGTTGCGGGCGGCCCGGTGCCGGTAGCGGCGTCGAAGCTGTCGAAGCCGCCCTCCTCGCCGCGGTCCCGTTCGCGCAGGTTGTCCGCGAAACCCCCGTCCGGCGTGTGGAAGTTGAGGAACCGCGCTGGTGCCGTGCTGCGGAACCCATGGACGACTTCCGGCGGCGCGCAGACACACGCCCTCGGCGCAAGCAGCTTCTCCTCGTCGCGGACGAGAACGGCGAGCTCGCCCTCGAGCACGTAGAACGAATCCGCGTGCCGCCGATGGAAGTGCGGGTCGGCTCCGGGCCGTGCGTCCGGAAAGAACGACTCGGTGATGCAGAGCTGTTCGAAGTCGGCCTTGAGCACGATGCGACCGCCGAACAACGCTTCGCCCTCGCCCGGTCCGAGCATGACCCCGTCCATCGCCGCCGAGTATGACGATCGAGCTTCAGCCGGAGTTCCCTCATCGGACGCGCCGCAAGGAGGCCGCGCAGCAGCCTGTCCGCGGAAGCGGACCAGTGGAAGGGGTCTGGGGGAACCGGGAGGTTCCCCCAGCGCGGAAGAGAGCGTCGTACGTCGAGTTGCACGCGCACTCGTCGTACTCGTTCCTCGACGGCGCGTCGCTGCCCGAGGAGCTAGCCGTGCGCGCTGCCGAGCTGGGCTACGACGCGCTCGCGCTCACCGACCATGACGGGCTCTACGGCTCGTTGGAGTTCGCGTACGCGGCGAAGCACTTCGGCGTGCGTCCGATCACCGGCGCGGAGCTGACGCTCGCCGACCGCTCGCACGTGACGCTGCTCGTCGAGACGCCGACGGGGTACGCGAACCTCTGCCGGCTGATCACGGCCGCGCACGCCCATACTCGGCCGCTCGGCCGCGAGGATCCGCAATCCAAACGCGGCGACGCGCCTTGTCCGCGCGTTCGGCCGCGACCGGTTCTGCGTCGAGCTCCAGCGTCCCTACGAGCGCGGCGACCGGCGGCGGCACACGCTGCTGCGCGAGCTTGCCGAGAGCCTCGGCGTGCAGACGGTCGCAACGGGCGACGCGCATGCGCACCATCCGCGCCGTGCACCGCTGCAGGACGTCCTCGTCGCCGTCCGCCACCGCACGTCGCTCGACGGGTGCGAGGCGGAGCGGCGCGGCAACCACGAGAGCGTCCTGCTCTCGCCGGCGGAAGCCCTGGAGCGCTTCCCCGAGGACCCGGACGCCGTCGCACGGACTGCCGAGCTCGCGGAGCGCCTGACGTTCGACCTGACGGAGGAGCTCGGCTATCGCTTTCCGGACTTCTCGGACAGCCCCGAGCCGGCGATCGTGCAGCTCGCGAACGTGTGCGACCGCGCGTTCGTAGACCGCTATCCGCGCGGCCACAAGCTCCGGCGCGAGGCCCGCGTGCGCCTCGACGACGAGCTGAAGCTGATCGACGAGCTCGGGCTGGCCGGCTTCTTCCTCCTCCACTGGGACGTGCTCGAGCTCGCGCGCGAGTGCGCACTCGAGGTGCGGGGCCCGGGCTCGCCAAGGCACGTGCTGCCGCCGGGGCGCGGGCGCGGCTCGTCGGTGGGCTCGCTCGTCTGCTACCTGACCGGTCTGTCGCACGTCGACCCCGTCGGCGCGGAGCTCTCGCTCGGCCGCTTCCTGAACCGCGAGCTCGATGCCGTCCCCGACATCGATCTCGACTTCCCGCGTGACATCCGGGAGAAGCTGATCGTCGCCGTCACCGAGCGCTACGGCCGAGAGCACGCAGCGCTCGTCGCGTCGTTCGCGACGTACCGCTCACGCGGCGCGATCCGCGACGTCGGCAAGGCGCTCGGCCTGCCGTACGCGGAGCTCGAGCGGCTGGCGAAGGTGTCCGAGGGCTGGAACGCGAAGCGCATCGGCGAGGAGCTGCTGCTGCTTCCCGACGCCGACCGCAAGCTGCTCTCGCCGCGCTGGCGTGCGTTCGCCGAGCTGTGTCACGAGATCGCCGGTCTTCCACGCCACATCTCGCAGCATCCGGGCGGGATGGTGATCTCGTCGCGGCCGCTCGTGGAGCTCGTCCCGGTGCAACCCGCAGCGATGGCGGGGCGGCAGATGTGCCAGTGGGACAAGGACTCGTGCGCCGACGCAGGGTTCCTCAAGATCGATCTGCTCGGGCTCGGGATGCTGTCCGCGGTCGAGGACTGCGTCGAGCAGATCGCACGGCTCCACGGGGAGCCCATCGACCTCTCGCGCATCCCACTCGACGACCAGGCCGTGTACGACGACATCCAGCGCGCGGACACAATCGGCGACTTTCAGATCGAGAGCCGCGCGCAGATGCAGTCGCTGCTCAGGACGCGACCGGAGAACCTCGACGACCTGACGGTGCAAGTGGCGCTCGTCCGCCCGGGCCCGATCCAGGGCAAGGCGGTGCATCCGTACATCGAGCACCGGCACAAGCTGCGCGAAGATCCCGGCTTCGTCCCGCCCGTCGACCATCCGTCGCTCGCGGACTGTTTGCGCTCGACGCTCGGCGTCGTCGTCTTCCAGGACCAGGTGCTCGAGGTCGCGATCGCGCTCGCGGGCTTCAGCGTGGGGGAGGCGGAAGGGTTGCGCCGCGCGATGAGCAGGAAGCGGAGCCACGACGCGCTGGAGGCGTATCGCGCCCGCTTCGTCGAGGGCGCGCTGGGCAAGGGCGTCGATGAGGAAACCGCGAACCTCGTGTACGACAAGCTGGTCGGCTTCTCCGGCTTCGGCTTCCCGAAGTCGCACGCCGCGGCGTTCGGCCTGCTCGCGTACCAGTCCGCGTGGTTGCGCCACTACTACCCGGCCGAGTTCCTGTGCTCGTTGCTGAACGCGCAGCCGATGGGCTTCTACCCGCCGGCGACGCTCGTGCGCGACGGCCAGCGGCGCGGCGTCGAGACGCGTCCGCCCGACGTGAACATCAGCGCGGCGAACTGCGTCGTCGAGGGGGATGCGGTACGGATCGGAATCGAGTACGTCAACGGTGTGGGGGAGGACGAGGCGAACGCCGTGGTCGAAGAGCGCGAGCGCGCCGGCCGCTATCGCTCGATCCGCGAGCTCGCGCAACGCACACAGCTCTCCGAGCACGCGCTCGAGACGCTGATCGTCGCCGGCGCGTGCGACTGTTTCTCACAGCCCCGTCGCGCGCTCCTGTGGGAGCTCGGCATGGTCCCGCGAACGCAGAGCGTGCCGCGCTCGGGCGGCGAGGAGCGCCAGCTCGCGCTGCCGCTCGACCCGACCGCCGCGACGCCCGACCTACCCGAGCCGACCGTCTGGGAGCGGATGCTCGCCGACTACCGCACGACGAGTCTGTCCGTCGGCGTCCATCCGATGCAGCTCTTGCGCCGGCACTTGCCGGGTGACGTTGTCTCGAGCGAGGAGCTCCACGCCACACGCAACCGCTCCACCGTCGCCGTCGCCGGGATGGCGGTCGCCCGCCAGCGGCCTGCGACCGCGAACGGTGTCGTCTTCATGCTGATCGAGGACGAATTCGGTCAGGTGAACCTGATCGTCCCTCCGCAGGTGTACGACCGCTACCGAGCGCTCGTCCGCGGCGAGCCGCTGATCCTGGCTCGCGGCCGCTTCGAGAAGGTCGACCGGAACGAGAACGTCCTCGTTCGCGAGCTCGAGTCGCTCGGCCCGCTTGCGCGCCGGGTCGCGGACGAGGATGACGTCCACGGCTCGCTTCCCGGCGCGCATCACTTCGGGCACCGCTAAATCGTTACTCGAGCGGCTGCACCATCCGGAAGTGGTTCCCCGACGGGTCGCGGATCCCGGCGTCGATGCCGTACGGCTGCTCCGTCGGCTCCTGCGCGAACTCGACGCCGCGCTTCTTGAGCTCCTCGTAGCTCGCCCGGCAGTCGTCGGTCGAGAAGAAGAGGCCGCCCGCAGCGCCCTTCGCGAGCAGCGCATGGATCTGGTTCCGGGTTTCCTCTTCGAACACCGGCGGGCCGGGGACCGCCATCAGGGTGATCGAGACGTCCTGGCCGGGTACGCCGACGCTGAGCCACCGGAAGTTCCCCATCTCGGGGACGGTCACGTCCTCGCGGAGCTCCATCCCCAGCTTCTCCGTGTAGAAGGCGAGCGCCTCGTCCTGGTCCGTCACCCAGATCTGCGCGTGTGTCAATTGCTTGAGCATGTCGTCCTCCGTTGTCGTGGAACGGTCAGCCGCGACGTTAGCCCTGCCGCGCGGGGCTGTCTTCTCGAAACCTGCTGGACTGCGGGCGCGCATAGGCCTGCAGCACGCAGGTCGGGATTCGCACGCGGTTGGACGGCGGCGGGTGGGCGGCACGGTAGGCGGTGGGCGAGAGGCCGAAGGTTCGGGTGAAGGTCGTGGTGAACGATCCGACGCTGCTCAGCCCGACGCTGAGACAGACGTCCATCACGGTCCGGTCGGTGTTGCGCAGGAACGCCGCCGCGCGCTCGAGCCGACGTGTCAGGAGGTACTGGTGCGGCGTCTCGCCGAAGGCCCGGCGGAACTCGCGGCTGAAGTGCGCGGGCGACAGGTGGGCGGCGCGGGCGAGCGCGGGCACGTCGAGCGGCTCGCGGAAGCGGGCGTCGATGAGGTCTTTCGCGCGAAGAAGGTGACGGGCCGGAGGCTGGAACACGTCCCTAGCGGTTCTCGATCTCGAGTGCGAAGCGCGGGAGGCGCTTGACAACAGCGCGGTTGAATGCGGCCTCGTATTCCTCGGCCGTCTCCTCGTCGAGCGTGCGCGCGAACGTGTCGCGCAGGTCGGCGAGGACCTCCGTTGCCGTCTCGACGAGGTCGACGTAGTCGCCGTAGCGCTCCTCGGCCTCGTCGCGGTCAGAACGGTTGTACGCCCGCTCGGCGGCGAGGCAGTCCTCGATCAGTCCGCGCTGCTCGCGCTCGAACAGGTCGAGCTGTCGTCGAATGACATCCGCAAAGCGGCGGCGGAAGATCACAGGAGCTCCTCGTACAGCTCGAGATGCGCACGTGCGGCGGCGTCCCACGTGAGCTCGGCCCGGGCGCGTCGCGCACCGGCGCGCGCCTCGTCGAGCGCCGCCGGCTCGTCGAGCAGCTCGCGGATCGCGTCGGCGAGCGACTCCACGTCGCCCGCGGGCACGACGCGTCCGGCGCCGTAGCGGCGCACGGGCTCGGCGATCCCGCCGACGTCGTACGCGATCGCAGGCACGCCGGCACCGAGTGCCTGCAAGAGGGCGCCGCTCTGGTCGAGCTCGGGGCGGTACGGAAACAGCGCGACCGTCGCCTGGCTGAACGCGCGCTCCACCTCCGCCTGGGAGAGGTACCCCAGTCGCCACTCGGCGCGGTCACCGGCCTTGAGGCGGTACCCGTTCACCTCCTCCATCGGGTCTCCCGCGACGAGCAACCGTGCGCCCTCCACGCGATCGAGCGCCGCGATCGCATCCGCAAGCCCTTTGTAGGGGCGGATGACGCCGAAGCAGAGGAGCGTGCGCCCGTCGTCTGCACGCGGCGGATCGCTCGGGAAGACCGGATGCGGGATCACCCGCGCATCGACGCCGAGCCCGAGCAGCGTCTCGCGCCCGTGCTCGCTGTGGACGACGACCCGGTCGAACCGCCCGAGCAGGCGACGCCAGAGCTCGCGCTTCGCGGCCGTTCGCCGCGGCAGGAGGTCGTGCGCGGTGAACACGGACGGCACGCGCGGACGCAGCAGCCGCCCGTCGAGCTCGGGAGCGGCCAGCCACTGCAGATGGAGGATGTCGGGCTTGCGGAGGAGGAGCGCTGCGGTTCCCGGCACGTGCTCGGCCGCTTTCAGTGGCAGCCGAAGCCGCGAGCGGAGGAAGAGGCGCGAGCTCAACGGGTAGAACAGCTCGGTGCGGCGATAGCCGGTAGGCGCGGGAACCTCGCCGAACCGGAAGCGCGACGTGACGAGCTCGACCTCCGCTCCCGCGCGTCCCAACGCTGCCGAGAGCTCGTGGTCGTAGGCGGGAGTGAACGCAGGCGGGTCTGCAACGACGACACGCATGCCTCCTAGAGTAGAGCGCTTGCTCGTCCGAACCTGGAACGTCTTCCACGGGAACGCGAGCCCGCCCGAGCGGCGCGGCTTCCTCGAGGAGGCGATTCGCCTGGCGGTCGCCGACCGTCCGGACGTCGTCTGTCTGCAGGAGCTGCCCGTGTGGTCGCTGCGACACCTACGCGAATGGAGCAGGATGATCGCCTTCGCGGACGCCGCGCGACGGCCGATGCTCGGCCCGGTTCCGACGACCGAGAAGATCGGACGTGTGCTCACGGATCTGAATCACGGGCTGTTCCGCTCGGCGTTCACGGGCCAGGCGAACGCGATGCTCCTCGGGCCCACGCTGGCCGTGGTCGCCCACCAACACGTGATCCTCAACCCATGGAGCTTTCGCCGCCGGTTCGAGTTCGGCGCCGCCGCGGCGATCGCGTGGGCGAAGGAGCGTCGAGGCTGTCAGGTCGTTCGTCTCCAACGCGACAGTGGGACACTCGTCGTCGCCAACCTGCACGCTACGAGCAATCACGACAAGCGATTGGCGGACGCCGAGCTCCTGCGCGCCGCCACGTTCGTCGACGGATTCGCGCACCCAGGTGAACCGGTCGTTCTGGGCGGGGACTTCAACGTCACGCTGCGCAACTCCCGGACGCTTCCGGAGTTGGTCGGGCCCGACTGGGGATTCGAAGGCGCGACGCCGAACGGAATCGATCACATCCTCGTGCGCGACCTGCAAGCGGGCGCGCCGGCTCGGTGGCCGGTCGAGCGGCGTCGCGTCGCCGGACGCGTCCTTTCCGACCACGCGCCGGTCGACCGGGAACTGCAATGACGTTCGACGAGGTGCGCACGGCATTTCCGGTGCTGGAGCGCTTTGCGTACCTGAACGCGGGCTCGCTCGGCCCGATGTCGAGGGCGACGATCGACGCGATGGAGGAACGGAACCGCTTCGACCACGAGCAAGGCCGCAGCGGCAAGGCGTGGATCGACAGCATGCTCGCGCTCCGCGTGCGCGTGCGTGAGAAGCTGGCCGCGGCGATCGGTGCATCACCGGACCGGTTGGCGCTCACGAGCTCCACGACCGACGGTTGCAACATCGTGCTCGCAGGCTTCGGCCTTCGGGCCGCCGACGAGGTCGTGACGACCGACGCAGAGCATCCCGGCCTACTCCTGCCATTGCATGTTTCGGGCGCGCGCGTGCGCGTCGCCGAGGTGACGACGAGGCCGAGCTCCGAGGCAGCGAGTGCGATCCTCGACCAGGTGACCCCGAGGACGAGGCTGATCGCGCTGTCGCACGTTCTCTGGACGACGGGGCAGGTCATGCCGGTGCACGAGCTGCGACGGGCGACAGGCTTGCCGATGCTCGTCGACGGCGCGCAGTCGGTCGGCGCGATCCCCGTCGACGTCGGCGAGCTCGACTTCTACACGGTGTCGTGCCAGAAGTGGCTGTGCGGCCCGGAGCCGACGGGCGCGCTGTACGTGCGCGAGCCGGAGGCCCTACGCGTTGCGCTGCCGACGTACTTCTCGCAACAGAAGCTCGAGCGGGACGGGACGTTCGTGCCACAGGACGGTGCGAAGCGTTTCGATTTCGGATGGCTCGCGACGCCCGCGCTCGCAGGGCTCGAGGCGGCACTCGACGGCGCGCCCGCCTGGCGGTTCGACCGCGCGCGCGAGTTGGCGAGGCGTTGTCGCGAGGCGCTCGCAGCTGCAGGTCACGAGCTCGTAGCGGATGGGGATGCGACGCTCGTCCCGTTCGTCGCGCCGGGCGACCCGGCTGCGGACGCAGCTCGCCTCTACGACGCGGGGGTGATCGTGCGGGATCTCCCGGGCACGGGATGGCTGCGCGCGTCGTGCGGCTGGTGGAACAACGAGGAGGACATCGCGCGACTAGCCGGCGCGCTGCGAACCTAAAAGCGGGTCAGACCCCTTCGGGGTCAGACCCTTGGCAAGTGCATAGGAAGGGTCAGACCATCCGGGTCTGACCCTTGGGCCATTGCCAAGAACCAAGGGTATAGCGCTGGCCCCAGAAGGCGTCCCACGGCTCCTTGTGGGGTGTCGCGCCGGCGTCGAGCAGCTCCCGGTACACCCGGTCGACTTCCGTCGGCGACTCGCACTGGAACGCGCCGCCGGTGAGGTGGCCGTCCGACGGACGCTTCCACTCCGGATCGAAGGTGCGCATGACCTCTTCGGTGTCGAGCGCAAAGCGAACGCCTCCGCCCAGCTGCGCCTCGACGTGCGGCTGTTCCTCCGCACCTTCGGGGAACTCCAGCCCGAGCAGGCGGTAGAACGCGACGGAGCGCGGCATGTCGCTGACGGCGATGCCGAAGAAGTCGAGCCGCGGGGTCACGACGCTTCCGCGGTCTCCGCCGTGCGAAGCCCGAGCTCGCCGGCGATCGGCTGCAGCGCCGCGATCACGTTCCGAATGTGCTCGTCGAGATCGATCCCCAACCCTTCCGCCCCGGCGTACACCTCGTCGCGGTGGACGCCGGCCGCGAACGACGGTTGCTTCAGCTTCTTCTTGACGGACTTCGGCTCGAGCCCGTCGATCCCCGTCGGCCGCACGAGCCCGCACGCGTGAATGAAGCCGGACAGCTCGTCGCAGGCGAACAGGGTGCGCTTCAGGAGCGTGTCGCGCGGAAGCGCCAGGTGTTCCGCGTGCGACAGCACGGCCTCGACCACCTCTTCCGGGTAGCCCTCCCGGCGCAGGATCGGCGCGCCGTCCTGAGGATGCTTGTCGAGCGTCGGATGGATCTCGTAGTCGAAGTCGTGCAGCAGGGCAACGACCCGCCAGAGCTCCTCGTCCTCGCCGAAGTGGCGTGCGTACCACCCCATCGACGCTTCGACCGCGAGCGCGTGACGCAACAGCGCTTCGCTCTTCGTGTGCTCCGTCAGTGTCTCCCAGGCGCGCTCGCGAGTAGCTTCCATATGCGCGGGTAGGCTACCGCGATGGCCATGGTCGCGAGCCGCGCTGCGGAGTCCTTCGTCATCGAAGGCGGCCGCCCCCTGAACGGAACGATCCGTGCTGCAGGCAACAAGAACGGCGCGCTTCCGATCCTCGCCGCGTGCCTCTTGACGGACGAGCCCGTGAAGCTGACGAACGTCCCGCACATTCGCGACGTCGAGACGATGATGGAGCTGCTCGCCGACCTCGGCGCGGACGTCGACTGGGCCGGGCCGAACGAGATCCGCGTCCAGGCGGGCTCTCTGACCTCGCACGAGCTCGACGCCGCGCTTGCCAGCCGGATCCGCGCGTCGTTTCTGCTCGCCGGGCCGTTGCTCGCGCGCGCCGGCCGCGCAATCGTTCCGCCTCCCGGCGGCGACGTGATCGGACGCCGGCGCCTCGATCCGCACATTCATGCGCTGACGGAGCTCGGCGCGGAGATCGAGCTGAACGGTCGCTACGAGATGCGAACGGACGGCCTGCGCGGAAAGCACGTCTTCCTGGACGAGGCGAGCGTGATGGCGACCGAGAACGCCGTCATGGCGGCGTCGCTAGCCCGGGGCGAGACCGTGATCGGCAACGCAGCGTGCGAGCCGCACATCCAGGATCTCTGCCGCTTCCTCGTCGCGCTCGGTGCGCAGATCGAGGGGATCGCATCGAACGTCCTGCGCATTCAGGGTGTCGAGCGGCTCCGCGGTGGGGAGTGGGCGATTGCGTCCGACCATATCGAGGTGTGCAGCTTCATCGGCCTTGCGGCCGTCACCCGCGGGGACGTGACGATCGTCGACGTGGCGCGAGAAGACCTGGCCCCGATCGTTCCCACGTTCAAGCGTCTCGGGGTGCGGGTGGAGCTGGGCGACCGGTCGCTTCGCGTCCCGCCGGATCAGGAACTCGCGATCCAGGACGATCTCGGCGGGCAGATTCCCAAGATCGAGGACGGGCCGTGGCCTGCGTTTCCCGCCGACCTGACGTCGATCGCCCTCGCCGTCGCGACGCAGGCGCGCGGGACGATCCTGATCTTCGAGAAGATGTTCGAGAACCGGTTGTTCTTCGTCGACAAGCTCGTGTCGATGGGCGCGCGCATCATCCTGTGCGACCCGCACCGCGCCGTCGTGACGGGGCCGGCGAAGCTGTTCGGCCAGCAGATGGCGAGCCCGGACATCCGCGCGGGCATGGCGATGCTGATCGCGAGCCTCTGTGCGGAGGGCACGTCGACGATCGGAAACGTCGCCGAGATCGATCGCGGCTACGAGCGAATCGACGAGCGCCTACGCGCGCTCGGCGCGCAGATCGAGCGCGTCGATACCTAGAACTTGAACGAGTAGTTCGTCGTCGCCGACACGGCGCCGGTCGCATCGAGTGCGTCCACGGTGAACGCGTAGCGGTGCCGGCGGCGAACCGTCACCGAGGCCGACGTCGTCGTCGTGTTGTCGACCAGCACACGAGTCTTCCCGCGATCGATGCGGAGCGAGACGCGATAGCGAGTTGCGGCGGTGCTGAACCACTGGAACCGGAACCGAGTACCCGAGCGCAGGCCGTGCACGACCAGACCGTTCTTCCCCTGCGCACGGGCGACGGCGCCGGCGGCGTCGAGCACGCCGAACCCCGTCTCCGGATTCCAGGCCCCATGGCCGGAGGCCGTCTCCTTCAGGATCGTCGCGACTTCGGTGGCGCGCAGGAACGGATTCGCGCCCATGACGAGGGCGGCTGCGCCGACGACTTCGGGCGTGGCGAACGACGTCCCCGAGGAGTAGCCGTAGAGGCCCGCAGTCGATCCGGGCAGCGTGGCGCGCGGATACTCATCGGGTGAGGAGAGCGACGAAAGTGCACCGAACACGTCCAGGCCGGGGGCGACGAGCGAGAGCTGCGTCCCGGCATTGGAGAAGAACGCCCGCGAGCCGTCCGATGTCGATGCACCAACCGCGAGGCCTGTGCCGCCGCGGCCCTTCGACCCGGCCGGCTGCAGCAGAGCGGCCGGGTATTCGATCGGATTCCCCATCGTGTACTCGTTGCCGACGGCAGCGACGATCAGAACGTTGTGCTGGGCGGCGTAGGCAACGGCCCGCTGCTCGGTGGCCGAGCTCGTCGGGCCTCCGACGCTCAGGTTGATGACCCGCGCGCCGTGATCCACCGCGTACATGATCCCGTTCGACTCGTCGAGGTCGGTGAGCGTACCGTCGTCGCGCGTCGCCTTGATGACGAGCAATTGGGCGTCGCCGCCGAAGCCTGCGACCCCGTCGCCGTTTGCGACGGAACCGGCGGCGAGGGACGAGACGAACGTGCCGTGGCCGTTGACGTCACGAATGTCGGGACCGCCCGTGAAGATGTTGTACGTCCACGGAGATTTCGCGGCCAGATCCGGCGCCGAGAGGTCCGCGCCCGTGTCGATGACCGCGATCTTCACCGCTCCCGCCGCACGCAGGACTTCGGGCGGAACGGCGTCCTCGTGCGTGGCGGCGAACTGCCATTCGTAGGGCGTTCCCGCGCTGGTCGTCGGGAAGAGCGCGGGCTCGCTGTAGAAGCTGCGCGACAGCACGCGCTCGACGTAGCGGATGCCGTCGACCCGGCGCGCCGCCGCGGCGAAGCCGTCGACGCGCGGACGGACTTCCGCCACGCGCAGACGCGGCACGAGACGGACGACTTCTGCACGGCCGCCGGCGACAGCGCGGGCCAGGTCGGCCTCGGACCGGTAGCCGACCGAGAGCAGCGGACGGTTGGGACGCTGTGCAGCGCTTGCACCCGTGGGGAGCGCGCACGAAAGCCCCACGGCTGCGAGACAAACGGCAAGGGGTCGCATGCGATCTGTGTCCATCATCGGCCTGGCCTCGGCTGACCTTAAGGCCTCGAGCCCTCCGGTACCCTCCGCGACTATGGCGGCTACCGGCCAGGGACGCACGAGCGTGAGGGTCAACGTCACCGGCACGGGCAAGGCCAGCGTCGAGACCGGGATCTCCGTCCTCGACCACCTCGTCTCCCTGCTCGCGACCTACGCCTCCTTCGACATCGCGCTCGAGGTCGAGCCCGGGAACGCAGACGCCGAGATCGTCGGCGCGGCCCGCGCTCTCGGGGAGTCCCTAGCCGCGCCGCTCCGGGCCAAGGGCGTGCGCGGCCACGGCGCGGCCATCCTCCCGGCCGACGAGGCCCTCGCCAACGTCGTGCTGGAGGTCTCGGACCGCCCGGCGGTGTTCTCGAACGTCGACCTCTCCCAGGCGCGGGTGGGCGGGCTTGCGACGGACGTCGCAGCTCGGTTCCTCGACCAGCTCACCGAGAGCGCCGGACTGACGGTGCACGTCCGCCTGATCGAGGGCAGCGACACGCAGCACGTGCTGGAAGCGATCTTCAAGGCGCTGGGTGTTGCGCTCGCCGAAGCGTGTCGTCCGCGGAAGGATGGGCAGTGACGGCCAAGGACGTCGTTCGCACGGAGGCCGCCCCGGCGCCGTTCCAGGGTGCGCCGTACTCGCAGGCGATCAAGGCGGGTGCGTTCGTGTTCGTGTCCGGCCAGCTCGCGCTCGAACCCGGACACACCGAGCTTCAGGGCGGCTCGATCCAGGAGCAGACGGAGCAAGTGTTCGCGAACCTGCGCGCGATCCTCGAAGAGGCCGGAAGCAGTCTCGAGCACCTCGTGAAGACGACGGTCTTTCTTCAGAACCTCGACGACTTCCAGGGGATGAACGAGGTCTACACACGCCATGTCGGCGACCGGCCGCCGGCACGATCGACCGTCGAGGTCGCACGGCTTCCATCCGGCGCGCTCGTCGAGATCGAAGCGGTCGCGCTGCTCTCGGATTCGTAGCCGGCGATGAAGCTCGCGCGTGAGCTGAGCGAGCTCGAGCGCTTCGGGCCGCTGCTCGATGCGCTTCCCGGGCCTTCGTACCTCGTCGGCGGCACCGTGCGCGACCTGCTGCTGGGACGGCCGCCGAGGTTCGACTTCGATCTCGCGGTGGTCGGAGAAGCCGAGAGCTACGCGCAGCATCTCGCCGAGCGGCTCGGCGGCCGTGTGACGACCCACGGCCGGTTCGGCACGGCACAGGTGCGCTACGGCACCACGCACATCGATGTGACGACAGCGCGGACGGAGACGTACGCTGCGCCCGCGGCGCTGCCGGACGTGGCGCCTGCCGAGACGATCGAGGACGATCTTCGGCGACGCGACTTCACGATCAATGCGATGGCGATCGCGCTGCCCGACGCCGACCTCATCGATCCGCTCCAGGGCGAGCAGCATCTGCGCGAGAAGCTCGTGCGCGTCCTGCACGAGCGGTCGTTCGTCGACGATCCCACGCGCATCTTCAGAGCAGCGCGATACGAGACGCGGCTCGGCTTTCGGATGGACCCGAAGACGGAGACCCTCGCGCTGCTGGCTGCGCCCGACACGCGTCTGCTGTCCGGTGCGCGCATTCGCGAGGAGCTGTTCGCGATCCTCGAGGAGGACGAGCCCGAGCGCACGCTCGCCCGCCTGCACGCGTTCGGCGTCGACCGGGCCCTCGGGGTCGAGTTTCCGGCCGGGCCGACGGGTCTCCAGGATCGCCTGCGCCGGCTGAACGACGCGTATGGGCTCGGTTTGCCGCGGTGGCATCTCGGACTGTTGTCCGTGCGGGGCCCCGACGGATGGCTCGACGACCTCAAGGTGATCCGGCGCGTTGCGGACGACGTCCAGGCTGCGCACCGGGAGGAGCCGTTCCTGCGGGTCGCGCTCGCAGGCGGGGGGCACACGCCCGCCGAGATCGTCGAGGCAGTCGAGCAGAGCGGCCCGGACACGCCGGTGTACGCACTCGCGTCCGCGGAGTTGCCGGCTCTGCGCCGCTACTTCGAGCGCCTACGCGGCGTGCAGCTCGAAGTCGACGGTGACGATCTGATGGCGCTCGGGCTCGCCGAGTCGCCGCGGGTCGGCGAGGTGCTCGGGGAGCTCCGCCGGCGGAAGCTGAACGGGGAGCTCCCGAGCCGCGCGGAAGAGCTCGCCGCGGCGCGGGAGCTGATCACGGAGTGATCCGCTGGGACGGGCCGAGCGGGTACGTCGTCGCCTTCTCGACGCGCCGTGGGGGCGTCAGCACAGGGCCGTACTCGTCGCTGAACCTCGGCCTCCTGACCGACGACGACGGCGCGAACGTCGGGGAGAACCGCCGGCGAGTATGCGCGGACGTCGGAACCGATCCGCAACGACTCGCGATGAACCGCCAGGTGCACGGCGCGATCGTGAACCGCGCGCGTTCGGGAGAACGCGGCACGCCCGGCGACGGGCTGTGGACCGACGAGCAGCACCTCCCAATGCTGAAAGTGACGGCCGACTGCCTCCCGATCGCGCTCGCCCGCACGAACGGCCGCCCCGGGCTCGCGCTGCTTCACGCCGGCAGGCTCGGCCTGCTCGAGGGGATCGTCGCGGCGGGAGTCGCCGAGCTCGGCGGCAGCGTCGTCGCGATCGTGGGGCCGGGAATCGGGCCGTGCTGCTACGAGGTCGGCGCAGAGATCCTCGACGTGTACCGAGCTCGGTACGGGGCCACCGTGGTTCGCGGCCGGAACCTCGACATCCGGGCGGCCGCTGAGCAGTCGCTTCGCGATGCCGGCGTGACATCGATCGAGCACGTGGATCTCTGCACGTCGTGCAATCCCGACAAGTTCTTCTCGCACCGTCGAGACGGGGGCGTGACCGGTCGCCAGGGAGTGATCGGGTATGTCGCCTGAGCACGTTCGCGAGCAATACGCGCGCGTGCGCGGCCAGGTGGGACCGGACGTGACGATCGTCGCGGCGACGAAGTACGTGTCCGTCGCGGACATGGGCGTGCTGGCGGAAGCCGGCGTCGAGGTCGTCGGCGAGAACCGTGCGCAGGATCTCGAGGCGAAGCACGCCGAGTACGGCGACACGTTTCGCTGGCACTTCATCGGCCACCTGCAGTCGAACAAGGCGAAGGTGGTGAACAGCATCTGCGAGCTCGTGCACTCGCTCGACTCCGAGTCGGCGGCGCGACGGCTCTCTGTGCCCGCGCTTGTCGAGGTGAACCTGTCGGGCGAGGCGACGAAGTCCGGCGTCGTTCCGGATGACCTGCCGCGATTTCTCTCCCTGTACCGCGACGTGCGAGGCCTGATGACGATGCCGCCCGAGACCGGAGATGCCGAGGCGTCGCGACCGTACTTCCGGCGCCTGGCCGAGCTCGCACGGAAGCACGGGCTCGCAGAGTTGTCGATGGGCACGAGCCAGGACTACGGAGTTGCGGCGGAGGAGGGCGCGACGCTCGTCCGGATCGGATCGATCCTGTACGGGACCGTCAGGCGCCCGGAGTAACATTCCGCTGGAAATGGGCTTCGCGGACGTCTGGAACCGGACGCTCGTCTACTTCGGCATCGCCGAGGAAGACGACTGGGACGAGGAGGGCTACGTCACGGACGAGGACGTCCAGCGGACCTATGCGGAGCGCCCGAACGTGCGTCGGCTCGCTCCCCGCCGCCGTGAGCGCGAGTTCGACGACTGGACCGATCCCGAGCCGGACGGCGACCGAACGACGGTCATGCGGCAACGCGCACGTGTCGCGGCGGTGCCCGGGCCGTCCTCGGTGCGCGTGCACCTAGTCATTCCCCGCAGCTTCAACGACGCGCAGCAGATCGCCGACAAGTTCAAGGACGCGATCCCGGTGATCCTGAATCTTCAGAGCTCGGACCAGGATCTCTCCAAGCGGCTGATCGACTTCGCCAGCGGGCTCACGTACGCGCTCGACGGCGGCATGCAGCGCGTCGCCGACAAGGTGTTCCTGCTCACGCCGCGAAACGTGGAAGTGTCCGCTGAGCAGCGCGCGCAGCTGCTCGAGCGCGGCGGCTTCTTCAACCAGGCCTAGAGGCCAGGAAACGTGCTGTTCGAGGCGAACTGACCCGTATGGGCGGAGTAGCCGTGCTTCTCTACGACTGGGTCAACAGCGTCCAGAGCTTCATCTGGGTCTTCACCACGGTCTACACGCTGCTGATCCTGGCGTACATCATCACGTCGTGGGTGCGGCTGCCGTACTCGCCCTGGCTGAACCGGATCCAACGGTTTCTGTACGACGTCTGCGAGCCGTACCTGCGGCTCTTCCGGCGCATACTCCCGAGCTTCGGCCCGCTCGACCTGTCGCCGGTCGTGGGCGTCGTCTTCCTCGTCCTCATCGGCCGTGTCGCGAGCGCGCTGCTCGGCCGTCTGCACTGAAAGGGGAGATCATGGGACTCACACCCGTCGAGATCAGACATCTCCAGCCGGCGAAGACACTCATCCGCGGGTATAGCCGGACCGCCGTCGACCACCTGCTCGACGAGATCGTCGTCAGCTTCGAAGACGTGTGGCGGGAGCGTGCCGACTTCGCGGACAAGATCGACCAGCTCGAAGCCGACCTCGTTCGGTACCGCGAGCTCGAGGCCCTCCTGCGCACGACGCTCGTCTCTGCCGAGAAGTCGGCCGTCACGCTCAAGGAGCAGGCCGGCAAGGAGGCGGACCTGATCGTCGAAGAAGCGCGGGCGGAGGCCCGCTCGATCACGCGCGGCGCCCGCGCAGATCACGATCGGCTGCTCGCGGAGGTCCGGCGGATGCGATCCCTCCTGCGCGCGGCGCTCGCCGCCGTCGAGGACGACGCTCCGACGCAGGACGCGGAAGCGGCCTGAACCGGTCGCCGAGCTAGACTTGGCCCATGAATGGGACGCGCTTGCGTCTGCGCGTGTCGCCCGGTGCGACGCGCGCTGGGGTTGTCGGCCGCCACGGTGAGGGCTGGAAGATCCGCGTTGCCGCGCGGCCGGAGGGCGGCCACGCAAACGACGACGTCGTCCGGCTGCTGGCGGACACGCTGTCTGTTTCGCGCGACGCGGTGACGCTCGTTTCAGGGCACGGTGGCCGGGACAAGATCGTTGAGCTGACGGGGATCGATCCCGATCGCGTCGAGCGCCGCCTGACGGCGGCGGCCCGAAAGGAGCAGCCGTGAGCGTCATCGATACGGATCGCTTCCGCGACGTCTTGCTGCAGGAGCGGCAGCGCGTGAAAGCGGCGATCGACAACCTGCACGAGGAGAACCCGGGATCGATCGGCGACGAGACCGGTGAGGACGCCGTGTACGACAACCACCTCGCCGACACCGCGACGGTGACGTACGACCGGGAGCTGGATTACACGCTCGAGGAGAACTCCGAGCACGTCCTGGCTGAGATCGAGGCTGCGTTGAAGCGCATCGACGACGGTACGTACGGCGTCTGCACGAACTGTGGAGAGCCAATTGCCGTCGAGCGGCTCGAGGCGCGGCCCTGGGCGACGCTCTGCATCGACTGCAAGCGACAGCGCGAGGGTCGGTGACACGCTACGCGTCCGAGTGTCGCCGTAGTTACGCCCGATGATTCCGGCAGGAGACCCCGCGAGAGCTGCAAGGGATCTCGTGGATGACACCGGT
>VAXU01000180.1 GCA_005885125.1 Actinomycetota bacterium
GCGCTGGAGGCGATCGAGGCGGCCGAGACGGACGATCCCGCCCGTGACCTGCTGGACCGTGTCGAGCTCGCGCGCGCGCGACTGGACGCCGGCGACACGTTCGTCTTCGTCCATCAGAAGAGCGCCGATGCGGCGGGGCACACGAAGGATCCCCGCCGGAAGCAGGAGATGCTGGAGACCATGGACGCCGCACTCGGCGACCTCCCGACCGACCGGGCGATCGTCTGCGTGACCGGAGACCATGCGACGCCGGCGTTCCCGGAGGTGATCCACTCCGGCGATCCGGTGCCGTTCGTCGTCGCGGGACCGGGCGTGCGTGCCGACCGTGTCCGCGAGTTCGGCGAGTCGACGTGCGCGGACGGGATCGTCGGCCACATCCGCGGGCCCGACATGATGCCGGTGCTGCTGAACGCCGCCGATCGTCCGCTGTTCCTCGGCTCACGCCCGACGCCGTTCGACGGCGCGGACGGGTATCCGTCGATCCTCGAGCCACTGGTTTAGGTTCCTATCTAGACTCGCGACGTGGACGCCACCACAACGGCGCTCGCAAGGATTCGTGGCTTCGCGCTCTCGCCGGCGCAGTTCCTGCGACTTGCGGCGCTGGAGCTCTTCGCGCTCTGGCTGATCATCGGAACGGGGGCTGCGGTGCGGCTCACGGATTCCGGACTCGGCTGCCGTCATTGGCCGGGTTGCGAGAAAGGCCACCCGCTACCGGCGAAGAACGCGCATGCGTACATCGAGTTCGGCAACCGGGTGATCGGCGGCGTCACGATCGCGGTCACGCTGATCGCCTGGCTCGCGGCGAGGCGGACGCCGGCGCTGCCGCGCTGGGCCGTTCGGCTCGCGCTCACCGTCTTCATCGGTGCGCTCGCGCAGGCACCGCTCGGGTACCTCGCCGTGAAGAGTCATCTGCGCTGGCCCGTCGTGATGGCTCACCTGCTCCTCTCGATGCTCCTGCTCGCCGGCGCGGTCGTGCTCGCTCTCGAGGTTCGCGGCGTCGAGAAGGGACACGCGAAACCGCTCGTTCCGCGCGAGCTTCAGCGGCTCGGCTACGTGTTCGTCGCCGCTTGCCTGGTGCTGGTCATCAGCGGCACGTTCGCGACTGCGGCCGGACCGCATTCGGGCGGCGGGAAGCACGTCGACCGGTTCGCGACGCTCGGGCCGACGGTGTTCGCGCACGCCGTCGTCGTCGGCCTCTTCCTGGCGTCGTTCCTGTTCAGCCTCGGTTTCCTGGCCGCGCGCCGCGAGCGGTCGCCGCGCCTCTTCGCCGTCTTCGTCGGGGTGCTCGCACTGCTTCTCATCCAGATGGGGATCGGCGAGCTCCAATGGCGTACGCACCTTCCGTGGGGTGTCGTTCTCGTCCACGTCGTGCTCGCGGCCACGGTCTGGGCCGGGACAGTTGCGCTCGCGACGCTGTTTGTGCGTCCACTCCAATCGTTCGCTCCGAACGTAGGATGGACCGATGAGTGACGATCTCAACGTCGCGCACCGCCCCGAGCTCCGCAGCCCGACGCTGATCACCGCGTTCCGCGGCTGGAACGACGGCGGCCAGGGCGCGTCGCTCGCGGGCGGCTACCTCGCGAAGATCTGGAACGCGGCGCGGTTCGCCGAGATCGATCCCGAGGGCTTTTTCGATTTTCAGGCCACGCGGCCCCACGTCTCGTTCATCGAGGGAACGACGCGCCGAATCGACTGGCCGGACAACGCCTTCTACCACGCCGAGATCCCGGGTCTGGAGCGCGACGCGGTGCTGATGCTCGGGATCGAGCCGAACCTGCGCTGGCGGACGTTCACCGGGCTCGTCGCCGACCTGGCGAAGGACCTCGGCGTCGAGATGGTGATCACGCTCGGCTCGCTGCTCGCGGACGTCCCGCACACGCGGCCCGCGCCGGTCACAGGCGGCGCGAGCGACCCGGAGCTGATCGAGCGACTCGGCCTGCAGCGCTCGCGCTACGAAGGGCCGACGGGGATCGTCGGCGTCCTCCACGACGCGTGCGGCCGAGCCGGGATCCCATCCGTGAGCCTCTGGGCGGCGGTCCCGCACTACGTGTCGCTCGCACCGAGCCCGCGCGCGGCGCTCGCGCTCTGCCAACGTTTGTCGGACATCCTCGACGCCGAGATCGACACGGCCGAGCTGGACGAGGCGGCCGACCGCTACAGCGAGCAGGTGACCGAGGCGGTTGCCTCCGACGAGGAGACGGCGGCGTACGTCGCGGAGCTCGAGCAGCGCGCGGAGATGATCGAAGACGAGGAGGAGCTTCCGTCCGGCGAGTCACTCGCAGCGGAGCTGACACGTTTCCTCCGCGAACGCGACGACGCAGAGAACGGCGATCAGGAAGGGCCTTCCGAGCAGCCTTAAGAGGCTCCTAGCCGAACGTAAAGGCGTATGCCTGTACACCCGGCGTGAAGGCGAGGTCGAGGACGCCGTCGCGGATGAGGCGGCTCGACACCAGCGTGTACAGCCGGTCGCCGTTCACGTGGACGGCTCCCTTCGCTCGTCCGTCCACCATCACCGCGACCAGCCCCTTTCCGCCGAGGACGAGATTGACCTGGCGCGCGTGGAAGTGGAGGCGCAGCCGCGCGCCGTCGCCGGCGACGATCCGTTCGCTCTCGACCGTCCACCGGCCGTCATAGGCGAAGTGGTCGCGCGCCAGCGTCGCCGGATAGTGATAGTCGCGCGGGACGTCCGCACTCAATTGCGAGCCCGAGTAGCGCTCGATCCGGAAGTAGCCGAGGTACGACTCCGGTGTGATGACGCCGGTCGGCGTCGCGTCGGGCTCGCGCACGGGCCGCGGCAGCGCGGAGCTGCCGCCGGCGCGGAGCAGCAGCCGGATGTCCTGTTCGGTCTTGCCGTACTCGCCTTCGCCGAAGTGGATGTGGCGGACGTGGCCGGTTTGGTCGAGGAGGTACTCCGCCGGCCAGAACTGGTTCGAGTACGCGTTCCACGTCTTGTAGTCGTTGTCGAGCGCGACCGGATAGCGAACGCCGAGCTTGGCGACGGCCTTCTGAACGTTGCCGAGATCGTGCTCGAACGCGAACTCGGGCGTGTGCACGCCGACGATCACGAGCCCTTTCGAGCGGTACTGCTTGTCCCAGTCCTCGAGGTGCGGAAGCGTGCGCAGGCAGTTGATGCAGGAGTACGTCCAGAAGTCGATCAGGACGACCTTCCCGCGCAGGGTGTGGAGCGAGAGGTCGCCCGAGTTGACCCAGTGCGAGATCCCCTGGAAGTCCGGTGCCGCGCCGTAGTCGTTCAGGGGCACCTTGACGGGCTTCGACGCGACCCGCAGCCGTGGCAGGCTGTTCGATTCCGCGGACGCGAACGGCGTCTGGTCTCGCTTCTTCGGCTTCAGGTCGCCGAGCGCCTTGCGAGCGGCGTGGTTCCCCTCGATCGCGCGCTGGGCCGAATCGAGGTAGCCCGGGACCTTCGTCTGGAGGTCGGTGAGCCAGGCGGGACCGCGATACAGGACGACGGCGACGGCCGCTATGAGCACGCCTGCCACGATCCGAACGGTCTGCGCGTGGGCGCGAAAGGACATCGCGGTTCGACGGCTTCCCTGCGCGATCAGCAGGAGTGGGACCGCCAGGCCGAGCGCGTACAGAAGTGCGAGCAGGACGGTCCTGACGCCGACCGTGTGCCCGCCGACGTTCGTGATCACAGCTGTGAGGACGGGCCCCGCGCACGGCACGAACACGAGCCCGAGGCCGGCGCCGAGGGCGAACCCACCGCCCACGTCTCCGACGCGCCGCCGCGTGAGGAACGCGAACGGGCGCTCGAGCAGCTCGCCCGCCTTCGGCAGGATCAGCGTCAGCGCCAGCACGAGCAGCATCACGGCGCCGATTCGGATCTGGTACTTCGCGTCGATGTGCAGCTGGCTCCAGATCCAGGCGCCGGCCAGCGTGAACAGCGTGAAGAACGTGACCAGTCCGGCGACGATCGCGTACGGCCGCCGCGGGGTGGCGGAGGTGCCACCGCCCGCAAGGATGATCGGCAGCACGGGGAGGACGCACGGGCTGAACGCCGTGATCACCCCTGCCGCGAACGCGATCGGGATCAGGATCGCCATACGACTGTCCTACTAGTGAGGGTAGCGGCCGGTTTCGTTACAGCTCGGCCGCGGGAGCCTCGGCCGAGGCTGCTTCGGCCGGCGGTTCGGCCTGGGCCGTGGGCTCCGCGCCGTCCTCGGCGGGTTTCGGCCTGCGGCGGCGTCGACGCTTTTTCGCCGGCTCGGAGCCATCGGCAGCCGGCCGCTCGGCGGGGGGCTGCGGCGAGGCCTCTGCGCCGTTCTGAGCTTGCTGCGGCGCCTGCTGAGCCTCCACGCCCTTCTTCCGCTTGCGGCGTTTGCGGCGTCGCGAGCGGCCCGACGTGAGCTTCGGCGGCGGGAGGTTCTCGGCGAGGCCCTCCGCGACCTCCGGCACCGTTCCGAGCTTCTCGCGCGCTGCCTCGATCAGCTGCGTCGCGCGGGGTGTGTAGCCCTCGGCGGAGGCGAGCAGCGCGGCGCCGACGGCGAGCGGGAGCTCGCGCGCCGCGTTGACGAGCTTCGCGGCGTTCTCCTCGTGCCGGTGTCCGCGGGAGTTCGCGAGCGCGCCGAGCAGCCGCTTGGCTTCCGGAAACTCGCCGCTTGCACGCCGGTCCTGCACCTTGCGCGACGCGCGTGCGAGCCGCCACGTCCAGCGCGCCAGGATCTGCTCCGGCGCGTCCACCTTTCCTTCGGCGACCGCGCGGAGGAGGAGGCGAATGCCGCTCATCCGATCCTTCTCCCAGGTTGGCGCCTGCGTCACGAGCGTGACGAGGTCGTCGAAATCGGCCCGCTCGACCGTCATCGAGACGCGATCGGAAAGTGCGATCATCCGCAGCCGGCGGTTCGGGTTCTCGGCCGCACATGTAGCGAGGAACTGCTCGAGGCACACACGCGACGCACCGCGGTCGGTGAGCTTGGTGACGAATGCCGCGCGCTCGTCAAATCGGATCTGGCGGCCGGCGATCGTCGCCCAGTAGCGCTGCTCGCCCTCGTCGAGGTACTTCGGATCGACGCGCTGCCACTCGCGGGTGATCACGCCGAGGCGCCGGCGCGCGTCGGGGGTGACGGGAACGAGCCACGGCGCCGGTGTCAGCCTTCGGCGGGCACGGCGCTGCATCCGCCGGCGCGGCGCAGGAGTGACGCGCGCACCCTCGCGGTAGAAATCTGCATCCAGCAACGAGTGCAGCGAGACGACGCGCTCGTGATGGGTTGCCGCCTTCGGGACGAAGTCGACGACGATCCCCGCCTCTTTGCGCGGATGCATGCGCATGATCCGGCCGATCCGCTGCTGGTACACGCGCCGCGACGCCGTCGGCGCGAGATGCATGCACACGGTCGCGCGCGGCGAGTTCCACCCTTCGGCGAGCAGCATCGCGTTGATGAGCACGTTGATCTCCCCGCGCTCGTACGCGGCGAGCGTCTCGGCGAGGCGCACGGGCGGCGTGCGTCCGGAGACCGCCTCCGCCTGCAGGCCGGCGGCGCGAAACTCCTTCGCCAGGTTGTACGCGTGGTCGACGCCGGCCGCGTACACGATTCCCGGCGTGTTCTCGAAGCGGTCACGGTAGAGCGACGCAGCGGCCTGGTTCAGCGCCTGGTGGTCGAGCGTCTTGGCGAGGATCTCCTGGTCGAAGTCGCCGCCGACGATCGGCACCTGGTTGATCGCGGCGACCGGCGGAACACGGAGGCAGCGCAGCGGCGCGATGAGACCGCGGCGCGCAGCGTCCTGCAGCGGCAGGTCGTCGACCGAGGCGGGAAAGACGTCCGAGACCTGCTTCGCGATCAACTGCTCCGTCGCCGTCATCCCGATGTAGATCGGCTCCGGGAACGAGCGGATGGCGCTCGACGTCTTCTCGCCGAGCGCGGTGTGCGCCTCGTCGCAGATGACGAGCTGGTACGCCTTGCGTGAAAGGGACGCCTGGTGGCGCGCGAACCACGCGTACGTCTGGATCGTGAGCGGGTTGTCGCACGGCGGCTTCTGGTCGCGTTCGATCGCCGGCGAGAAGCGATCCCCGTAGCCTTCGTCCTTCAAGTCGCGCTCGAACTGCGCGACGAGGAGGCGGCGGTGCGTGAGGATCAGGACGCCGAGCGTGCGTGCCGCCTCGACGAAGCCCGCAGCGGCGATCGTCTTGCCGGACGCAGTCGGATGGCGGAAGCGATAGCGGCGGACAGCGCCTGGATCGGGGCCCGTCCATGCTCCGGACTCGGGCTCCGGCTCCTCGAGAGCGTCCTCGGTCGAGTCCTCGCCCGGCTCGTCGTCCTCCTCCTCTTCGACGGCTTCCTCCAGCGTCGCGCCGTTGCCGTTCGGGTGCTGCTCGTGCGAGGAGATCAGCTCGGTGAGCATGCCGGCGAGCGCGTCGACCTGATGGCGGCGGAGCTCGGTTCCCGACGCGAGGTGCGGCGATTGCTCGGCGAGCACGCGCTCGAGCCCGAGCATCAGCGCGTATTCGACCTTCCACTGTGGCGAGGGCTTGCGCAGCCCGGCCTCGATCTCGGCGAGTGCGTCGTCGAGGGCGCGGCGGCGTGAGGTTCCGGGCGCGAGCACCTGCGCCGGGTCTTCGCCCTCGCGGAGGAACGGCTCACCGGCCCAGGCTTCGGCTCGGAGGGCGGCAGCCGTCAGGCCGTCCGTGGCCTCCGACTCGGCGGTCGGAATCTGCGTCGTTTCCTGCATGCACGCAGCGCATCCGGGCGCTGCAACCAATCAACAAGGGCGGACTCGCGAACCCCCTTCGGCGAGCCGCTCCTTGAGTATACCCGCCTACGTCCCGAGACCTCCGAACACGGCAAACGGGTTCTGGGGCTGGACTTCGTAGACCAGCTCGCCGCCGGGCTCGACTTCCCCGTGGATGCGGCGGGCCAGCTCGACCGCCTGCTCCCGGTTCTCCGTGCCGGCGATCACGAACGTGAAGGTACGCGACACGCCGTAGCCCTCGGCGCGCAGCTGTTCGGCCAGGTCGTGCGCCTCACGAAGCGTCTTGCACTCGACGCGTACCTCCCACGGCGCGTAGCCACGCTCGAGCAGGTCTTCCTCTACGTCCGGCTGCTCGGGCTCGTCGTCCCAGCGGTCCTCGTCGGGGAGCCAGCGCTCGGTGACGAGGCGCGTCGGCGTCAGGCCGTCGTCCTGGAGGTCCTGCTCGATGATCCGGCTCGCCTGCTCCGCCTGCATCCCTGAAGCCGCGTAGACGAGAACGGTGTTTCCGTCCTGGGAGACCGCGAGCCGTTGCTCGCGGAGCTCGTCGGCAAGGTCCTCCGCGTCGCGGCGCGCGAGCCCGAGCCGCTCGAAGAGTCCGCGCGCGCCGTCTTCGTCGGGCAATTCGATCCGGATCCGCCAGTCGTCCTGGGCCATGCGCGGCGAAGCCTACGTGTCCATTCGAGTCAGGTCCGAGGGACTGTCCCCCCGGGGACAGACCCTCCGTAGGGACTGTCCCTCCGTAGGGACTGTCCCCGGACCTGTCCGCTCAGGCCGTGGCTGCGGCGCGCAGGTCCGAAAACGTGTGGCCGAACATGCGCTCCGACACGCCGGTTTGGTCGAGGTGCTTCGTGATCCCGCCGAGGAAGAACGGCCAGCCCGCGCCGAGCAGGAGGCACGTGTCTACGTCCGCCGCCTCCGCGACGACACCTTCGTCCAGCAGATGGTGGATCTCGTCCGCGACCGCCTCGAGCACGCGCTCCACGATCTCCTCGGGCGTCCACGGGTCGTGGTCGACGATCGCGACTTCGTCGTTCCCCGCGGCATAGTTCGCGAGCGTCGGCGACAGCGGGAACCGATCGGGGAACGCCTCGTGCATCGTCTCGAGCACGTCGTTGGCGACACGCGGGCCGACCATCCCCAGCAGCACCGAGGGCGCCATCGGCATTCCCAGCGACATCACCGCCTCGTCCACTTCCTCGACGGGTGTGCCGTGCTCGACCGCATCCATGATCACGCGTGTCATCCGCGTCAGAACTCGATTGACGACGAAACCGGGTGCGTCTGCAACGAGCACGGGACGTTTGCGCAGCTTCGCGGCGACCTCGAACGCGGTCGAGAGCGCCACGTCGTCCGTCTCTTGCGCGCACACGATCTCGAGCAGCGGCATCAGCGCGACCGGATTGAAGAAGTGCATGCCGACGACACGGGACGGTGCGCGCAGGTCGGCGGCCATCTCGGTGACGGAGAGGGACGACGTGTTCGTCGCGAAGATGCACTCGTCGGCGACGACGTTCTCGAGCTCCGCGAACACCTGCTTCTTGAGCTCGAGCTCCTCGAAGACCGCCTCGAGGACGAGGTCGCAACCGGCAAAGGTGTCGTAGCCGGTGCCGCCGGACACGAGCGAGCCGAGGAACCTGCCTTTGCCCTCCTCGTAACGTCCCTTCGCGACCTGGCGGTCGATCTCGCCGCGGATCTCCGCGATCGCCTCGTCGACGATCTCCTGGTTCACGTCGCGGAGGACGATCGGCACCTCGAGCCGGCGCAGGAGCAACGTTGCGATCTGGCGTGCCATCAGGCCGGCGCCGGCGACGCCGACCTTCTCCACTGCGTGCGGCCCGACGGACGGCCTGCCCGGCTGCTTCTTCGCACGCTGCTCGACGAGCTGAAACGCGTAGACCGAAGCCTGCGCCTGCGGGCCGGGCAGGAGCTCCGCGATCGCGTCCTCTTCGCGGCGGTAGCCCTCCGCGATCGGCCACTCCCGCGCGCCTTCGATCAGTTCGAGCGCGACGTACGGCGCGGGCGCAGCGCCGTGGACCTGATCGTCGACCGCCGTGCGCGCGCGGCGGAAGATCGTCTCGACGTCCGCCCAGTCCGGTTCCGTGCGCTCGAGCGGCCGCTCGGCGAGCTCGCGGGCAAAGGTCAGCGACTCGTCGACGAACTCGGCCGGCTCGAGCAACCGGTCCGCAATGCCGAGGTCCACCGCCTGTGCTCCCGTGAGCATTCGGTTCTGCCGCAACGGATTGGCGACAATCACCTGCACGGCCGCATCCGGGCCGACGAGCTGCGGCAGCAGTTGTGTGCCCCCCCAAGCGGGGAAGAGCCCGAGGAAGACCTCGGAGCACGCGAAGTGGCGAACTGCCGTCGAGATCGTGCGTGCCGTGCAGTGCAGTGCGAGCTCGACGCCGCCGCCGAGACAGGCGCCGTTGATCGCCGCAACGGTTGGGAACGGAAGCGCGCGCAAGCGACCGAACAACTCGTGCCCGGCTCGGCTTCCCTCGCGCGCACGCTCCGCAGTGACGTTCGGGAACTCGTTGATGTCCGCGCCCGCGGCGAAGAAGAACGGCTTGCCCGTCACGACCGCGGCCGAGAAGTCACCGCGCTCGAGCTCCTCGATCACGGTCTCGAGCGATCGCATCGCCGCCTCGCCGAAGAAGGTCGGCTTCGTGTAGTCCGCCCCGTTGTCGATCGTGACCA
>VAXU01000181.1 GCA_005885125.1 Actinomycetota bacterium
GGCGACGAGGTCGAGGTGGGCGGCGAGACGATGGAGTTCCAGTGACCCTCACCGGCCTGCTCGGCGGCACGTTCAATCCGCCGCACAACGGCCACGTGGAGCTCGCGCGCGCGGCGAAGGAGCAATTCGGGTTCGACGAGCTCGTCGTGCTGGTCGCGGTTCGCCCGGGACACAAGCGGGTCGAGCACGACGCGGAGACGCGCCTCCGGCTCGTGCGCGCCGCGTTTCCGGACGACCGCGTCGAGCTCGACGAGCACGAACGAACAGTCGACACGCTTCGGGCCGGTCACTGGGACGACCCGCTCTTCCTGATCGGCGCCGACGAGTTCGCCGACTTCCTGACCTGGAAAGACCCTGAAGGCGTTCTCGCGCAGGCGCGCCTCACGGTCGCCACCCGGCCGGGGTATCCGCGCGAGCGGCTCGACCGCGTGCTGGAGCGGCTGTCGCAGCCCGAGCGCGTGCTCTTCTTCGAGATCGACCCGCTGCCAATCTCGTCGCGCGAGATCCGCGACCGCGTTGCGCGTGGTGAGGAGATCCGAGACCTCGTCCCAGCTGCGGTTGCCGATCTGATCGCGGAGCTCGGCCTCTACCGCGGCTACACTGCGCCGGAACGAGAGGATTTGACGACCCGCTGACAACGCTCGAACAAGCACGCCGCATCGCCGGCATCGCGCAGGACAAGCTGGCGCAGGACGTGGTGATCCTCGACATGCGGCCCGCCTGCACCTACACCGACTTCTTCGTCATCTGCACGGGCCGCAACCCGCGGCAGACGGTCGCGATCTACGACGAGGTGCATCAGCAGCTGAAACACGACGCGCGCCTTCTGCCCTCGTCGGTCGACGGCCAGCGGGAGGCGACCTGGATCGTCGCGGACTACCTCGACGTGGTCCTGCACGTGTTCACGCGCGACGCGCGCGAGTACTACCGGCTCGAGGACCTGTGGGGCGACGTCCCGAGCATCGAGCTCGAAGCAGCGACCGCGTAGGAACGCCCGTCGCCCTCGCCTAACGGCGGGGCGGCGGGCTCTAACCTGCGCACTCCGCGACGGCGCTCCGCGCCGCCGCTACGACGCGCGTCTCGTCGCCTTCGGCTTCCTCGCCCGCTAATACACATGCACGGAGAAAGGTCTGACCCTCTGGGTCAGACCCGCTTTTGGGGACGCGCGGCTAGACTGTCGCCGACCCAGGGGCCATAGCTCAGTTGGGAGAGCGCGTGGCTGGCAGCCACGAGGTCGCCGGTTCGAGCCCGGCTGGCTCCATTCGCCGATCGAAGTCCGCCTCTGCTTCGCAGAGCATGATGACTTCGATCGGGATTCGGGATGCCCTGGGGCTACGACGTTCGGCGTACCGCGCCTGCGTAGGTGCCGAGGAGCCGCGTGAACGTTGCGTGCTCGCTCAGGTCCGCGAGGGCGTCGACCATTTCCGGAGCCTGCGCCGCGGCGTCGACATCGGCGTAGAAGACGTACTCCCACGGGCGTCCCGGTCGCGGCCGCGACTCGAGTTTCGTCAAATTCAGATGCCGCTCGGCGAAGGCGCCAAGGCACCGATAGAGCGAGCCCGCGACGTGGCCGACTCCGAACACGAATGACGACTTGTCCGGCTTCCCGAGCGGCGAGGGGTCGCGCGAGAGCGCGCCGAATCGGGTGTCGTTGTCCGGGTACGTCTGGATGCGATCCGCGAGGACTTCGAGCCCGTAGAGCTCGGCCGCGCGCCGGGATGCGATCGCGGCCACCTGGTCGAGTCGGTTCTCTGCGATGAGCTTTGCCGCGCCGGCGGTGTTGTATTCCGCACGGACGGTGACGTCGAGGACGCTCAGAAACTCCTCGCACTGCGCAATCGCCTGCGGATGCGAGACGACCTCCCGCACGTCGTCGATCGACGAGCCGGGTAGCGCCAGGAGGCAGTGGTCGACGCGCACCACCGTTTCCCCGACGAGGTGTAAGCCGTGTCGCAGGAAGAGGTCATACGTCTCGTTGATGCTTCCGGCCTGCGAGTTGTCCATCGCGACGAGCCCCCAATCCGCGCGGCCTACTTCGACGGATTCGAAGACCGTACGGATCGACGGCAGCGGACGATGCTCGGCATCGGGAAAGAGGGCGAGCGCGCCTTCCTCCGAGTACGCGCCGGCCTCGCCCGGGTACGCGACGACGTCCACGGAGATAGCTTATGGCCGAGATCGAGCGCCTAGCTCGCGGCTGCGTCCTCGATCTGGAAGTCGACCGACGCGCCTGTCGACGTCAGGAGCTCGATGTCGTACGACTCGCCTTCGATCCACGGGTAGTCGATCGCGAGATCGGCCGTTCCGGGCGTGCCGGCCTGGAAATTGACGTAGGCGTCGTTCACGATCGCCTGGGCGATCGCGACGATCCCGTCGGAGTTGCTCTTTAGCGTCAGGACGATCCGCCCGGGACGCAGCGTCGCGCGCGTAACCGTCACCTCCCCACCGCCGGAGCTCGAGCTCCATGGCACGCCGTGCATGAACGCGAACCCGCCGGCGAGCACGACGACGGTGACGAAGACCGCGGCCAGAGACCAGAACCGCCGGCTCACTCGACGACCTCGAACATGCCCATCCAGCCGAGCGACGCGAATTCCGTCTTGTGCGCGTGGAACATGTATTGCCCCGTGTACGGGAAGCGGAGCTCGAGCACGTCACGCTGGCCTTGCCCCTGGACGACGGTATCGGTGTACTCCGTCGGCTCCAGCGACGTCCCGGTCGGAAACCGCTGGAAGAAGTTCCCGTGGATGTGGAACGAGTTGATCGGGTCGAGCTCGACGATGTTCAGCAGGTAGATCCGGACGAGCTGCTCGCGCTTCACGCGGATCGGCTGGTACAGGTAGTGGAACGCGACGGTGTTGACGGCGTACACCTCGTTGTCGTCGTTGAAGTTCGGGTCGAAGGCGTTCTGCATCAGCAAGAGCTCGTCTGCCGGAGGCCGCCCGTCTTTCGGATCGATGATGAACGCCCCGTAGAGGCCTTTCGAGATGTGCTCGGCGAGCGGCGACGCATGGCAGTGGTAGAGGTGCAACCCGAAGGGCTCCGCGGTGAACGAGTACGTGAACTCCTCGCCGACGCCGATCAGGCCTCCGCCGATGCCGGGGACCCCGTCGACGACATCCCGATGAATCCCGTGGAAGTGGATCGTGTGCGGGTGCGAGCCCGCGTTCACGAAATGGATTCGGAGCTCATCGCCCTCGTGACAGCGAAGCGTCGGGCCGGGGACGCGGCCGTTGTACGTCCAGGCCTTGAACTTCACTCCGGGAACGATCTCGATCTCCTTGTCGTAGGCGACGATCTCCCACTGGCGAAGAGTGCGGCCGCCGGCCAGGCGCCTCGTCGTGCCCCAGTCGAAGTCGCGTACGATCACGCTCGGGTCGAACCCGTTCACCTTCGGGTCGACGGTCGTCCGTCCCTCGGCGAAGCCGTTGTGCATCGAGCCCGACATGAGCGCGTGGTCGTTGTGCGACGCGGCGGCGGAGGCCTGATCGACGGTCGCGCGTCCGAACAGCTTCGCCGCGGCTCCCGACCCGATGATCGATGCTGCCCCGGCGAGGACTGCCCGTCGACTGAACGACGGCTGGTACGCCGTCCTCATGCTCACCGTTCGCCGACGGTCTCACGACGACCTAAGAGGCTGCTAAGAGCAACATGAGACCGGCGTAAAGCGTTCGTAAAGATCAGCCGTGCGCATGCTTGAGCGCGGACTCCTTGCGCTGTGCGTCCGCGAGCGACAGCTCGTCTGCGCAGACCTTGGCGTTGAGGTCGTTCTCGATCCGGTCGACTTCCGCTGCCCGCGGATACGGCTCGGGCCAGAGGTTGCGCGGATCCCGCGGGTCACCGCCGAGCTCCAGGCTGATCAGGTGGTCCTCCTGGTAGTCGGACGGATCCCCCGTCTCGCCGTACACGCGCATCTGCTTCAGCTTCAACGCGTTCGTGTACTCGACGGGCGGGCGGATCGTCTTCGTCCAGCCGCGCATGCAGATCGTCTCGTGGATGTTCGCCTGGGTCACGTTCGGGTTGATCGCGCCGGGCGTGAGCGTTGGGCTCGCGCGGATCGTCGGACGCGACGAAGGGCGATGAACGACGATCGCAGCACACACGAGCACGAGTGCTGCCGCAACGAGGAGGTCGCGCACACGCTCGACGGTACGCGTACCGTCCCGTGAACCGCTATTCGCTCTTTCGGACTAGGCCGCGCCTTCGAGCGCCTCGATCTCGCGGTGCTCCGCGAGCCGTCGCAGCGCTTGCGCTTCGATCTGGCGCACGCGCTCGCGCGTCAGTCCCATGATGCGGCCGATCTCCTCGAGTGACTTCGGATCCGGGTCGCCGTCCATCCCGTACCGGAGCTTCACGACTTCCTTCTCACGCTCGGGCAGCGTGTCGACCGCATGGCGAACGACGTTCTCCGCGAGGCTCAGGTGCACCTCCTCGACCGGCTCTGACGCCTCGCCTGCGAACAGGTCTCCGAACGTCGTGTCCCCATCCTCGCCGACCGGGCGATCGAGGCTCGTGACCGCACGCGCCGCCGAACGGACCTCGGCGACATGCTTTGGGGAGAGCTTCGCGTGCTTTGCGATCTCGGCGTCCGTCGGCGGGCGTTCCAGCTTCAGCGTCAACTCGCGCTCGGCGCGCGCGATCTTCTGCTCGCGCTCGACGATGTGAACGGGAATGCGGATCGTGCGCGACTTGTTGGCAACCCCGCGCTGAACCGCCTGGCGAATCCACCACGTCGCGTAGGTCGAGAACTTGTAGCCGCGGCGCCAGTCGAACTTCTCGACGGCCCGGATCAGTCCGATGATTCCTTCCTGGATCAGGTCGAGCAGCGAGATCCCGTGGCCTTGGTACTTCTTCGCGATCGACACGACGAGCCGAAGGTTCGAGTTGATCATCAGATCCTTCGCGCCCTTGTCTCCGCGCTCGATCCGCTTCGCGAGCTCGACCTCCTCCTGTGCGGTCAGCAGCTTGTAGCGGCCGGCCTCGTTGAGGAAGAGCTGGAGGGCGTCGGTGGTCGCCACGGCGAGGTCGCCGTTGACGTACGTGCTCTCCACGGCATCCGGCCGCGCACAGTCGTCCGTCAACGGGATCTGCCGCTCCTCGAGCTGCTCGAAGAAGCCCTCCACCTGCTCCTCGTCGAGATCCGCTCCCTGCAGGAACTCGTTGACGGCGGACAGGTTGAGGCACCCGGCCTCCTCACCTTGCTCCAGCAGCGTCTGTAGTCGTTCGTCGATGGCCATTCCGTAGCCGTTATCCCCGGCTTGCGCACGAGGGTAACACCCGTGTCCGAAACGGCCATCTATCGGGGCCGGGCCGAGGGGCCGAGAGTTGCATTTGTGACACGGAGACGTTTCCCACGCGTCCGATTTAGCTCCGTACCGTGGCATCGAGTCCGAAAGGAGGTCTCGATGAAGCGAATCGCCCTGCTCGGGTCGGCACTGCTCGTGAGCGCGGCCGTCCTGAGCATCCACCTCGTCACAGCCGGGGGAACGGGCGCGCGCAGCGGCCGCGTGGCGGTGGCGCAGACCCGCGCGGCGCCGGTCGGGGCGACCGTCCGCGGTCGTGTCCTGTCCGGCCTGGGGAAGAGCCCCGCGAAGCTCGAGCTCGCCGCGTCCGCGCCGCTCGCGGGCAGCCTCGTGCCCGTCGCCGTTCCTTCCCCCGACGGCGTCTACGTCGCGTACAACACGTGGCGCTGGAAGCGGGACGTCGACTGGTACCAGTCGCTGTCCTCGCAGGGAATCCAAACCGGTGACGCACTCGGCACACCGGTGCTGCACGTCCGCTCGCTCGGCCGGGGAAAGGATGTCGCGCTCGAGCCAGGCACGTTCTCGGCGGCCTGGCGCAAGGACGGAGCGCTGGCGTACGTCAGGGGGGAACAGCCGGACTATCGCGCGAACACGCCGTTCCTCCGGCAGGTTGTCGTCCGCTCTGCCCCTGACACGGCGCCCGCCGTCTGGTCGTCGTCGCCGGCGGAGTACCACGTCCTGGGCTGGGCCGGACAGGCGCTGATCGTCGCTCAGCAGTTCGAGGGGGAGTCGATCTCCCTGCTCGTGTTCGACGGACCGGGGTCGGCGCGGCCGCTTGCGCAGAACGCGAGCCTCGTCGCGATCAGCCCGGACGGGTCGTCGGCCCTCGTCGACGAGAGCCCCGCCGACACCGACGCGCCGGCGTTGCGCCTGGTCTCCGTCACCGATGCGACCGAGCTCGCACGCGCGCCGTTCTCGACGATCGTCGATCCGGCGACGTCGACTCCGGTCGCGTGGGTGAGCGGTCCAGGCGACTGGCTCGGCGACCGGGTTGTGGCTTCGACGTCGACCGGGCTCGTCGTCCTCCGAGTGGCAGGCGGCCGGTTGTCGATCGAGCAGGTTCTGCACGTCGACTCTGCAACGCGGCCGAACGGCCGACTCTGGGAGCCCCGGTTCGCAGACGACGGACGGACGATCGTCACGTGGACCGACCTCCCGGGAGCACAGGCGGCGCAGATCGTCTGCGACAGGTTCGCGCTGACGTGCACAAAGGGCGCCGCGGTCCCGTCGGCGAATGCTCCGCGTCCCGTCTACGACGAGAGTGGAGGGAACTGATGAGCACACGAAGCTGCTCTGTCTTGTTGGCGGCACTCATCGCGATGTTCGCCTTCGCCGGAGAGGCGAGTGCGACGACGAACGTGTTCTTCGCATTCCACCGCTACGGCAACACCAACTCCTACTTGACGATCAATCTGCAGGACACGAACTCGGGCGCGATCATCGGGCAGCGCGGGTTCCGCGCCGGATCCGGAACCTCAACCGACGAGTGTGCTCTCCGCCAGGGCTGGCTTCCCGCCGGTTGGTACGACCTGCGAGGCCACTTCGACTACTACAACGGCTCGCTGATCAAGGGACGAGTGTGGCAACTGTCCGACAAGCGCTGCAACGGCGGCTCGGGGCAGCTCCGGTCGGAGCTCTTCATCCACTCGGAAGAGACCTCCGACGAGGGGCAGTACTGCCCGACGGCGTACGACGATCCGTTCTGCTGGGAAGGCGACTCCGACTACTACTCCCTGGGCTGCATCAAGGTTGCACACGCGCAGCCGTACCCAAGTGACGTCGGCCGCCTCGACGCCACGTGGGACTCGTGGGACGGGCGGCACGGCTACTTCACCGGGTACTCGGCGGTGTTCGTGAGCTGAGGAGGGCGCGGCGGGATCCGGATCCTGCCGCGCTACACTCCCGGCACCGTGTGGGAGCTGATCTTCCTGATGGTGATCCTGAAGATCCCCATCGTGTACCTGTGCTGGGTCGTCTACTGGGCAATCAAGGCGGAGCCGAAGCCGGAGGAGCCTGAGACCGCGCGCATGCTCGCCGCGTACGACCCGACTCCGCCGCGTCCCCGCCGCCGGGGCCCGGCTCGCCCGGTGCGCCCGCACGGAGGCCCCGCGCGCGGCTACCCGCGCAGCAGGCGCGTCGCCGCCGCGTACGCCCGGCGATAATCCGCCTCCGTGGAGGCTGAAGCCCGCCTCGAGGAGGCCCCGTACAGCGCGCCGATCCAGCAGTTCGCGCTGCTCGTCGGGCTCGCGTTTCTCGCGGCCGGCATCGCGGGGTTCATTCCGGGGATCACGACGCACTACGACGACCTGTCGTTCGCCGGCCACGGATCCGGCGCGAAGCTGCTCGACGTCTTCCAAGTCAGCGTCCTCCTCAACCTCGTGCACCTGCTGTTCGGTGTCGCTGCGCTCGTGCTCGCCCGCACGCGGGCCGGTGCGCGCGCGTTCCTCGTCGGCGGCGGCGCCGTCTACCTGATCCTGTTTCTCTACGGCCAGTTCACGTCGCAGGGCTCGGGTGCGAACTTCGTCCCGTTCGACCGGAACGACGACATCCTCCATCTCGTGCTGGGGCTCGCGATGCTCGGGGCGGGGCTCCTCCCGGAGAGCATGCCCGCGGGAACGACTGACACCCTGGCGGGATTCCTCGCCTCGACGGCGATCTTCGTCAGCTTGACGGGCGTCGCCTACCGGCCGCTCCGCCTGATCCCGCTTGCGCTCGTCCTCGCGCTGATCGCCATCGGCATGGGCGGGCGCCATTTCCGCCTGGCGACGGCCGCGGTGTTCATCGGTGCGGCGTCCTTCGCGGTCGGGATGGCCGTCGCGGTCATCACGAGCCATCCCCTCTGGTAGGACGCCCTGCTACAACAGAGTCGATGGACGTCGACGGACTGAACGCGGGTTACGCGGGCGATCTGCTCGAGGACTACCTCGAGAATCCGGACGCGGTCCCGTCCGAGTGGCGGCGGCTGTTCGAGAGCGGCGACAGCGAGGTCGTCGCGTCGAATCCAGGCCTCGTCCGGCTGCTCGAGACGCTCGAAGCGCAGGCGAACGGCCAGCCGGCAGCGGAACGGCCTTCGGCGCCCGCGGAGCCGATCACCGATGAGCTCCTGGGAGGCGTCGCTGCGGCGATGGCGTTGATCAAGGCATACCGCATGCACGGACATCTCGCCGCGCACCTCGATCCGCTGGGCTCTGAGCCTCCGGGCGATCCGGCGCTCGAGCCCGAACGGCTCATTCCGAAGCTGACACCCGAGCTGCAAGCGCGTATCCCCGCGTCGGTGCTGCGCATGTACGTCCCGGGCGAGACCCTGGCCGAAGCGCTCCCTCGCCTGCAGGAGACCTATACGGGGACGATCGCGTACGAGATCGAGCACATCTCCGAGCACGAAAAGCGCGTGTGGCTTCGCCAGGCGATCGAGTCGGGGAAGTACCGCACGACGCTCTCCGCGGAGGAAAAGAACGAGCTGCTCTCGGAGCTGTCACGCTCGGAGGCGTTCGAGCAATACCTTCGCCGGGCGTTCCTCGGGCAGAAACAGTTCTCGATCGAAGGGCTCGACGTGCTCGTGCCGATGCTCGACGAGACGATCGAGCTCGCCGCCGAGGCGGGTGCGCACGAGGTCGTGATCGGGATGGCCCACCGCGGCCGGCTGAACGTCCTGGCCCACACGCTCGGGCTGGGCTACGACTCGATCCTGCGCGAGTTCGAGGGTGAACGCACGATCGACGCGGTGGTCGCGACGGACGAGGGCGGCACCGGCGACGTCAAGTACCACCTCGGTGCGGAGGGAACGCGCGCGACGGCCTCCGGCGATGTCACCGTCACGCTCGCCGCCAATCCGAGTCACCTCGAGGCCGTCGACCCTGTCGTCGAGGGGCGGGCGCGGGGGGAGCAGACCGACCGCTCGACGCGGATGGGCCTCCATGATCCGTCCGTTGCACTGGCGGTTCTGATCCACGGCGACGCATCGTTCCCGGGTCAGGGCGGAGTGGCGGAGACGCTCAACCTCGCGGCCCTCGACGGTTACTCCGTCGGCGGCTCGCTGCACCTGATCGCGAACAACCAGGTCGGCTTCACCACCGATCCGATGGAGGGCCGCTCGACCCGCTACTCGAGCGACCTCGCCAAGGGATTCGACATTCCCATCATCCACGTGAACGCCGACGATCCGGAGGCTGCGATCTCGGCTGTTCGGCTCGCGCTCGCATTCCGGCGCCGCTTCGAGAGCGATGTCGTCGTCGACATCGTCGGCTACCGCCGTCATGGCCACAACGAGCAGGACGAGGCCGCGTACACACAGCCGTTGATGGCGGCGCAGGTCGCGGAGCACCCGACCGTTCGCGAGCTGTTCGCCCAGCGGCTCGCCGCCGGGGGGGTCGTGACCCAGGAGGAGGCGGATGCGCTCGTCCGCGGG
>VAXU01000182.1 GCA_005885125.1 Actinomycetota bacterium
CTTCCTCGAGGGATACCAGGGCGATGACGTCCTCAGCGGCGGCGGCGGCCCTGACGTGATCTTCGGCGACCAGGGCAACGACAGGCTCGACGGCGGCGCCGGAGACGACAAGCTGTTCGGCGGGGCGAACAACGACGTCCTCAGCGGCGGCGGCGGCGCGGCCGACACCGTTTCGTACATCAACTCGGCCTCCGCCGTGCACGCAGACCTCGCAACGAAGAGCGCCACCGGCGAGGGCACGGACACGCTCATCGGCGTCGAGAGCCTGTCCGGCTCGACGTTTGCGGACACGCTCGTCGGAGACGCGAAGCCGAACGAGCTCTTCGGCAACGAGGGAGACGACACGCTCTCCGCCGGTGGCGGCGCGGACTTCGTGGGCGGAGGTCCGGGAAACGACACCGTCCAGGCCGGTGCCGGCAGCGACTACTGCCTCGACGACCAGCCGACTCGCGGGTGCGAGATCACAGGTGCGCCGTCGACCCCGGGCACAGCCCCGCCGCCGCCGATCCCCCTGCGCGTGCTCGCCCCGGCAACGGCACGGCCGGTCGGACAACCTTCGTTCGGACAGCGGAGCGGCAACGGCAACCTGCTCGCCTGGATGGCTCACACGACGCAGGCGCTGCACGCCGTCGGAAGGTCGCTCGCGCGCGCCCGCAGCCCGCAGCAGCTCGTCGTCCCCAGAATCGCGGCGCTGCCGGCGGTCCGCACCGCGCCGGCCGTCCGGGAGACCGCGGACTACGAGTACAGCGCCGAGCCCGTGTGCATCTCGGCAAAGAACGGCGGCGTCACGGAGATCGCTCCGCCGAACGTCGTCCACCCCGTCGGCGACGACGACCGGCCGGAGGAAGCTTGGTGGCAGGGGACGCTGTACCGGCAGGCGAAGAAGAACGGCCCGTTCGGCCGGCAGCAGGCGAAGACAGGCTGGGCCAGGGCGCAGCTGGCGGGCAACGTCGTCCTCCCAGGAGGGGTAGTCGTCTGGAAGGACGTCAGCGGCCGCCGCGCGTTTCGGTCGCCCGTGCCGTTCAGCGTGCCGCGTGGGCGCTACGTCTGGAAGGGGCAGATCTACTGGGTGCGCAGCGGCGGCAAGATCTTCGCGCCCGTCGAGCCGCACATCATCCGCGCGCGAACGATCCGGCACAACAAGAACTGCGACTTTCGCTAGCGGGAACGGCTCTACACTCCTCGGCATGCGTCTCCGCGACCTCCCGTCGGTCGACGAGCTGGCGCGCGGGAGCGACGACCCGCTTGCCGTCGACGCCGCGCGCGCAGTCCTTGCGCGTGCGCGCGAAGAGATCCGCGCCGGGGCAGACCCGGGCGATCTTGCCGGGCGATTGCGCGAGGAGCTCGTGGCGGTACGCCTGCCGCGCCTGCGGCGAGTGATCAACGCGACGGGCGTGATCGCCCACACGAATCTGGGACGGGCGCCGCTCGCCGAGGAGGCGCTGGTCCGCGTGCACGACGCCGCACGAGGCTACTCCAATCTCGAGTACGACCTCCTGGCTGGCACGCGCGGGTCGCGCCAGGATCACGTCGCGCCGCTCCTGCGCCGCTTGACCAGTGCGGAGGCCGCGCTCGTCGTCAACAACAACGCAGCGGCAGTGCTGCTCGCGCTCGCTGCACTGGCGGAAGGACGCGACGTCCTCGTCTCCCGAGGCGAGCTGATCGAGATCGGCGACGGCTTTCGCATCCCGGACGTGCTGGCGCGCTCCGGCGCGCGGTTGCACGAGGTCGGGACGACGAACCGCACGCGCGCCGCGGACTACGAGCGCGCGATCACGGACGAGACGGCACTGCTCCTCCGCGTGCACCAGTCCAACTTCCGAGTCGTAGGGTTCGCGGAGCAGCCGCGGCTGGAGGAGCTCGCCGCGGTCGCGCAGCGCCATGGACTGCCTCTCCTCGACGACCTTGGCTCCGGCTCGCTCGTGAACGTCGGCGACGAGCCGACTGCGCGCGAGGCGCTCGCGGCCGGGGCCGATCTCGTCTGCTTCTCGGGCGACAAGCTGCTCGGCGGGCCGCAGGCAGGCATCGTCGTCGGTCGGGCCGAGCTCGTCGAGCGCCTGCGCCGCCATGCACTGCAGCGCGCGTTGCGCGCGGACAAGCTGACGCTTGCGGCACTCGAGGGGACGCTTGCGCTCTACCTCGACGCGCCGGAGCGGATCCCCGTGCTGCGTATGTTGCGCAACGACGTCGCGTCCGTGCGGGCGCGAGCCGAGCGGCTCGCCGAGCTCGTCGGCGGCGAGGTCGAGGAGACGATTGCGCGCGCGGGCGGCGGCGCGCTGCCGCTGGCGGAATTGCCGAGCTTCGCGTGCGCCGTCGAGGAAGAGCTCGCGGCGCAGCTGCGCGCCGGCGATCCGCCGGTGATCGCGCTCATCCGCGACGGCCGCACGCTCCTCGACTGCCGGACGCTGACGGACGACGAGACCGACGAGGTCGCTGACGCAGTGATCGCATGCCGCTGACGATCGGCACAGCAGGACACATCGATCATGGCAAGACGTGGCTCGTGCGTGCGCTCACGGGTAAGGACACCGACCGGCTCCCCGAGGAGCAGGAGCGCGGGATCTCGATCGACCTTGGCTACGCACCGCTCGACCTTCCGGACGGTCGGCGCCTGTCGTTGATCGACGTCCCGGGCCACGAGCGCTTCGTCCGGACGATGGTCGCGGGCGCCTCGGGCATCGACCTCTTTCTGCTCGTGATCGATGCGGGCGAGGGTGCGCGTCCGCAGACGCACGAGCACCTCGCCGTCCTGCGCCTGCTCGGCGTCGCCCGTGGCGTCGTCGCCGTGACGAAGGCCGACGCGGTGGACGAAGAGACGCTCGCGCTCGCGATGGACGAAGCGCGCGAGCTCGTTCCCGGAGCGGACGTCGTCCCCGTCAGCGCAAAGACCGGAGCCGGGCTCGACGAACTACGGGCCGCACTCGCGCGCGCCGCCGAGTCCTTGCAGCACAGTGATACAAGGCAAACTGGTCGGCGACCGTCTTCGCGCCGAGCCCGCCGGGCTCGACGTTCGCGTCCGGAGCGTGCAGGTGCACGACGAACCGATCGACGTCGCCGACGCCGGACAGCGCGTCGCGGTCGCGCTGCCGGGAATCGAGCGGCACCACCTCCATCGCGGCGACGCGCTCGTCTCGCCCGGCGCTTTTGCGCTCAGCTATCGCCTCGACGTCGTGGTGGACGAGCTCGCGCCGATTCCCGAGCGCGCGCTCGTCCACCACGGCACCGCCGCGGCGCTTGCGCGCGTCGTTCGCGTCGGCCGCTTCGCACAGCTGCGACTCGCGGCGCCTTTGCTGGCCGCGAGGGGCGACCGGATCGTCCTGCGCGCGGGGACGACCGTCGGCGGCGGCGAGGTGCTCGACCCGGCGCCGCCGCGGCACGCGGACGCGGGGCGCTTCGAGCGGGCGGAACGCGGCGAACGACTCGTGTTCGCACCCGTGCAGGACGGGGGGGAATGGGTCTTCTCGGACGAGTGGCTGGACGAGCTTCGGGCGGTCATCGAGCGGCGCCTCGACGCGGCCGACCCACTCGATCCGGGTGTTTCCCCGCCGCGCGAGCCGTGGGCCGACGCCGTCATCCTCAGGCTCGGTCTCGAGCGCCGCGGCGCGAAGCTGTACCGGCCCGGCGCTGCGGGCACGCTCGGCCCGCGCGAGCGTGAGGCCGCCGAGCTCGAGGCGCAGCTCGGCCTCGAGCCGATCAGGGTCGACGACGGGCAGCTCGCCCGTTTCCTCGAGGAGCAGGGCCGGCTGGTGCGTGTCGGCGACGGCTACGCGGTCGCGCCGTTCGCATACGAGCGTGCCCGCGAGGCGCTCGTGTCCGAGCTGGAAGCAGCCGGCCGGATCACGCTCGCGCGGTTCCGCGACCTCCTCGGCATCTCGCGGAAGCCGGCGCAGCTCCTGCTGGAGCGCTTCGACGCCGACGGTGTCACGCGCCGCGTCGGTGACGAGCGCGTGCTGAGACGCAGCACCGTACGATCCGGCGAATGACGGACAAGGACAGTCCCGACGCTCTCCGCGAGATGATCGAGCGCTACAACGACGCGTGGAACCGGCAGGACGTCGACGCGATCGTCTCGATGCACGCGCCCGACTTCGTCTTTCACAACTGGACCGCGAACGAGCGCGTCGAGGGCGACGCCGTCCGCGAGCACCTCGATGGGATCTTCCGCAACACGCCGAGCCTGCATTTCACGGGCCGCCGGCTCTACGCGCGCGACGGGCTCGTCGTCAGCGAATGGACGGCCCGCGCGGAACGCGACGGACAGCTCCTGGAATGGGACGGCGTCGACGTCTTTCCGTTCGAGGACGGGCTGATCAAGCGCAAGGACGTGTACTCGTCGTCCCACGCACCACGAACGAGGGATGAAGAGAAGTCCGGGCCTGGCCGACAGTGAAACAGCGGCATTGTCCTCCACTGCGGAAAGGCGGCAACAGATGACTGCGGCTGAGCTGAAGAAGAAGCTCCGCGGCACCCTGGCCACGGGCCTCAGCGTCCGGGTCCTCGGCGGCTAGTAGCGGACTCCGAACTCGAAGACGTCCGGCCGGTGGTAGTGGCCGGCCGGGTCGAAGCGCTGGCGCTCCTCGTACAGACGGGCGGGGTCGAGCTCGGCGAAGAGGATCCCCTCCTCGTCCCAGAGCGGCCCGGCCAGGTACGAACCGTCCGGCGCCAGAATCGCGGAACCGCCCCTCCCCACCAGTTCCGCGCCCTCGGCGAGCTGGACCTCCGGCGGGAAGCTCGACGCCCGCTGAAACACGCAGCACGACAGCAGATACGCGCGCGACTCGCGCGCAATGTGCTGCATCGACACGTGCCACTCCTCGCTGTCGTCCGCGGTCGGAGCGAGGTAGATCTCGACGCCGGACTCGTAGAGCGCGAAGCGGGCGAGCGGCATCAGGTTCTCCCAGCAGATCAGCCCGCCGACTTTGCCGAGCGTCGTCTCGACCGCCTCGAGGCCGTTGCCGTCGCCGGGGCCCCAGACGAGCCGCTCGTGATTCGTCGGTACGAGCTTGCGATGGTGGAGGACGAGCTCTCCCGCCGGCGAGAACAGCAAGAGCACGTTGTAGATCGTGCCGCCGTCGAGCTCGTTCGCGCCGACTGCGAGCCAGAGACTGTGCTCTTGCGCGATCTCGGCGATCCGGTCGACGTCCGGCCCGGGGATGCGCAGGCTCTGCTGCGCGAGCCGCCCGAAGACCTCCTTGGCGTTTCCGTCCCAGTGGGTGAGGTGGCGCGCCCACCGGCTGGACGGGTAGACGGGGATGAACGCCTCCGGGAACAGCGCGAGCTTCGCCCCGCCGTCTGCGGCCTCGGCGGCAAGCTGCGCAAGTTTGTCGATCGTCGCCGCCCGGTCGAGGATGACCGGCTCGGCCTGCACGCAGGCGACCTTGACCGGGTCGTTCACAGCGCGGCCACGGCGTCGCCGACGGCGATGTCACCGCCGGTCACGACGTCCGCGTTCAGTCCTGCGCGATGAACGAGCCCTTTGAGGATGCCGGGTTTCGTCATCGACTGCAGGTGCGCGCACGGCTCGCAGAGCTCGACGCCGACGCATTCGACGTCGCCGATGCGGAACCGCTTTCCGACGAGCGCGTTGACGTCGATCCCGCGCGTGACGACGTTCCGGCGCGTTTCGGCGGCGGTGAGCGAGATGCCGGTTTCCTGCACGAACGCCTCGACCTCCTCAGCCGCGATGAGCGTCACCGCGCGGCCGGGCGGCGCGTGGCCGTCCTCGTAGAAGTAGCGGTTGCCCACGAGACCACCGCCCGCAACGGCACGCGCGAATGAGACGCTCTGCGGCACCTCACCGTGCGTCTCGGTGAGGAAGATCCCTTCGACCCGTCCGTCGGACATAGCCCAACACTAGCGACCGAAACCGCCGCCGCCCGGCGTCTCGATCGTGATCACGTCGCCGGCCGCCAGATCGAGCGTCACCTTGCCGGGGAGCGGCTCGCCGTTGAGCAGGTTGCGGCCGACCGCCCCCGGCTCGCCGCCCCGTTCTCCCTGCGGCGTATGGCGTCGGCGCTCGGAGATGATCGACAGGCGGCACGGTTCGAGGACGCGCAGCTCGCGCACGACGCCGTCGCCGCCGCGCCGGCGTCCCGCGCCGCCGGAGCCGAGTCGCAGGCCGTAGCGCTCGACGCGTAGCGGGTACTGGAGCTCCAGCGCTTCCACCGGCGTCGATAGCGTGTTCGACATCGCGACGTGGACGCCGCTTGGCCCGTCGGCGTCCGGACAAGCGCCCTGACCGCCGCCGATCGTCTCGTAGTACGTGAACCGCTCGTTGCCGAGCGTGACGTTGTTCATCGTTCCCTGTCCTTGCGCGGGCACGTCGATCGCGCGACCGAACGCGCGCATGACGACGTCCACGATTCGCGAGGACGTTTCGACGTTCCCGGCCGCGACTGCCGCGGGTGGGCGCGCGTTGACAAGGCACCCCTCGGGCGCCCGGACCGAGACGGGCGCGAACGCGCCGCCGGATGCGGGGAGGTCCGGGTCGACGAGCGCGCGCACGACGAAGTAACACGCCGAGCGCGCGACCGCGAGCGGACAGTTCAGGTTGCCGTCGTGCTGCGACGCGGTACCCGCGAAGTCGACGTCGATCGCGTCTCCTTCGATCGTCACGGCGACCCGCAGCTCGAGGTCCTCAGCCTGCGCCTCGAGCACGTCCTCGGCCTCGTACCGCCCATCCGGAAGCACCGCGATGCCTGCGCGCATGCGCCGCTCGGAGTACGCGAACAGCTCGTCCATCGCCGCGATGACGCGGTCAGGGCCGCGCCGCCCGCACAGCTCCCCCACGCGCCGCTCCGCAAGACCGTGCGCGGCGAGCTGTGCGCGAAGGTCGCCGCGGCGCTCCTCCGGGTTGCGCATCTGCGCAACGAGCGCGTCGAGCGCCTTGTCGTCGAGCCGCGTCGGCGGGATGACGACGCCCTCCTCGTCGAGCGTGCTCGAATCCGCGGGCATCGATCCGGGCTCGGCCCCGCCGACATCGGCGTGGTGGGCGCGCGTGACGGCGAAGCCGACCTCTGTCCGCGACACGAGCGTGATGTCGGGCAGGTGCGTGCCGCCGGTGTACGGGTCGTTGAGGATCCACACGTCGTCACGCGCGGGCTCGTGCCGCATCACCGCGGCCACGGCGTCTGGCATCGCGCCGAGGTGCACCGGAATGTGCTCGGCCTGCGCGATCATCCGTCCATGCGCGTCGAAGAGAGCCGTCGAGCAGTCCCGCCGCTCCTTGATGTTCGCCGAGAACGCGGAACGAACGAGGACCGCGCCCATTTCCTCCGCGATCGCGCGCAGCAGCGAGCCGACGATCTGCAGCTCGACGTCTATGCCGGCTCCCAGTCGGTGCGCGTCGCCGCCGTCGCGTACGACCACGCGGATACCAGCCGCGGGCGCACGCGGTAGACGTGGTCATCGGCGACGAAGATCGTTGCCGGAGTGCCGGAGTGCGGGTCGATGTACTTGGCGCGATACCCGGCGTCCACCCGGTCCAGCTCGACCGCATCGCTGACGCGCTCCGCGCGTCCTTTGATGATGATCGGATCGGTGCCGTCGCCGTTGTGCAGGACGACGCGAGGTTCGTGCGCGATGTTGCGCGGCTTGGTCGTCCCTGCCTTGCAGGTGAAGTAGACGTCTTCGCCGTCCCACCAGAACCACACCGGAACGGCGTCCGGACGACCTTTCGGTGACGCCGTCGCGATCCAGATCTCGCGCATGCTGTGCAGCCGCACGTCGACGTTGCTCCACGGAAGATGTCCACGCATGGCCTTCACCGCTTCGTGAGGATCATCGTTCCGTGGGCATCGGTCGCGCCCGACCAGTTCGCGGGTACCCACACGGTTGCCCCGGGGAGCTTCACGACGTCCGGCCCCTCCACAACGGCCGCTTGGTAGTCCGACCGGAGCTGGAGCACGGGACCGCGACGGATCTCGGCGGTGCGGACCGCGACGAGCTCGATCTCGCGCTCAGGGTCGGCGAAGCCGTACAGCTCCTCGTGCGCGCGGTGGAACGCGGAGGAGAGATCCGCCTGCAGCGGCAGCGCCAGCTCGAACGACTGCCCGCGGTAACGGAGGTCGGCCTCCCCGTCCTGCGGCAACTCGCCCGCGTCGCGCAGCGGCACGACGTACGAACGCACGGCATCGCGGCGCTCGTCCGAGGCGACGAGGCCGAGCGCCGACAGGACACCGGCGGCCTCGGGGACGATCACGGTCGTCGTCCCGAGCTCGTCCGCCAGCTCGCACGCGTGCAACGGGCCGGCTCCCCCGAAAGCGACGAGCGCGAATCGTGCCGGATCGTGGCCGCGCTCGACCGAGACCACGCGCAGCGCGCGCAGCATTTCCGCGTTGACCACGCCGACGACCGCCGCAGGGTCGACGCCCTCGAGTGCGCGCTCGGCTGCGGCCCGGTCCAGCGCGACTCCGCCTGCGAGCTGCTCGGGAAGGCGGCCGAGCAGCAGATTCGCATCGGTCACGGTCCCTTGCGTTCCGCCCCGGCCGTAGCACGCCGGCCCGGGATCTGCGCCCGCGCTCTGCGGCCCGACGCGAAGCGCGCCGCCGCGGTCGCGCCAGACCAGCGAGCCCCCGCCGGCGCCCACGGTGTGGATGTCCACGCTCGGCAGCCGGATGGGGAGTCCCCCGATCTGCCGCTCGCTCGTCCGCTCCGCCGCGCCGCCGGCGATCACGCAGACATCCGTGGAGGTTCCGCCCATGTCGAGCCCGATCGCGTCCTCGAAGCCGGCGAGCGCGGCGAGCCTCGCGGCCCCGACGGCACCCGCCGCAGGCCCGGAGACGAGGATCGTCGCGGGATGCGCCGCCGCCTGGCGCGGCGTCGCCACGCCGCCCGACGAGCGCATCACGAGCGGCTCCGGCAGCCCGGCGGCGACGCACGCGTCCGCCAGCGCAGAGAGGTATCGCCCGGCCACAGGCCCGAGGTACGCGTCCGCTGCGGTCGTGGACGCGCGCTCGTACTCGCGGAACTCGGGCGCCACCTCGTACGACGCGACGACGTGCGCGTCGGGAAGGCGGCGGCGCAATTCCTCTGCGACTGCGCGCTCGTGCGCGGAATGCCGGTCCGCATGCAGGAGGCAAACCGCGACCGCCTCGGCGTCGATCTCGGGCAGCGCGTCGAGCGCGAGTGGCTCGAGCTCGCCGTCCGTGCCCATCCGCCCGGGCACGCCGAAACAGCGCTCGAGCGGAACGAGCGGCTCCGGGTGCGCGGCACACAGTCGGTAGAGATGTGCGCGTGTCTGCCGGCGCAGGTGCAGCAGGTGCTCGAAGCCGGCGTTGGTGACGAACGCGGTGCGCGCGCCCTTCCGCTCCAGCAAGGCATTCGTCGCGACGGTCGTTCCGTGGGCGAACCGCTCCACGTCGCTCGCGCCGACCGCCCGTGCGACGGCGACGACGGATTCCTCCTGCCGCGGCGCCGTCAGCACCTTGGCGGTGGCCACGCGCCCCTCGTCGAGCAGCACCGCGTCCGTGAAGGTTCCGCCGACGTCGACGCCGAGGATGGCCATTCGGGAAGACTGACAGCGTGAACGTCCGCGGACTCCTGTTCGACTTCGACGGCCTCCTGGTCGACACCGAGAGCCCGGCCCGGCTCGTCTGGGAGGAGCTCTACCGGGAGCACGGGCACGAGCTGCCGCTCGACAGCTGGGCGACGCTCGTCGGCACGATCGAGGGCCCGTTCGATCCGATGGGCCATCTGGAGGAGCTCGTGGGGACGCCGCTGAACCGCGAGGCATTGACGTCGCGGCGCCGCGAGCGCGAGTTCGCGCTGATCGACCTCCAGACGCTTCGCCCAGGCGTCGAGGACTACCTCGAGGAGGCGGAGCGTCGCGGCCTGCTGACCGCGGTCGTGTCCAGCAGCACGAACGGCTGGATCGAGCCGATCCTCCAGCGGCTCGGTCACTTCGACCGGTGGCGGGCGATCGTGGCCGCCAACGGAGACGCCGCACGGGCGAAGCCGCGACCCGACCTGTATCTCGATGCACTCGAGCGACTGGGGCTACGCGCAGACGAGGCGATCGCGTTCGAGGATTCCCCGAACGGGATTCGCGCGGCGAAGGCCGCCGGGCTCGTGTGCGTCGCCGTCCCCAATCCGGTCACCGCAACGCTTGCGTTCGACGAGGCCGATCTCGTTTTGGAGTCGTTCGCGGACGTCTCGCTCAAGCAGCTCCTCGAACGCCTGTGACATTCGTTGCCGAAGTTGTGTGACGATTCCTGGAGTCGAGGAGGCTGACGACTCGTGGAAGTTCCGGACATCCAGTACACCCGAAGCGGCGATGTCGCGATTGCCTATCAGGTGGTAGGCGACGGCCCTGTTGACGTTGTCTGGTTTCGCGGGATGGCCGGCGACCTGTTGTCCACCTGGGATCAGTCCTTGATCGTGCGGCACGCTGCGTGGTTGGCCCGCTTCGCTCGCCTGCTGATGTTCGACAAGCGTGGCACCGGCCTTTCCGACCGCGTTCGTGAGGCTCCGAGACTCGAGACCCGGATGGATGACGTGCGGGCTGTGATGGACGCCGCCGGCGCTGAGCGCGCCGTGCTACGCCGTCAGCGAACACCTCGCGAGCGAGTAACCGCGGAGTGAGCATCGTCGCGGAGATCCCGCTCGTCGGGGCGGGCGGTGAGCCGGTCGACTTCGCACGCACGATCGTGTCGCACGGTGTGGCGGAGCTGCCGCCGAATCGCCTGGATCTCGAGGCTCGGACGCTCGAGGCGACGCTTCCAATCGCCGGCGGGGCGAGGACGGTGCGCATCTCAGAGGCCGGCGGCAGCGCGCGCGTCGAGCGCGTGGCCGGCCGGTCGAGCGAGCGAACAGCGCGCTCGTTGGCTGCGACCGTCGCGCACATGTTCCGTCTGGACGAGGACCTGTCCGCCTTTTATGTAGTCGCGCGCGAGGACCCGGAGCTCGGGTGGTGCGCCCTCGGGGCGGGACGCATGTTGCGGGCGCCGACGGTGTTCGAGGACGTCGTCAAGACGATCTGCACCACGAACACCTCCTGGTCCGGGACGCGGAAGATGACCGCCGCGCTCGTCGACCATCTCGGCGTCGCAGCGCCCGGAGGCGCGCACGCGTTTCCGACCCCGCAAGCAATGGCCGAGGCGAACGAGCAGTTCTACAAAGACGTGATCCGTGCCGGCTACCGCGGGCGGTACCTCAAGCAACTCGCAACGGATGTCACCGAGGGCACGACCGACCTCGAATCGCTGGACGACCCGGAATTGCCGGACGACGAGGCGGCCGCGCGCTTGCTCGCGCTTCCAGGTGTCGGGCCCTACGCAGCGGCGCACGTGATGCTGACATCGCTCGGCCGCTACTCGCGGCTCGTGCTCGACTCGTGGACCCGCCCCACCTACCAGAAGCTGTCCGGCGCACGGGGCGCGCTGAAGGACGCGACGATCGAGCGCCGCTTCAAGCGCTACGGGGAGTACGCAGGTCTCGCGTTCTGGCTCTACCTCACCCGCAGCTGGGTCGAGGACGGGCTACCGGTCTAGCTCCTACGGGAGCTTGTGAATCGGCTTCCCCGTCGGCGAGATCGCATACCAGTTGGCGAACGCGTGGCCGTTGATGTCCCCCGGTCGCTTGTCCCCCTGAAGGCCGAGCTGATCCGACCCCGCGTCCGTGTACAACGGGTGATGGTTGTACATGACTTGAATCGTCTTGTCCGTGCGCTTCGTCGTCCGGAGCAGCAACCTCTTCACGCCTCGTCCGGCGATCGGAGCGCCCCGGGTCGTGAGCGGCGGCCAAGCCGGCGCGCAGCCCGCGTAGCACGTCGACTTGTTGCGCGAGTCGCTCTCCCAGATGTAGAGCGTGAAGCCGCGGGCGTCGACGAGGATCTTCAGCTTGAGCTTCGCGTTGAACGCGACCTTGACGGTCGCGCGACCAGCGTTCTGCTTCGCGTCGGCTGTCAGCGGAACGGCGACGACGACCAGCAAGAACAGCAGCAAGAGGGACGAACGTCGCATTTGACACGAGGAGTATCCGCCGTGGCCGAGCGAACTACAAGAGCGCGGTCAGCGCGAGTTACGCTCCGCGCGGAGCGGCCGGGCCCGGTGGCCCAACTGGTCTTCAAAACCAGTACGGCGTCGTAGCCCGACGCTAGGCAGGTTCGACTCCTGTGCCGCTCCGTTGGGCCTAGCGGCTTCCGATTTGGCCAGGCTCGCGCGATAGTTGGGGCAGCATGGCCGAAGCTCCGAGCGGCACCGTCACTCTCCTCTTCACCGACATCGAGG
>VAXU01000163.1 GCA_005885125.1 Actinomycetota bacterium
GTGCGGCGCGAGCTCCTTCTCGCGCACGCCGGTGAGCTTCACGCCGTCGAGATAGACGGCGCCCGCATCGACCGGCTCGAGGAGCGCAAGGCAGCGGAGGAGCGTGGACTTACCGGACCCCGAGGGCCCGATGATCACCTTGACCTGGCCGCGATCGACCTCGAACGTGACGCCGCGCAGCACCGGGAGCCCGTCGTAGCTCTTCTGGACGACCTCCGCACGGACGACCGCGTCGTTCATCGCGCGTCGTGCGAGAAGGTTGGGATGCCGGAGGTGCCGACCCGCAACCGACGTCGGCCCACGGAGCTCCAGGTGAAGCGCCGCTCCAGCTGGGCTTGCAGGACCATGAGGATGCTCACGATCCCGAGGTAGTAGACGAGCGCCGCCGAGTACGCCTCGGGATAGCGGAAGCTCGCTGTCGCGCGCTCCTGCGACGCCGTCAGCAACTCGTGGAGCGAGATCACGGAAGCGAGGCTCGTGAGCTTGAGCAGGGTGATGAACTCGTTACCGGTTGGCGGAATGACGATGCGCACGGCCTGCGGCACCACGATGCGCCGCAGGATGCGCGCTCGTGACATGCCTAGCGCCCTCCCGGCGACCTCCTGACCCGGATCGACGGCTAGCAGTCCTGCGCGGATGATCTCGGCCATGTATGCAGCCTCGTTCAGCGACAGCGCGATGAATGCAGCGAGAAAGGGCTTGAACCAGCTACTTGCGAACGTCGGCCAGAGCTGCGGCAACGCGTACCAGATGAAGATCAACTGCAGCAGCGTCGGCGTCGCGCGGAAAAGCCAGCTGTAGAGGAAGACCACGCCGCGCATGGCACGGTTGCGGCTTCCTCTCCCGAGCGCGAGGAAGAACCCGATGACGCACGCGGCGGCGAGTGACGCAATCGTGAGCTCGAGGGCGAGAAGCGCTCCCTTCCAGTACGGACTGGAAGAGAGCGCTTCCCAGAAGATGTGGGTGTCGAAGGTCGCGAGCACCCGCGTCGAGAGCCTACTTCACGTCAGCCGCCGGGATCTGCTGCTTCGCTGCGAGCTTCTTGAGCGTGCCGTTCTTCTTCAGCGTTTTGATCGCCGACTTGAGCGCGGCCCCGAGCTTCGTGTCGGACTTTCGGTAGTAGATGCCAAAGGTGTCCGTCTCGGGGAACAGGTACGCGATCGCGAGCTTGCCAGGGTTCTTCCTCTTGTACGTGCCGGCCGCCGTGTCCTGGGTCAGCACTGCATCGGCTCGCCCGAGGAGGATCTGCGCGACCGCATCCTCGTCGCCCGGGTAGCTCTGGAGGTTCATCTGCGTCTTGCCTGAGGCCTTGAACTGGTCGTTCAGGGCCTTGAGGTATTCCTCGTATTTCGTGTTTGCCTGGACGGCGACGTTCTTTCCCGAGAGATCGTCCGGGCCTTTGATCGACTTGGGATTCCCGGCTTTCACGACGAGCGCACGATGCGTCTTCATGTAGGGAACGGCCGGGTACTGCTTGACGCGGTCGGGCGTAATGAAGATGCCGCTGATCACGACGTCGCAGCGCTTTGCCCCGAGGGCAGGCAGCAGACCGCCGAACGAGCTGAAGACGAACTGCGGCTTGACCTTCCACAGCTTGGCGATCGCGGCGGCCATGTCGATGTCGAACCCGACCGGCTTGCCGCTGGCAGTCTTCGACTCCATCGGGGGGAACGTCGGGTTGTCGCAGTACTTGAACGACCCCTTCACCGGGGACGGGTTGCCGGCACGATGGCTCGCCCCGGCTGCCCCGACCACGACCAGAAAAGCCGTGACCAAGGCCAGCAGGGAGAGCCCAGCCAGGATGCGCTTCATCGCTTCCTCCTCTCCTCGCCTCGATCGGGCGAGCTCGAAACAACGGGAAGCGCCTTACCCTAACGTGAATATTCGATGAATCAAAATACGTCGGTCAACCGACGCCGGCCAGCAGGAAGGCTCGCTGCTCCTTCAGCATCTCCCGGGCGATCACGAGCCGCTGGATCTGATTCGTCCCCTCGTAGATCTGGGTGATCTTCGCGTCGCGCATCATCCGCTCCAGCGGATATTCCTGGATGTAGCCATAGCCCCCGAGCACCTGCACCGCGTCGGTCGTCACCTCCATGGCCACGTCCGTGCAGTAGAGCTTCGTCATCGCGGACAGCTTGGTCAGCTCCGGGCCGTCCACCCCCTCGTCGACCGCCTGGCCGAACTTGTAGAGGAGCCCGCGCGCGGCCTCGCATTTCGTCTCCATGTCCGCGAGCATCGCGGCGACGAGCTGGTGCTCGCCGATCGGCTTGCCCATCGTCTCGCGCGTCTTCGCGTACTCGAGCGCATAGTCCGTCGCGCCCTGGGCGATCCCGAGCCCCTGCGCTGCGACCCCGGGACGCGAGCGGTCGAGGATCCGCATTGCGATCTTGAAGCCCTCGCCTTCCTCGCCGAGAAGGTTGTCGGCGGGCACGCGGCAGTCCTCGAACACGAGCTCGCCCGTCGTCGAGCCCTTGATCCCCATCTTCGGCTCGACCCGCGCGACGTCGAAGCCGGGCGAGTCCGCCTCGACGACGAACGCGGAGATGCCGTCGTGCCCCGCGTTGGGGTCTGTCTTCGCAAACACCGTGTACAGCTGCGCCACTCCGGCGTTCGTGATGAAGCGCTTCGAGCCGTTGAGGACGTAGCCGTCGCCCTCGCGCAGCGCCGTCGTGCGCATCGCCGCCGAGTCAGAGCCGGATCCCGACTCCGTCAGCGCGTAGGCGCAGAGCCACTCCCCGGAGGCGAGCTTCGGGAGATACCGCTCCTTCTGCTCCTGCGTCCCCGCCAGCCTGAGGCCGAGCGAGCCGAGCTCCTGCACCGCGAGGATGAGACCGCTCGTGGCGCAGACCTTCGAGACCTCCTCGATCGCGACCAGCGAGAGGAGGGTGCCGGTGCCCGTGCCGCCGAACTGCTCGTCGAAGATGAGGCCGAACACCTCGTGGTCGCGGAACAGCTCGACGACGTCCCAGGGGAACTCGTGCGTCTCGTCGATCTCAGCTGCCCGCGGGGCGATCCGCTCGCGTGCGAGCTGCCGCACGAGGTCGCGGATCTCGCGCTGCTCGGCGGTTAGCGCCTCGTACGGCACGCCGGAAGCCTAGTCGGGTCCGGCAAGTTCTAGACCCGGTCAGCCTAGGCGGCCCATGAGAAGGGAGCTGAGTGCCCGTTCTTCCCTTCGTTGTCGAACGTCATCCCGAACGCCTTGATCTTCGACTTCGTTGCGCGTGCAACGGTAAGGGTCGAGTTGGCAGGGTGAAAAACGCCGACGAGACGGCTGGGCTCGGACTGGCCCTCCGGGACGAAGTCCTCGACCACGAGCTCGATGTCGTCTCCGACCTTCAGCCGGTGAGTGAACGCGTCGTCGGCGTAGGTGATCGGTGCGCTTTCCAGTCCGAGCATCTCGCCGATCAACGGCAACAGCATCGCCGGCGGTCCGCCCTGCCCGCCACCGAAGACGCCGCCGAGTGCCTGCGCCTGTTCATCGGAGGCGCCGTCGTCGAGGATCACGCCGAGGCGCCAGTTGCCGTCGGTCATCTGGGCCGGCGTATCCGCGATCAGGACGACTGTCCGGTCGGAGACATCGACGCCGTCCACATTCCCCTGCTCGACGTGGAACGCGAGCAAGACCTGACACCTCTCCTTGTCGGCAGGGAGGACCAGACTGCTCGCTCCGCACGGACAGAGGACGTCGCAACTGCAGTTCTCGAAGTACGTCCCCTCAAGCTTCCAGGCCACCGGATCTCCTCTCGTCGCATGACGCGGCCCGCAATCTTGCCCCGGTTCTGGCCCCGTCGTCAACCGACTAGATTGACTCGGTCGTGATCCTCGAGAACGGGATCGTCCGGACCATGGATCCGTCGCTGCCGGTCGCACGAGCGCTTGCGATCGCAGGCGACACGATCGCCGGCGGAGTTGGGACGCACGAGCTGGCCCTAGCCTCGCCTGAGCGGGTCGACCTCGGCGGTCGCTGCGTCCTGCCGGGATTCAACGACGCGCACGTCCACTTCCCCACCTGGTCGCTCGCGCAGCGGCAGGTTCGGCTCGAGGGAACGCGCTCGCTGGAGGAAGCGCTCGAGCGGATCGCCGTGGCGGCCCGGGAGGCCGAGCCCGGACGATGGCTCCGCGGGCTGGGCTGGCGGAGCGGCGACTGGTCGCCGCCCGAGGAGCCGACGAAAGAGGCGCTCGACCGTGTCACGGGCGGCACGCCGACGGCGCTGATGGCGCGCGACTACCACTCGCTGTGGCTCAACACTGCTGCGCTTGCGCAGGCGAACGGCGATCTCGAGGCCGAGGGCGGCGTCGTCGAGCGCGACGAGCGCGGCGAGCCGACCGGCGTCCTGCGCGAGGAGTGTGCCTGGCGTTTCCGCGACACGCACGTCCGTCCAACCGAGGACGAGATGGTCGAGGCGTCACGCGCCGGGATGAAGATCGCAAACGCTCGCGGGGTCACCGCCGTCCACGACAAGGACGGCTGGCTCGGCGCGCTCGGCGTCTTCCAGCGCTTGCAGGCGGAGGGATCGCTGTCGCTACGCGTCTGGGAGTCCCATCCGCGGGACGAGCTCGACGCGCTGCTCGCGCTGCCGCTGCACGGGGCGTTCGGAAACGACCTGCTGAGGCTCGGCTACGTGAAGGCGTTCATGGATGGGACGCTCGGCTCCCAGACGGCGCACCTGCTGGACGGGAGCGGTGTCGAGATCACGAGCCGCGTGGAGCTCGAGGAGACGATCGTGCGTGCGGCGGAACGCGCTTTCCCCGTCGCCGTACACGCGATCGGCGATCGCGCGAACCGCGACGCGCTCGACGCGTTCGAGGCAACTCGGGACGTGTGGCGGGCGAAAAAGCTCAGGCCGCGCGTCGAGCATGCGCAGCTGCTCGCGCCCGAGGATCTCCCCCGTTTCGCCGAGCTCGGCGTTGCGTGCTCGGTCCAGTTCAGCCACGCCCCGTCAGACCGCGATCTCGCCGACCATTTCTGGGCGGGCAAAACGGACGGCGCGTACGCCTATCGCTCGCTGTGGGACTCGGGTGCGCTGCTCGCGAACGGCTCGGACGCCCCGATCGAGGAGCTCGAGCCATGGGCCGGCGTCTGCGCCGGCGTGTTGCGGACGATCGACGAGCGGCCGGCCTGGCACGCGGAGCAACGCCTGACACTCGAGCAGGCCCTGATCGCCACGTGTGTCAACCCCGCCTGGCTCGCGGGGGACGAGAAACGGCGGGGCAAGCTCGTCCCCGGCTTCCTCGCCGACCTGGTCGTCCTCGACCGCGACCCGTTCGTGCTCGAACCGGAGGAATTGCCCTCCGTCCAAGTGGTCGGGACGATGCTCGGCGGGCGCTGGGTCTTCTGCAAGTGCCAGGGTGCAGCCAAGCCAGATGTCATGAGCGATCGAACCGACGATGGGAGTACCTCCTTTCTGGACACATCGTCGCCGCTCCGGAGCCGCCGCCCCAGCCGGTGAACCGCCGAATCGACGGCGTCGAACCGTACGCCGGCGTCATACGATCAGGGCGTGATCATTCCGCTCGCCGCGCTCATCCTCGCGGTTCCCGTCCCGGTTCCAACCCAGACGGGGTTCCTGACGCCGTCCGGAAACATCGCCTGCAACGCGGGCCCGTACCACGGCAAGCCGCTGCTCGCCTGCACGGTCTTCTCCAAGGCGGATGCGAAACGCGGCCAGAAGGTCTGGGCGATGGCCTCGGCGGGCCGGGTCAGCGTCGGCTTCGTCTTCGGGAATGCCGCCACGGATTATCCGAAGGTGGCCTATGGGCGGTCGTGGACGTGGCACGGGATCCGCTGCCTTTCCCAGCGGGCCGGGCTCACCTGCACGAACCGGTCGAGCCACGGGTTCTTCCTGAGCCGCCAGTCCCAGCGCGTCTTCTAGCTTCACTACAATTGGGATAGCCATGCGGACGATGAACCCGGTCCACGAGTCGACCTCCTGTGCAGTCGCAGCGTGTGCCGAGATCATCGGCGCGAAGTGGACGGCGCTCCTCGTCCACGATCTCTCGGAAGGACCGCGCCGCTTCTCGCAGCTCGAGCACTCCTGCGCCGGCATCTCGCCGCGCACGCTGTCGGAGCGCCTTCGCGCGCTCGAGGACGAAGGGATCGTCGAGCGGCACAGCTATCCCGAGTCCCCGCCCCGTGTCGAGTACGAGCTGACGCAGAAGGGCGAGTCGCTGCTCCCGATCATCGACGCGATGCGCGAGTTCGGGCACGACTGGCTCCCGTGTCGGCACTAATCGCCGTCCAAAGTCCGCTCGCTTCGCTCGCATGACGACTTTGGACGGCTGATTTCCCGGCCAGCGTCGGTGAGCCGCAGCCGCGCATGTCGCCTGCGGCGGCCGATGGAGACCAGAGATCGGGAAACCGTCGGGACGGCCTACACGCGGCAGACGAAGTGCAGCCGCTCCGAACGCGGCGATGGGCGCGAGCGCCGCGCGTCGTACGTCCAGATTCGCGTGAAGTGCTTGCGGAGCGCGCCGCGGATCCGTTCCGCGGGAAACGACACTTCGCGGATCTCCTCGAGATGCAAGCGATAGGTCGAGTCGCTCAGACGCTCGAACACGTTGATCTGCCAATCGACGGCTCCGCGCGGTGCATCGACGATCTCGATCACCATCAGGTCACCGTCGCCGAACCACTGCACGAACGGCGCGCCCCCGGAAGACGCCGCCAGACGGTGCACGGTGTTGATGTCGAACAGAAAGATGCCGCCGCCATTCAGGTGCGCGCGCGTCCGGCGAAACACAGCCTCCCAATCCCGGAACCTGGTGAGGTGGTTGATCGAGTCGTAGACGCAGAGAACGACGTCGAACCGTTCGCCGAGGTCGACGGTCCTCATGTCGCTCTGAAAGAGCGGAACGCCGGGAACCTTCTTCTTTGCGACCGCGAGCATTTCCTTCGAGAGGTCGACACCCGTCACCTCGTAGTGCGGCTGCAGCTGCTTGAGAATCGATCCCGTGCCACAGGCGAGCTCGAGGACCGTCTTCGCCCTCGGCTGATGCTTCTTCAGCAGCGACCGGACGTAGGTCGCATGCTCCGCACGGTCGCCCTGGGTCGCGTCGTAGAACCGCGCGTACACGCCGTAGCCGGTTACGACTCGGCCCACCTTTGAGTGCCGGCCCGGCAAGAGAAAATGAAGCGACGCATCAATCGCATTGTTGCCGCTTCGGCCGTCGAAGCTCCCGGATGACGCTCGCCGCCGCGGGCGACATGCGCGGCCGCGGCTACGGGACGCGGGCCGTGAGACGGCCACCGTCCGAAGTCGTCATGCGAGCGTAGCGAGCGGACTTCGGACGGTTAGGCCCACTCCGGTTCGGCCCACAGCTTTGCGAGCTCGACGGCTGTCGCGGCGGAGATGGCCATGTCCTGGACGGAGACCCATTCGAGCACCGAGTGGTACTCCTGCCCGCCGGTGTAGATGTTCGGCGTCAGCAGTCCGCGGGCGCTGAGCATGGCGCCGTCGGTTCCGCCGCGGATCGCCGTTCGGGACGGCTCGAGCCCAACGCGGCGGGCGGCCTCCTCGGCCGCCTCGAGGATGCGGGGACGCGTGTCGAGGAACTCCTTCATGTTGCGATAGCTGTCCTCCCGCTCGACGGTGACACGCGCGCGCGGCTCCTCGTGTTCGATGTCCGCGGCGAGTTCGCTGAGGAGCTGCTCGTGCTGCTTCAGCTGCTCGGCGTCGAAGTCGCGCACGATGAAGGTCACCGTCGTCTCGGCCGCGCCGCCGGCGATGCGATGCGGGTGAACGAAGCCTTCGCGCTCCTCCGTCGTCTCGGGCGACAGGCGGTCCTTCGGGAGCCGCTCGAGCAGCACGCCCGCGAGCTTGACCGAGTTGACGAGCTTCCCTTTCGAGGTCCCCGGGTGGACGCTGTGGCCCTCGATGCGGATCGTGACCTCCGACGCAGTGAAGGTCTCTTCGTCGATCTGGCCGACCTTGGCGCCGTCGAACGTGTACGCGAGGTCTGCGCCGAACTGCTCGATGTCGAAGTGGTCGACCCCGCGGCCGACCTCCTCGTCGACGGTGAAGCCGACGCGAATCGGCGCGTGCTCGATCTCCGGACGGCGTGCGAGATACGCAACGGCCGCCATGATCTCCGCCACGCCGGCCTTGTCGTCGGCGCCGAGCAGCGTCGTCCCGTCCGTCGTCACGATCTCGTGCCCGATCTTCTCGGCCAGGAGCAGGCTCTCAGACGGGCTGATCACCTGGCGCGGGTCGCCGGGCAGCTGGATGTCGCCGCCCTCGTAGTGGACGACCTGCGGCTGGACGTTCGTTCCCGACTCGTCCGGGCTCGTGTCCACGTGCGCGATCAAGCCAACGGTCGGCCCGCGCGCGCCGGGGAGCGTCGCGAACACGTAGCCGTACTCGTCGATCGCTGCGTCCTCGAGGCCCAGCTCGAGCAGCTCGCGCGCGAGGAGCTCGCCGAGATCGCGCTGTTTCGCGGTGCTTGGGTAGGTCTGGGAATCATCGTCCGACTGCGTGTCGATGCGGACGTAGCGGAGAAAGCGCTCGAGCACGTCGTCCGCGAGCTCGGCGGCGAGCGGCGTCGGGTAGCGGCCGTCCTCAGCCAAGTTCGGCCCAGCTCCGGTAGAGCTCCTGCGCGGCTGCCACGGCGCGCCCGATGTCCTCGACGCGCATACGTTCGTTCGGCGAGTGCACCGCGGACTCGGGCAGCGCGAAGCCCGTCACGACGGTGGCGATGCCCTTCTCCTCGAGTGCGGGAACGATCGGCAGGGTCCCGCCTGCGCGCACGAGCAGCGGGCGCGTCCCGAGCGCCCGCTCGAACGCGTCGAGCCCGAGCTCGATCGCCCTGGCATCCGGCGGCATCCGACCGGGCGGCGCCGCGTTCTCGCGCGTGATCTCCAGCTCCGCGCCGGCGGGCGCGGCAGCGCGCAGCAGCTTCTCCGCAGCCTCCTGCATCTGCCGCACCTCCTGTCCGGGCGCCAGCCGGATTGTGAAGCGCGCCTGCGCCTCGACCGGCAGCGTGGTGTTGACGAAGTCGGGCTTACCGCCGTTGATGCCGTTCACGTCGAGCGACGGCTCGGACCACGTGCGGATGTAGAACTCGGCACCGGCTTTCGGGTCGAGCGGAGCCGCCCCTGCTTCGTCGAGCAGGACGTCGCCGCTCGGCAGCATCTCGGCCGAATGCAGCTCGTCGCCGTCGAGATGCGCGCGGCCCTGGCGCAGCTCGTCGGCGAGCAGCCCGTCTTTGGCAACGAGCGCCGAGAGGGTTTGCATCAACGCGTGGATCGCATTCAGTGCAGAGCCGCCGTAGATGCCCGAATGGAGGTCGCGCGCGCCGGTACGCACTCGAACATGCTCGAGGAAGTCGACGATCGTGTGGCCCCCGATCTCCTCCTCGCCGTCGCACGCGATGCGGATGTTCACGGGGAGCTGGGCGTTCTGCGCCAGGAGCTGCGCCGCCTTGACGAGCGTGTACAGCTGGCCCTTGTCGTCGGCGATCCCGCGACCGTAGTACCAGCCGTCGCGCTCCGAGAGCTCGAAGGGCGGCGACTCCCACAGGTCGAGCGGCGCGGGAGGCTGCACGTCGAAGTGGCCGTAGACCAGGACGGTCGGCGCGCTCCCGTTGCCGGCCGTGGCCGGGATCTCCCCCAGGACGAGCTCGCGCTCGCCGAACGGCGCCACCTCCGCCTCCCCGCCGGAGCGCTTGACGAGGTCGGCAAGCCACTCCGCCGCGCGCACAACGTCGTCGCGGTGCGTCGGGTCCGCGCTCACCGACGGGATCGCGATGAACTCGCGCAGTTCGTCGAGCCACGCCTGCTCCACGGCGCGGAACTCTACGGAAAGGGAGAGCCGCCCCGCCGAGAGGCGGCTCTCACGAAACGGCTACGTCGTTAGCCGAGCCAGCTCCCACGACCGGTGACGAGGTCAAAACCGGGAAGTGCGCTGGCGCCGTTGTTCCCGGACGTGATGTCACGGAAGCTGATGCTGTTCCCGTACACGTAGCCCGAGTCGACCACCGTTCCCGCGTCGGCAGACCGCGCGGCCCACATCGGCGAGGACGCACTCGTCCCGCCTACCGTGAACCAGCCCATCTGCCCCTGGTAGCGGACGCTGTCGTAGACGGACACTCCAGACGCGGGGTCCGCATCGAGCGAGACGTCTGGCGTCGCCCGCATGCCGTTGCAGTTGACTGAGCCCGTCGACTGGGTCGAGGGCTTCGTTTCGTACGCGCTGCAGCCGCCGCCTGAGCCGCTCCAGCCAGTCTCCGAGCTGAAGTTGCCACCGCTGAAGTGCAGCGTCGTCCCGCCGACCGAGATCACGTTCGGCGACGCCGACGGGTATTCGGCGGGCAGGCCCGCGTCCCCTGAGGAAACGAAGAAGCTCACGCCGGTCTGTGCGAAGTGCGAGTCGTAGCCAGCCTCACCGTTGAACTCCGACGCCCCCCAGCTGTTCGAGACGTACTGAGCGTGTGTCTTCGCATAGTCCTCGGCAGCGAGCAAGTTCGCGAAGCTGTTCGTCGTGGCTTCGACGAGAAGGATCTTGGCTCCGGGCGCGATCGCGTGTGCCCACTGGACGTCCAGCGAGATCTCGAGCGCCCACCCGGCGTCCTTGCGTGGATAGCTCGTTCCGCCGGTCTGATTGACCTTCTGGAAGCAGCCGTTCGCCGTCGTGCAGGCTGGCAGACCGTACTGACTGCTGAAGACGTTCAAGTCACTCTCGGCGTTCGGATCGTCGTATGCGTCGACGATCGCGATCCTCTTTCCCGCTCCGGGTGTCCCGGCGGTCGGGAAATTGTAGGCCGCCTTGATGGTCACCGGAGAGAGACCGGTCGGTGACGTCGACGCGAGCGGATTGCCGACGCCGTCCGTGACGACGAGAGCGTGACAGCGTGCCGCCGCGACGGCAGGCGCCGGGCAAACGGCCGCGGACGATGCGTGCCCGTTGGCTGCCCCGCCGGCACCCGCGAACCCGAGTGTCGAAAGGAGAGCGACGGCGACGAGCGCGAACAGCTTCTGCATTAGGAACCCCCTTAGTGATTACCCGGACGGATCGAAGTGTGGGACGCCCCGGGGAACGCGTCTACTGACAGCTCGCTCTAGGCGACTTCTCGAAGCTTGGCGGCGTCGGCCAGGGCCCGCAGCTTCTTCAGGCTCTGGTTCTCGATCTGCCGGATGCGCTCGCGTGTGACGTTGAACGCGCGGCCGACCTCGTCCAGCGTGCGCGGATGCTGGCCGTCGAGGCCGTAGCGCAGCTCGAGGACCTGGCGCTCGCGCGACGAGAGCGTGCCGAGGATCTTCCGCAGCGTCTCCTTGCGCAGCGTGATCTCGGCCTCCTCGTCGGGCAGCGGCAGGTTCTCGTCCGTGAGGAAGTGCCCGAACTCCGATTCGTCCTCGTCGCCGACCGGCTTCTCGAGCGACACGGGGGTCTGCGCGCTGCGCCGGATCTGCTCGACCTCGTCGGGTGTCAGGTCGAGATCCTTGCCGATCTCCGCCGCAGTCGGCTCGCGGCCGAGCTCGGCCCGCATCTTCCGCTCCGAGCGAACGATCTTGTTCAGCTTCTCGACGACGTGCACCGGCATCCGGATCGTGCGCGCCTTGTCGGCGAGCGCGCGCGCGACGGCCTGGCGGATCCACCACGTCGCGTACGTCGAGAACTTGAAGCCCTTCCGGTAGTCGAACTTCTCCGCCGCGCGGACGAGACCGATCGTTCCCTCCTGGATCAGATCGAGGAACGGCAGGCCCTGGTTCCGGTACTTCTTTGCGATCGAAACGACCAGGCGGAGGTTCGCCTCGACCATCTCCTGCTTCGCGCCGTGGTCGCCGCGCTCGATCCGCTTCGCGAGCTCGACCTCCTGCGCGGCGGTGAGGAGATCGACCTTGCCGATGTCCTTGAGGAAGAGCTGAAGGGCGTCGGTCGACACCTCCCGCGGCTGCTCCTCGGCAGCGGCTTCTTCTTCCTCCTCGCCCGTCACGACCTCGATGTGGAGCTCCTCGAGAGCGTGGTAGAAGTCGTCGATCTGGGCCGGCTCGAGGTCGAGCTCGTCGAGCGCCGCAGCGATCTCGTCGGCACTCAGATGCCCGGCTTCCTTACCCGCTTCCAGGAGCGTCTTGGCGTCGTCCGTCTCTAGAAGATCCGAGACGATTTTGGGACTGACCGCTTCCTCGGTTGCGCTCAAACTCCGTTCCCCCCTCCGGCCCGGATTTTCGCGATGCCGCACTCTGCCAGCTGGATCGGACGGCCGCCATGGGCCGTTCGGCTCATCTTTACGGCTTGGGGTCCTACTTCTTACGAGTTGCGTCGAGCAGGACGCGAGCCTGCCTGGCCAGCGGGGTACGTGGACCTTCGGCAACAGCGAGACGCAGCTCCTTCTTGGCCTGCGGAAACTCCCGCAGGTAGATGAGGAGGAGCCCGAGGTGGAAGCGCACGGTCTGGGCGTGCGGAAATGTGCGCACAAGTGGTCCGAGCCGCGAGAAGGCCCGTTCGGGCCTGTCCTTGTCGTAGAGACCGACGGCCGCCGCGACTTGCGCCTCGGGGTTGCCGGGTGCCAGCTGCGCAGCGGCGGCGAAGACGCGCTCGGCGGAGACTGGACGAAGCGCAGCCTGGAACCCGATCCCCTCGGCGAGGAGGCGTTCGACGCGTGTGCGCGGGCGCGCGAAGCCTGCGACGAACGGCGGCTTTCCCGGTGGAGCGTCCGGGTGCAGCGCGTCCTCCGCGCGGACGGCTGACGGCGAGTCGGGCTGGACGCGCTCGGCGTTTCGCCAGGCCGCGCGCGCAGCGTCCGGCGAGCCGCTGAACACGAGCGCGACGCCGAGCTCGAAGCGGACGAGCGCACTGCCGGGATGCTGGGCGGTCAGGATCCGCAACCGGCGGACCGTCCCGCTCGGCCAGGCACGCAGGGCGTCCCGCACGTCGCGGACGATGTCCTGGGGTGCCGTCGGGTCGGCGTAGAGTCTCGGCGCCGCGCCGCGCTGCTTCGGCACGTGGGTTCGTGTGGCGAGCGTGACACCGACGGCCGTTCCGGCTGCGGCGAGTGCGACCGCCGCGACGATCAGCGAGACGCGAATTCGTGGCCTCACGACGCCACCTCGTCGCTACACTTTGGAAAGCAATGGCGAGCTACCGTGAGCTGCTGGCCCAGGTGAGGGCGGAGATCGACGAGGTCGACGCCGTGCGCGCGCGTGAGGTGATCGAGAACGACGATCCCGTCATTGTCGACGTCCGCGAGCAGGACGAGTGGGACGAGGGGCACATCCCGGGCGCAATCCACATTCCTCGCGGGTATCTCGAGTCGCGGATCGAGGGCGCCGCGCCGGACCGGTCGCGGCAGATCCTTCTCTACTGCTCGGCCGGCAACCGGTCCGCGTTTGCGGCGAAGACGCTCCAGGACCTGGGCTACGACGAGTCCGTCTCGCTCGCCGGCGGCTTCACCGACTGGAAGCGGAACGGGTTCCCCGTCGAGTTGTCGGCGGGGCTCGACGCGCCGCGGCGTGCGCGTTACTCGCGCCACCTCCTGATCCCCGAGGTCGGCGAGCAGGGACAGCTGAAGCTGCTCGACTCCAAAATCCTGCTGATCGGCGCCGGCGGTCTCGGCTCGCCGGCGTCGCTCTATCTCGCGGCCGCAGGTGTTGGCCGGATCGGCATCGTCGACGCGGACGTCGTCGACGAGTCGAACCTCCAGCGCCAGATCGTCCACTCGACGGAGCGGCTCGGCGAGGCAAAGGTCGAGTCGGCGAAGCGGACGATCGAGGCGCTCAACCCGGACGTGCAGGTGGTCCCGTACAAGGAGCGGCTGACGTCGGAGAACATCGAGCGGATCCTGGCCGACGGCTGGGACGTGATCGTCGACGGCGCCGACAACTTCCCCACGCGCTACCTCGTCAACGACGCATCCGTCTGGCACGGCGCCCCTGTGGTGCACGGGTCGATCTACCGCTTCGAAGGTCAGGTGACGGTGTTCAAGCCCGGTGCGGGCCCCTGTTACCGCTGTCTCTTCCCCGCGCCGCCGCCGCCTGAGCTCGCGCCGTCGTGCGCCGAGGGCGGCGTGCTGGGCGTGCTGCCCGGCGTGATCGGCTCGCTCCAGGCGAGCGAGGCGCTGAAGCTCGCGCTCGGGATCGGCGAACCGCTCGTGGGACGGCTGTTGCTGTTCGACGCACTGAGCGCGGAGTTCAACGAGGTTTCCATCCGGCGCGATCCGGAGTGCCCCGTCTGCGGCGAGCACCCGACGATCACGGATTACATCGACTACGTCGAGTTCTGCTCGGGAACGAGGGAGCCCGCGTGACCCGCGTGCGCATTCCCCCGACGCTGCGCGAGGACGTCGGCGGCGCGCGCGAGGTTCCCGCCGACGGCGACACCGTGCGGGAACTGCTCGACGACCTGATGGGCCGTTTCCCCGCGCTGCGCCGGCAGCTCGTCGAGAACGGCGACATCGCGCCCTTCGTGAACGTGTACGTCGAGGGCGAGGACGTGCGCACCCGCGAGGGGATCGACACCGAGGTGCGTCCCGGTTCAACGGTGATCCTGCTGCCGGCGATGGCTGGTGGAGCTCAGCTAGGGGAACTGCCGCCGCCGGCCGGCGGCTGATGACCTCGGTCCAGGAGCTCTACGGCGAGCTCTGGGCAGGCGAGAAAACGCTCGACCTCGAGCTCCAACACAGCCTCGACCCGCGCGGCACGGATTCTCTCTTCGCGGCGTTTGCGGAGCTCGGTCCACGCGCAGGCCAGCTGGTGGTCGACGTCGGCGCACGCGATGCAACCCACGCGATCCGCCTCGTGCGCGATCACGGCCTTCGCGCCGTCGCGCTCGACCCGGTTCCGCTCCATGTCGAGCTTTCGCGGCGCGCGGTCGCGGCTGCCGGGCTCGAGGAAGAGATTGCGATCTTCGAGGCCGGAATCGAGGCGATGCCGCTGGCCGACGAAGTCGCCGACTGGATCTGGTGCCGCGATGTGATCGTGCACGTCGACCTCGCCCGCGGGTTCGCCGAATGTGCCCGCGTCCTCCGCCCGGGCGGACGCATGCTCGTCTACGTCACGCTCGCGACCGAACTCCTCGAGCAGCGCGAGGCGGACAGGATCTTCACAGCGGTGGCGATCGTTCCGGAAAGTGTCGACCGGGCCGCGGTTGAGGCCCGCGCCGCAGCGGCAGGCTTCGCGCTCGTCTCGACGACGGAGCTCGGGGGCGAGTGGCGCGAGCGCATGGTCGAGGACGGAACCTGGGACGCAGGCGGCGATCTTCTGCGTCTGTCGCGCCTGCGCCGCCGCGAGACCGAGTTCGTCGAGCGCCACGGACAGGGTCGGGTCGATGCGTACGCCGGCAGCAAGCTCTGGGGCATCTACCAGCTCCTCGGCAAGCTCTGTCCGACGGTCTACGTCTGGGAGCGGGGTGCGTAGCACGATCGCTCCTTCGCTGCTCGACCTGATCGGCAACACACCGCTCGTCGAGCTGACGCCGGTCGGCAGCGTTCGGCTCTATGCGAAGCTCGAAGGACAGAACCCCACCGGCTCGATCAAGGATCGCATCGCCAAGGCGATGATCGAGGCAGCCGAGGCGGCCGATGAGCTCCAGCCGGGGCGCGAGCTGCTCGAGCCGACGAGCGGGAACACCGGCATCTCGCTCGCGCTCGTCGCCAAGTTGAAGGGCTACCCGCTCACGTGCGTGATGCCGGAGAACGCGACCGAGGAGCGAAAGCGCCTGCTTCGTCTCTTCGGTGCGCACATCGTCTTCTCACCGCCGGGCGAAGGCTCGAACGGCGCCGTCCGGCTCGCGCTCCAGCTGGCCGAAGAGAACCCGAGCTACTTCATGCCGTTCCAGTACGGAAACGAGGCGAACCCGCGAGCGCACTACGACGGCACGGGTGCGGAGATCGCAGAGGCGCTCGACCGCGTCGACGTGCTCGTCGCAGGGCTCGGCACCGGCGGCACGCTGATGGGAACGGGCGAGCGGCTGCGCGAGACATTTCCTGATGTCGTCGTCGCGGCGGCGGAGCCCCTCCCGGGCGATCCGGTCATGGGACTGCGCTCGCTGGACGAGGGCTACGTGCCGCCGATCCTCGACGTGTCGAAGCTCGACCGCAAGGTACTCGTCTCGAACGAGGAGTCCGTCCGCGAGGTCAAGCGCCTGATCGACCAAGAAGGGATCTTCGCCGGCGTGTCGTCGGGCGCAGTCGTCCACGTCGCGCGCAAACTCGCGGCCGAGCGCGACGAGGGCACTGTCGTAGCGATTCTCGCGGACGGCGGCTGGAAGTATCTCTCCGCGGACTTCTGGGAGGCCGAGGACGTCGAAGCGGCGATGGAGCGCACCGTTTGGTGGTGATCCCCGGGGACGTGCGCGCAGAGCTCGTCGCGCACGCGGAACGGGAGGCGCCGAACGAGGCGTGCGGCCTGGTCCTCCTCCGCAACGGCCGCGCCGAGCGTTACGAGCCGGGACGCAACGCCGCCGCGTCCCCGTATCGCTTCGAGCTCGAGCTCGTTGACCCGGAGGTCTGGTTCGCGGAGGACGACGGCTACGAGCTGGCCGTGTTCCATTCACACCTCTCGTCCCCGGCGCGCCCCTCGCGGACCGATGTCGAGAACATCGGGCTCTGGGAGAAGCGTCCCTACCTGATCCTGTCGTTGCGGACCGGCGACCTGGCCGCCTTCCGGATCGAAGGCGGCCGGACCACCGAGATCGAGCTGATCACTTGACGGTGAAGAAGTGGAACATCGTCGACTCGTGCGCCTTGCAGTAGTACTTGTACTTCCCCTTCTTCAGGGTTAGCGTCGCCGTCTTCGTCCCCTTGAACGGGATGGTCGTGAAGTCCTTGGCGAAGCCGTGCGGCCCGTCGAGAGCGAAGCTGTGCAAGGTCGAGTCGTCGTGAATCACGAACGTGTACGTCCCGGCCTTCAGCGTCTTGACGAGCGTCCCACTCGCGTTCTTGAGCGTGATGATGAACGCGTCGTTCTTTCCGGCGGTGCCGGTCAGCTTGGGATGCGTCATCGCCGAGGCCGGGACGAGAAACAGGACTGCCGATAGAGCGGCGACTATCAGAGACGAAACGATGATTCGAGTCATAGAGCTCCTCCAGGTCGGTTACGCACCCGATACGAGGACGAGCTCGGACCGGTTTGGCTCACGTGACGGTGAGCTTGCCCTTCATGCCGGCGGCGGTGTGGCCGGGTACGGGGCAGTTGTAGGGGAGCTTGCCCTTCTTCAGAGTGACGACGAACTTGCCGGTCTTCCCCGGCTGGATCAACTTGCTCGTCTTGCCGGCGATCCTGAAGTCGTGGGCGAGCTTGCCGATGTTGACGAGCTTGAAGGTGACCGTGCCGTGCGGAACGGTCTGCTTTGAGAGGATGAACTTGAACTCCTTCATCTTCACGGTGATGGTCGTGGCCTTCGCCGCGCTTGGCGAGGCTGCCACGGGCGCGGCCGCGACGAGGGTCGCAAGCGCGACCCCGAGCGCAAGCGTCAAACGGTTCATGAGACTCCTTCCCCGGTCGTAGGGCCTGCGCGGCCATGGTAGCCCCGGAGCCTCGGTAGTCGGTGGGGGAACCTCCCGGTTCCCCCAAACCCCTCCACCGGTCCGCTGCGCGGACGAGACGCTTACGCGTCTGGATCGAAAAGCTCGGCTTCGAGCTCGTCACGCTCGGTTCCGTCCCGGTCGCGCTGCTCGCGGCGCTGCTCGAACGTCACGGCGAGCTTCTCGATCCGCGACCCGTCCACCTCGAGCACGTCGAAGCGCATGCCGTCGTGCGAGACGTCGTCACCGACTTCGGGCGCGCGGCCGAGCAAGCCGAAGACGAAGCCCGCCACCGTGTGGTAGTCCTCGACCGGGAGGTCGGTGCGGAAGCGCTCGTTGAAGTCGTCGATCGGGAACGTCCCGTCGATCTTGATCGTGTCCTCGTCCACCTGCTCGATCGACTCGTCGGGGAGGTCGAACTCGTCCTCGATCTCGCCGACGATCTCCTCCAGCAAATCCTCAAGCGTGACGATGCCCTCCATCTCGCCGTACTCGTCGACGACGATCGCCATGTGCTGGTTCGTGCGGCGGAACTCGGTCAGGAGCGCCGCGAGATCCTTCGTCTCGGGGACGATGTGCGCCGGCCGGACGATGTCCTCGATCTTCACCTCCGCCATACCGCGCTCTCGCATCGCGTGGAACAGATCGCGCACGTGGAGGATGCCGACGATGTCGTCGAGCGTCCCCCGGTAGACCGGATAGCGCGTGAACGGCGCGTCCATGACGGCTTCCAGGCATTGCTCGGGCGGCAGGTCGATCGAGAGCGCCACGACCTCGGGACGGGGCACCATTACGTCCGCGGCCTCCTTGTCCGCGAAGTCAAAGACCTTGTAGAGCATCTCCTGCTCCTGCTGCTCGATCTCGCCATGCTGGGTCGACTGGGAGACGAGCATGCGGAGCTCCGCCTCGGAGAGGACATCGTCCTCGCCGCCGGGCGGCTGCAACCCGAGCCAGCGCAGCACGACCTCCGTCGATCGCTGCAGTACCCAGATCAGCGGGCGGAAGAGCGTGAAGAACGCGCGCACGGGTGCGGACACGGCGAGCGCCGTCCCCTCGGAGTGCTGAAGTGCGACGCCTTTTGGAACGAGCTCGCCGATCACGACGTGCAGGTACGTGAGGATCAGGTAGGCGATCGCTACGGCGAGCGCGGTCGCCATCAACGGATCGAACGCTTTGGCGAGTGCGTGCTCGCCGAGCGCACCGATACCCAGTGACGTGAGCGTGACGCCGAGCTGCATCGCGGATATGAAGCGCGGCGGGTCGCTCGTGATCTTGATGACGTCGCGCGCGCGGCGGTTCCCCTCGTGGTGCAGCTCGATGATGCGCGTGCGCCGGGCGGTGACGAGGCCGTATTCGGCCGCGACGAAAAAGGCGTTCAGCAGAATCAGAACGCCGACGGCGATGAGCTCGAAGAGGAGCGTCAGGCCCCGACCCCCGGGGCGTTGGTACTAGGAGGAATCTCGTCGTCCAACCACGAATCAGTATAGGTAACGGCCCTGTCGTCCCCTGCGCGGGCCGCGTGCCCTTCCCGCACGAGCCGCTCGAGGTGTGAGAGCGTCTCGGCGACCGCGAACCGTCGCTGGGTTGGGCCGAGCTCGGCGCCGAACACGACGAGCGAGACGTCATAGGCGGACCGCGGCTCGGGGCCGAGTGCGGCACGAGTCTTGTCGAGCCGGTCGCGGTGGTGGTCGATCAGCTCGCGGGCGCGCGCAGGCGGGTCGTGGATCGGCTCGCCGTGTCCGGGATACACGACCCTCGGGGCGAGCTCGATTGTTCGCTCCAGTGAGGCGAGGTAGTCGCCGAGCGGGTCGGGGCGGCTTTCCGGATACAGGCCGACGGCAGGCGAGATCCTGGCCAGCAGGTGATCGCCCGCGATCAGAACGCCCTCGCGGAGAAAGCCGAGATGACCGTCCGCGTGACCCGGCAGCTCGATCACCTGCCAATCGTCGAGCCCGCTTCCTTCGTATAGGAGCTCGGGGTCGCGGGCGAAGCGGATGAACGGTGCGAACGCGTGCCCCTGCTCGATCAGCTCGTCGGTCAGCGCAGCGGGAACGCCATGCGTCCGGAACCAGCTCGCCATCCGTTCCGGCCAGTCGCGCGAGCCCCAGACACGCTCGCACTGCGCGTAGTCGAGGCCTCCCTGGTACACGGCGGCACCGGTCACCGCGCCCGCAACCGAGGCGCCGCCCACGTGGTCGGGATGGAAGTGCGTGATCGCGATCCGCTGCACCTGCAGCCGGCCCCACGGTGCATCGCCCAGCCCGAGCCCCGTGTCGAAGAGCGTCCCGTCGACGAGGTAGCAGTGGACGTGCTTCGGCCCGGTCGGGAGCGGCAGAGTCAGCCGCTGAATACCGTCTTCCAGCTGTACGAACGTTTGTTCTATCATCCGGGCATCGGCCATGCCGATCGAGTATCGCGAAGAGCCCTGCAAGAGCGCCCTCAACCCCGTCAGGGGGATGGGCTTCAAGTGGTCACTGAACCCGTACATGGGGTGCGTCCACCGTTGCACGTTCTGCTACGTCCGGCACTTCGAGCGCCGCTCCGACCGCCCGTCCGACGACCGCTACGGAACGTCGATTCGAGTGAAGACGAACATCGCCGAGGTGCTGCGCCGCGAGCTCGCGCGTGCGTCGTGGGAACACGAGCACGTGGCCATCGGCGCGGCGACCGATCCCTATCAGCCGGCAGAGGGGAAGTACCGGCTGACACGCGGGTGCCTGGAGGCGCTTCGCGACGCATCCAACCCGTTCTCGATCATCACGCGCGGCCCGATGATCGTGAGGGACGTCGACGTCCTCGTCGAGGCCTCGAAGCGCGCGTCGGTTGCAGTCACGTTCTCGGTGCCAACCCTCGACGAGGACGTGTGGCGAAAGACCGAGCCGTCGACCGCTCATCCGCGCCAGCGGCTGCGCGCGCTCAAGCAACTGGTCGATGCGGGAGTCAAGGCCGGGGTCGGGATGGCGCCGATCCTCCCGGGAATCTCCGACAGCCCCGGGCAGCTGCGCGAGGTGGTGCGGGCTGCACGCGAGGCCGGCGCGACCGGAATCTGGGCGAATCTCCTCTTCCTCAGGCCGGGGACACGCGAGCATTTTTTGGAGCACCTCGCGGAGGACTGGCCGGAGCAGCTGCCGCTCTACGAGCGGCTGTATGCGGGACGCGCCTACCTCGGGGCCGCTGAGTCGAAGCCGGCGCGGGAGGAAGTCCGGCGGCTCGCGCGGGAGCTCGAGATCGGGGACCGGCGGAGCTTGAGGCTCGCGCCGCCGCCCGAGCCGGAGCAGCTGTCCCTGGCCATCTAGCCTGGCCGCAAGACTGGCATCCCGCTTCCGAACTACAATCCGCCCAGCTTGGAGAGCGCCAACGCGCACCCGTCCGAAATCACGTGCCTGATCGTCGACGACCACGAGGTCGTCCGTGAAGGCCTGCGCCTCTCGCTCTCGCGAGCACCGCACATCCGCGTGATCGGCGAGGCGGCGGACGGGGCGAGCGCCGTCGCGCTGGCGCAGCGCCGTCGTCCGGACGTCGTGATCATGGACGTCCGCATGCCTGGCATGGACGGGCTCGAGGCGACGAAGCAGCTGACGGAGAAGGTGCCGGAATCTGCGGTCCTCATCTTCACCGCCTACAGCGAGCGGTCACTGCTCGGGCGCGGGCTCGAGTCGGGCGCGAAGGGATACATCCTGAAGGAGGCGCCGCACCAGACGCTGCTGCGCGCGATCGAGAAGGTGGCCGCGGGCGAGGGCTATGTCGACCCGGCGCTGATGCCCGCGTTCCTGACCGGCAAGGACAAGGACGACATGCTGACCGGGCGCGAGCGCGAGATCCTCCAGCTGCTCGCGGACGGGATGTCGAACCAGGACGTGGCCGCCAAGCTCTACATCAGCCAGGAAACGGTCAAGAGCCACGTCCGCCACATCCTGGCCAAGCTCGAGGCGGACACGCGGACGCAAGCGGTCGCGATTGCGCTTCGCGAAGCGATCATCGACTAGGCGTCGCTTGCGACGCCGCCGTCAGGACGTGCGGGCTTCGCCCGTGCGTCCGTCTGAAATGACCGGTCGACACGATCGAAGGCTTTCCGACAACGCCACCAGGCGTCGCTTGCGACGCCGCCCGTCAGGACGTGCGGGCTTCGCCCGTGCGTCCGTCTGAAATGACCGGTCGACACGATCGAAGGCTTTCCGACAACGCCACTAACGCGGGCTCGCTCGCGCTGGTGTTCGGCGCGGCGGCCGTGATCGCCGTCGTCGGGCTCGCGACGGGACACACGGTCCTCACGGCGGTCGGGCTGGCGTGCTCGGTCGCAGCGGCCGCGATCCTCGCCGCGTATCTGATCGTCACCGAACGACGGCGGCACGAAGCCGCAGAGGAGGAGCTGACGAGCGAGGCGTTGTTCCTCGAGTCGCTCGTCGATTCGATGGCCTCGATCGCCGGCGCGCAGAACGTACTCGCAGAGACGTGCGTCCAGGCCGAGCATCTGTTCGAAGCACGCGCGCGGATGCTCCGACCGGCCGAGCGACTGCGGCCGTCACCCGCCGAGAACGCAATCGTGATCCCGCTCAAGGCGCGCGGGGAAGAGATCGGCGCGCTGCGGCTGACGCGCGACCGGCCGTTCGACCGGGACGACGTGGTGCGCGCGACCGTGCTCGCGGACTTCGCAGCGCGTGAGTACGAGAACGCTCGCCTCCTAGCGGAAGCACAGGTGCGCGAGGTCGAGCGCTCGCGGTTGACGGATCAGCTGATCACCGCGGAGCAGGACGAGCGGCGGCGCCTCGCGGACGAACTCCACGACAGTGCCGTGCAATCGCTCTCGGGAATCGCGCTCCTCCTCGACGCAGGGCTGAACTCGATCACGGAAGGCCGCGCGGAGGAGGCGCATGAGATCATCGGGCGCGCGCTCCACCGGCACCGCGCGACGATCGGACAGCTCCGCGACCTGTCCTTCAACCTCGAGCCGGTCGTGTTGCGCGACCAAGGGTTCGCGCCCGCCGTGCGTGCGCTGACGGATCAAATCGCGATCGAGCACGGCGTGACCGTCGATCTCGACGCGGACGCGGGGGAGCGACTGGCCGAGAAGACGCAGGCCGCCCTGTACCAGATCATCCGCGAGGCGCTGAACCAGGCGGTGCGCCGCGGGCCGCCTGAGACGCTGTCCGTGCTCGTGCGGCAGACGGACGACGGCGGGTTCGAGACCCGCATCGCCGACGACGCGCCCGGTGAACGCCGTCGGAGCAGCCTGGACGAGCTCGCCGAACGGGCGCGTACGCTCAACGGCCAGCTGACGTTCGAGCAGGGCGAGAACGGCGGAACGACCGTCCTCGTCGTCTTGCCTCCGTACGCAGTGGCTAACTGACGCGCAGCATTCTTCGAAACGCCGAGACCCAGACGGGCTGCCCCCGTACGCGGTGGCGGGTAGCATCCTGCGGCCATGGCGGACGGGAAGTACCTGCTGTTCATCTGGAAGCCGAGCGGGTACGAGCTGCGCGAGGAGGACGGGGAGCCGCCGGCGATCGGAAGCGAGGTCGAGGGAGACAACGGGAAGCTGCAGGTGACGAAGATCGCCCCGTCGCCGCTTCCGAACGATCCCAGGCCCTGCGTGTACCTGCAGGCCGTCTAGGCGACGACGGACTCGGCGGCGATCCTGCCGAAAACGAGCGCGGCGGCCAGGCCGCTCGCGTATCCGCCCGTGGAGATGCCGCCCACGTCCGCTCCCGCCGCGAACAGGCCGTCGATCGGCGTGCCGTCCTCGTGCAGGACGCGTGCGCGTTCGTCGATCCTGAGCCCGCCGATCGTGTGGGTGATCCCGGGCGCGACCCGGACGCCGATGCGCGCGCCAGCAGGTGGCTCGAACGGAAGCTCACTCGGATCTGTCGCGGTCAGCGCCGCTGCGGCCAGATCGGCAACCGTGCGATCGCGCACACGCTGCGCGAGCGCGTCGTCGTCGAGCACGTACCAGGCCCGCGCGTTCGGCTGCCGTGCCGTCGCCTGAACGAGATCGTTCTCGGACCACGAGACGTCGCCTTCGAAGAACTCCTCGCCCCGTTCGTTGAAGACGCGTGCGAAACGGCCGTACAACTGGGCCTGGGAGACGAAGTCCGACTCGACGAGGTCCACATCGGGCATGTTCCGGCCGTAGAACTCGTCCATTCCAGCCGAGAGGGCCGCACCTCGTTCGAGACCGAGACGCAACCCCTCCCCGACGCTCCACGGATTGGCACGAAGACGTAACAGTCCCGCGGGCCGGATGTAACGCGTTACGAACTCGGCACTACCTTGAAACCCTCCCGTTGCCACAATGGACGGGTTGGTCTGATCAGACCAGCTAGTCAAGTCAGTCTGGTCTGACTGCTCTGACCAGGTCTGACCAACTCGGATCTCGCCGGCTCTGCGCACCAAAGCATCCGTCAAGCCGTGAGGATCGAAGCGCTTTCCGACAGTCCTGGGATTGCCAGTCTCGTCCCACACGACCGGCGCTCCAAGCGACACGAGCCATTCGATCGCCTCGTCGAGGCGTTCCCATACGAGCCGCTGCAGCCGCTCGTCCCCGGCAGGACACTCCGCGCGGTACTCCTCCCAGTCCCGAAAGCGCCAGACGACGCAGCTCGACAGAAGCATCGAACCCCCGGGCCGCGTCCCTTTTTCGAGCACGACGGGCGAAGCACCGAACTCGCGCAGCCGGGCAGCCGCTGCGAGACCTGCCATCCCTGCGCCGAGAACGGTTACTGCAATGAGAACGTCGGCTTGTGCTCGACGTACTCGATCCGGACGCGGTCGGGTCCCCAGACGAAGACCGCGCGCGTGTTCGCCGCGTCGACGACGCTCTCGACGATCCCCAGATCCTCCGCTTCCGCGGCGTGCTCCTCCGCAGAATCGACGAGCACGGCCAGGTGGTTCAACAGCGGCCTCTCCGGCTCGCCGGGATCACCTTCGTGGAACTCGACGTAGGCCCCACCCACTTCGACGCGCGGATTCCCCTGCTCGCTCGGTTGGGCATGGTCGAAGCCGAGCCTCGTGTACTCGTCGGCGGTTTGCTCCGGAGCCCGGGTGTACAGGGCGACATGATCGAGGTCGTAGTCGACGTCTGTCGGCGCCTCTACGAGCCGGACACGGACGCCCTCCCCGAGCTCGACCTCGTCGCCGCTCCCGTTCGGCAGCTCCGCGCGAGCTGCGTCGAGATCCGAGACGCGCAACGCAACGTGCTTGAGCGCGCCGCGGTCGCGTGGGCCCTCTGCGACGAACAGCGTCAGCTTCCCGCGGCGGGCGTTTGACCCCACGAGCGTGAAGTTCTCCTGCTCGTCGATGACGTGCATCCCGAGATGCCGCGTCGCGAAGTCGACGATCGGCTGTCGATCCGCGACCCAGAACGCAATGTGGTCGAGCGTTTTCGGCTCCACGCCCGCGAGCCTAGCGGTCGCGGGGCTCTCTAGGTCGAGTCGCGCCGGCCGTGCGGGCCAAGCCCGCACGGCCTCTACCCGGCACCCCTGAGTCGGTGCCTACTTGCGGGCGTCGACGGCCCGCTGGAGCTGGGCCTTGGTCATGCTCGAGCGACCCGGGACGTTCTTCCGCTTTGCTTCGTTGTAGAGCTGCTCCTTGGTGCGGCCTTTCGGCCGTTTCGTGCCGGAGCGGAGTCCGCCGCGGCGGCCGGACGACATGTCGCGCGTCGACGTGCGTGACGCCCGGCCCTTCGTCTCGCCGGAGCGTGCGCGCTCCTTGTTGACCGTGCGGGCGGCGATCTCCTTCGCGCGCTTCGCGGAGCGGCCCTGCTTCTTCGCGGATTCCTCGATGTGCTCGTACTGCCGTTCACGCTTGGCATTCCACGCTGACTGAGGCATCTCAACGACCCCCTCTGTTGGACGACGCGCGGGCTCTACCCGATTCGACGCGCGTTTATTCCAGCGGGGGGTTCTGCACGTTGTGCTCGGTCGCGTACGCGTTCGTCAGCTCGTTCACCTTGTCGATCCCTTCGCCGTAGGCGTAGTTGATCGGGACGAACGCCTGCCACTTGTCCGGCAGCGCGTCCTCGGGAAAGATCGCCTCCACCGGGCACTCGGGCTCGCACGCCCCGCAGTCGATGCACTCCTCGGGATCGATGACGAGGATGCGGTCCGCCTGATGGATGCAGTCGACAGGGCACACGTCGACGCAGGACAGGTCTTTGATGTCGATACAGGGCTCGGCGATGATGTACGTCACTAGGCGGCTCACTCTACTCAAGGGGGTAGCGCCGAGGCGCCCCCGAGTCGACGCTAGGCGGTCAGCTCCTCGACGAGCTGAGCGGCTCGCTCCTGCAACGCGTTCTTGACGACCACCTGGTCGAATCCGGCGGCATGCGCTCGTCGCAATCCGGACGTGTCGGTGTGACCGCCGAACCCGAGAATTGGACAATCGGGATACGCGTCCGCGACCTCCTCCGGATCGACCCGCGAGATGTCCGCGATCACCAGGTCGGGCCAGTCGACACTGTCCGTCGTCACGAGGTGGTGGCCCGGCAGGAGCGCCTCCAGCTTCCCCCTGAAGAACGTGTCGACCCCACAGAGCAGGATCGTGGCCACGGCGGGAGCGTAGCGCCGCGCACAATCTCTGAGCAAGGCCGTTGCTAGGGTCGTCAGACATGGCGGACGACGGCTTCGTCACGGTGGCTCGGCTGGACGACATCCCGGCGGGGTCGGTCACCTCGGTGCGGGCCGGCGAGGAGGAGATCGCGCTGGCGCACTGCGACGGCGGCTTCTATGCGGTCCAGGGACACTGCCTCCACCTGCAGGGGCCGCTCGGCGAGGGGCACCTGGAGGGCTGTGTCCTCACCTGCCCCTGGCACGGCTGGCAGTACGACGTCCGGACGGGGAAGAACGAGTTCGACCTCGCGATCCAGCTCCGCACGTACGACGTCCAGGTCGAGAACGGAGAGGTCCGCGTCAGAGTCTCGGCCGGATCGGGGTGAGGTGTCAGAGTCACGCGATCCCAGAAGCGACGCCGAACGGACGCGCGGGCGAAGCCCGCACGTCCTCCAAGCGGCGTCGCCGAGTCGACGCCTTGAAACGGGCCTGGAGCTGATCCGGGCGGGCGAGTACTTCGCAGCGCACGAAGAGCTGGAGGACGCCTGGCGCGCGGCGCCGAGCGAGGAGCGCGACTTTCTGCAAGGCCTCGTGCACGTCGCGGTTGCGTGGTACCAGGCGGGGCGCGGCCGACGAATCGGGACCGAGCGGCAGCTGGCGAAAGCGATCCGCCGGCTCCAGCCGTACGCGCCCGCGCACCGCGGCGTCGAGCTCGAGCCGTTGCTCGCACAGCTCCGCGAGCTACACGCCCGCGGTTCGCTCGAGCTGCCGCCGCCGCGCCTCTAGAGCCCGCCGAGCCCGATCGCGTCGAGCACGCGGTTCAGCGCGACGCGCAGCCACCAGTCGCGGTGGAAGAACAGCAAGAGGCCAAGCGTCACGAGCACTGCGCCGCTGACGCGCTGGATGACGATGTAGTGATCGCGAACCCAGCGAAACACCGACATCGCGCGCGCAAACGCGATCCCGGCGAGCAGAAACGCGAACCCGAGCCCTGCCGAGTATGCAACGAGGAGGATCGAGCCGCGCACGACCGTGCGCGAGTTGGCGGCCAGCACGAGGATCCCGGCGAGCACGGTGCCGATGCAGGGCGCGGCGCAGACCGCAAACGCGCCGCCGAGCAACAGGCTCGACCCGGTCCGGTGAGAGCGCATCAGCAGACCCGGCGCGACAACACGCTCGGGCCACGGCAGCAGGCCCATGAACACGAGGCCGAGCACCACGAGGACGAAGCCGGCGATCTCGAGCTGCCGGTCGCTGTTCACGATGCCGCCGATAGCCGCGGCCGCCGCGCCGAGGACGACGAAGACAGCCGTGAAGCCCAGGATGAACGGGAGGCTGGCGACCACGACGCGCCTGGCCATCCGCGGCTCTCCGAGCCGGTTCGCCTCCACCGAGGAGATCGCAGACAGGTAGCCCGGAACGAGCGGCAGCACGCACGGCGTCACGACCGAGACGAGACCGGCCGCGAACGCGACGGGAATCCGGTCCCACATCAGCTGTCGAAACGCGCGAGTTCTTCGTCGAGGCGGCGCTCGAGCGCAGGGTCAAGTGGGCCTCGACCGTTCAGCGACGGATCGAGCTTCGGCTCCGGCTCACGACGTCGCGACCAGCGCCATGCTGCAAGGCCGACGGCGACCGCTGCCACAAGGATCCCGCCGAGCGGTACCCACCACGCGAGCAGCCCGAAGCCGCTCTTCGGCGGCGCGGCGAGGATCGACGGACCGTAGCTCGCGACGAGCGCGTCCTTGATCGTGCAGTCGGACTCGCCTGCCCGGATCCGCCCGCGGATGACTCGCTTGATCTGTTGCGCCGCCGGCGAGTCCGACTGGTCCAGGGTCGTGCCGCACACGGGACACATCACCTGGCCCTCGAGCTGGGCCTGCGTCGGGTGCGAGTTGCACGCGAGCGCGGACGGCGCCAACAACAGCGCCAGCACGGCGGCGACGACGGTCGACGGGATCACGACTGCGCGATCTGCCGGAGGTAGCGCGGCAGATCCTCCTCGACGACGAGTTGCCCGACCACCTTCCCTCTCCGGTCGATGAAGAAGATCTTCGGGATCGGAAGCCCGCCCCAGCGCGAAAGCACCTTGCCGTCGCCGTCGTGCACGCTCGGGTATGTGATCCCGTGTCTGCGCTGCCACGTGCGTGCGTCGGGCCCGTAGTCCTTCGTGTTCACGCCGAGGAAGGCTACGCGACTGCCGTACCTCCCCATCGCCGCCTGCAGGCGCTTCGACTCGTGGATGCACGGCAGGCACCACGACGCCCAGAAATCGAGCACGATCGGCGTGCGCCCGCGCATCGACGCGAGGTCGACGCTGCCGTCGCCGCTCAACCGCTTCAGATCGAAGGCGGGCGCGACCGGATGCTTCCCCTTGTCGAGCGCCTGCGCGACGCTCTGGTTGCTGTCGTTGACGACGCGCCACACGAGCAGCGCGAGCAGCGCGAGCACGAGCGCGACGGCCAGCGCTTCCGCACCGACCCACAACTTCCGCGTCATCAGTTCGGGACGATGAAGACCGTCGTCCCCACGTCCACGTGGTTGAAGAGCCACTCGGCCTCAGGAATGTGCATGCGGATGCACCCATGCGAGACCGAGTAGCCGATCGACCCGTCCGAGGGTGTGCCGTGGATCCCGACGCCGGGCGCGGACAGGCCCAGCCAGCGTGTGCCGAGTGGGTTGTTCGGCCCGGGTGGGATCGGCTTCTGTCCCTGCGCCCACGGGGATGCAGGCGGGTACCACCACGGGTTCCGCCACTTGACGACGACGGTGAACCGGCCGAGTGGCGTCGGGTACTGCGTCTGGCCCGTTGCGACGGAGAACAGACGCCAGTAGCGCATGCCTCGGTACAGGAACAGACGGTTCTCGCCGCGGTGGATGACGATCACGGGGCCGAAGTTGGTGCGCGTGATCCGCGCCTTGACGCGCTGCGCGACGAGCGGAATCGGCGTGCGCGCGTTCGCTTTCAGCGCGTCGATCGTGTCGCGGACCGCCTTGCGCTGGTTCAGCTTCACGCCGAGGCGCTCCTTGGTCAGGAACGGGTGGCCGTTGCGCAGCGACAGCTTCGAGTCGACCGGCGCGCGGTCGAACCGCTTCGCGAGCTTCACCATGAACGTGGCGGTCACGGACTGGTCGACGGTGATCTCGAGCGGAACTTCGGTGTTGGGCGGCGCGGTTGCGGCCTGGTCGACGGCGGGCTGCACGGCCGCGGTCGCACCGAGGAGGTCGGGGGTGACGAGGACGCGGGTCATGCCGAACATGAGCTCGACCGGGGTGTCGAACGCCTGCTCGACGGTCGTCGTCGCCGCCTGCGGGGTCAGGCCGCCGACACCGACGCCCCCGATCACGACGCCGGCCGCGATCGTCCCGGGCGCGTCGTCGGCCCGGACCGCGGCGGCAGGCGCCAGCAAGGCGACGATCGAGACAAGAAGAACGACGCGCTTCACGCCCTCAGACTCCCAAAGATCCGGGGATCGTTCGTGATGATACCGTCGGCACCGGCGTCGATCAGCGTTTGCGCAGCACCCGGGTCGTCGACGGTCCAGACGTACACGGCGGCGCCGACGTCGTGCGCTCGACGAATTGCCGCGGGGGAGGCAACCGAGTAGTGGAGTGTCGCCGCCGACGCGCGTGCGCTCGCGAGCAGACCCGGGAGGCGGCGCGGAAGCGATGCGCCGATCGACGCCAGGCTCGCGCGGATGACCGGCGCAAACGGGCCGCGCCTCGAGAGGCCGAGCCGGTCGCGGGGGAGCGTGTACGAGCGCGGCAGCTCCGGCTCGAGCGCGGCCATCCGCCGGAGACTCGCACCGTCGAAGCCGCTCACCCAGGAGCGGTCGATCAGGCCGTGGCGCCGCAATGCCTCGACCACTCCCTCCTCGACGCCGCGCCGTTTGAGATCGATCTGGAGACCGATGCGCGGCAGCCGCTCGGCGAAGAACGAGAGGGCCTCGTCGAATGTCGGCAGGTTCGGCGCGACGCGACGAACCGCCTCGAGTGTCTTGCGGCGGACGCGCCCGCGCGCCGAGCCGTGACTGATCTCACGCAGGTCGTTCGAGTGCGCGAGCACGAGCGTGCCGTCGGCGAGCGGCAGCACGTCGAGCTCGAGCATGTCGCAGCCGAGCTCGACCGCGAGCTCGAACGAGCGCAACGTATTCTCGGGTGCGAGCGCCGCTGCGCCCCGGTGGCCGACGCGCGCAAACCGCCCGCGCGGGCGGCGAAGCTCAATTGACACGCTTGATGACGACGACCGCGCAGTCGTCCGCGAGCTCGTTGTTCGCGAAGTCGCGGCAGTCGGCGAGCACCGTCTCCGCGAGATCCTGCGCTGACAGCTCGCGCCCCGCGGACACGATCGCGTCGAGCCGCGCGAAGCCGTAGAGCTCGCCCCCTCGCCGCGCCTCGAGCACGCCGTCGGTGTAGAGGACAACCGCGCCGCCGACCTCGAGCGGCTCCCGCACCTCGTCGTACTCCTCTCCAGCCTCGATCCCGAGCACGAGCCCTTGCACGTCGAGGGAGCGAACGACGCCGTCGGGGGTGACCACACGCGGCGGCGGATGCCCGGCGCCCGCACCCGCGACCTCGCCGTTGCTCCCGTCGACGAGCAGATAGACCATCGTGATGAACTTGCCGGGCGCGATCTCGCCGACGACGACGTCGTTGGCCGACTTGAGAAAGTCCCCGGGCTCGGGATGCTCGCGTGCGAGGGAGCGGAAGACGAACTTCGCCATGGCCATGTCCGCGGCAGCCTCGATTCCGTGTCCGGTCACGTCGCCGAGCACGGCGGCCAGCCGCCCGTCCTCGAGCTCGACGAAGTCGTAGACGTCGCCGCCGACCTCCACCCGGGCCGACGACTGGTAGGCGTCGCCCAGCTCGAGCCCGCGCAGCTTCGGCAGCGTTCGCGGCAGCAGCGAACGCTGCATCGTGTCGGCAAACTCTTTCTGCTGCTGGTAGAGGCGCGCGTTGTCGATCGCGAGGGCGGCCTGGCCTCCGATCGCCTCCACCTGCTCGAGCGTCTGCTCTGTGACCGGCGTTTCGGGCCGGAGCGAGAGAACGGTCAGGGACGCGAGCACCTCCGCCGCGGTGGCGATCGGCGCCACGCCGCCCGTCCATCCGTGCTCGAGGAACGGCAGGAGGCGAGTGGCGGGCTCGCCGATCTGTTCGAGCGTCCTGCGGGACAGCATGAACGGCTCGGCGAGCCGGAACAGCCGCTGCACAGGCTGCGCGCCGAACGGCTGCGGCTGCCACACGATTGCGCGCACTGCCTCTTCGACCCGCGCGTCGACGACGCGCATCGCGCGAGGGATGAGCACCTCGCGCCGGTCGTCCGGCATCCCGATCAGGGCGACGTCGACGTCGAGGACGTCGGTGATCGTATGGGTGACCGCAGCGAGCGTCGCTTCGAGGGAGAGGCTCTGCGCGAACGAGCGGGAGATCTCGTAGAGCGCGCCGAGCTGCTTCGCGGAAGCGCGCTCTGCGTCGAGCGCGCGCTCGCGATCCTCCCCGAGACGCTTCGTCTCCTCGTGCAGTTGCGCGTTCTGGACCGCGACCGCGAGCTGGGCGGCGAGCGCGCTCAGCAGCGCGGACTCGTTCTCCGTCAGCACGCGCCCGTGCCGGGGGAAGACGGCGAGGAGGCCGATCGGGTCGTCCCGCACGAGCAGCGGCACCGCCGCTGCGGTATCGATCCCCGCCTCCGCAGCAGCGTCGCTGACGGCAGCGAGGCGCGGGTCCGCGCGAACGTCCTCGACGATCAGCATCCCGCGCCCACGGAACGGCCCGAGCGCAAGCTCCAGCAGTCGTTTCGCAAGGCGCGCGTGCGGCCCGGCGAGCCCGATGCCCGCGGCCGCGTACAACTGCTCGTCCTCGCGAAGGTAGACGGCGAGCCGATCGACCTCCAGTAGCTCGCCGACGCGGGCGACTGCGGTCTCGAGCGTGTGGGCGAGCGACAGCTGCGAGATCGCCTGCCCGACGACCCCGAGCAACGCGCGCGTGCGTTCGAGCTCGGCGGCCATCGTGCGCGTGCGGGCGCCGGCACGGAGTGCGTGCGCCGCGCGAACGCCGAAGGTCGCGAGCTGGGACAGCTCGGTCTCCGACGGCTCCCCGGCTGCAGGAAACAGCAGCTGCAAGACGCCCACCGGCGGGTGGCCTAGCTGGAGGGTGGCGGAGACCTCGGCGCCGCCGGGCGAACGTCCCTCGAGGGCCTCGATGCTCACCGGCGTCCGCCCGCCCAGCGCCTGCTCCGCGGCGTCGCGGGCGTCCACGAGTTCCGTGTTCATCGCCGTCAGGCAGAACGACGAGACGAGCTGGAGCTCCTGCCCCTCCTCCGCGTGCCAGAGCAGGCCCGAGAGCCCGCCGGTCGCCTCGGCGGCGAGCCGCACCACCTGGTCGGCGGTCTGCGCCTCATCGGCGCCGGCCTCGAGTGCCTCTCCGGCGAGCGTGAGCGTCTCGCCGGCATCGGGGCCCCGCGCGGCGCCGTTCTTCCCGAACGCGCGAATCACCAGAGCCGCCTGTGCAGCGGCGAGCCGGGCGACGCGCCGCTCCGACTCGTCGAATCGAGGGCCTGCACGCAGCAGCTCGAGACTCCCGTCGACCTCGTCGCAGATGGCGACCGGAAGCTGCAGCACGGCGGTTGCGCGCGCCCGGCGCGCCGCCCGTGCGACCGAAGCCGGCAGATGCTCCAGCGAGTCGACCTCGTCAGGCGACAACTCGTCGATCGGAACGCGCGTCCCCTCCAGCTCGGCCGCGACCGCGCTCGACGCGCTGGCGACGGCACAGGCAATGAGGTACCGGCGCTCGTCGTCGACGACGCGCAGGACCGTGACCTCGGCGCCGGCGCCCCGGGCAGCCGCCTCGGCGATCGCCCCGAGCGCGTCGGCAATGCCCCGAGCGGACGCGACGCCCACCCCCGCCTCGGCGAGCGCCTCGAGCGCCTCCCCGGCCCGCTCCAGCGCGGCACGGGGCTCGCGCTCCCGGTGACCTGAACGCGCAGCCATCATCCCGACCCGGGGAAAGTATCGCCGAGCCGACGGAGCAGAGCCAGACCGGCCCCTTACAATCCGCGGATGGCCCAGCCAGCCCGCCGCGTGGTCGCACCGCCGGAGGATCCGCCGCTCGATCCGTCAGCTGCCCAGCACGCGTATCGCCACTACCGCGCGAAGCGGCGTGCCCGCGTCGAGCGGCGTCGCGAGCGGGCACGCGCGCGGCTTCGCTTCCTCGTCGCGGCGGTGATTCTGACGGCGTTCGCGATCGCACTGCTGGTCGTGCTGTGGCACGCCGTCCAGCGGGTCTTCGGTCTGTAACTCCTACTAGAGGGTGTGGCGTTCCCGCGTGAACGGATGCCAGTCCGTCCGTTCCCACGCATCGCCGCCGCACATCGGGCAGCGCGGGAGCTTCGTGTGGACCGTCACGCCGTAACCGCAGTCCGAGCAGTGGAACTCGCCCTTGGCCGGGGCGCCCATCGACCAGAACGGGACGTACTCATCGGAAGAACTGACCCTCGGTATGCCAGTCGCGTCCATCCCAGAACCCCTAGGAAGGATCCCTTTCGGCGACGTGCGGGTGCTGAGTTGCCCATACTGAGGCCCGTGCAAACACCCGATCCCTACCTTCCGCCGGCGGACGTGGACGACGACTGGATGGAGCCTACACCCGGGCCGGCTCGACCGCTGAGCGGGATCTGGGGCTGGGGAGGGCGCCTGACCTGGCTCTCGGGCCTGATCCTGGCCCTCTCGGCATTCACCGACTGGTACGCAGGCGGCGGTCAGGGCGTGACGACCGGCGTGATCGGTTGGCACACGGGGGCGCTGGGCAAGCTTGTCTTCTTCATCGGCCTCGCCGTACTCGGGATCGTTGCGCTCCGCGAGTCGGGAATCGAGCTCCCCGCGACCGTCCCCGAGAGCCTCGTCGTGATCGCGCTGGGGTCGCTCTCCACGATCTTCGTGCTGATCCGCCTGATCTCGATCCCCGATCAGTTCTTCGGCTGGCGGGGCCGGGGGATCGGGATCTTCATCAGCCTGATCGCGTCGCTCCTCGTGATCGCCGCCGGCTTATTACGAGCCGGCGAAGAGCTGTAGCTGTCGCGGCCGTGGCCGGCGGTCGCTACCGCGCGGCGGAGCCGCGCTCCGCGCCCGCCTTGCGCCGCTGACCGCCCTCCAGCCGGTAGGCCGTGCGATTAGCACTGTCCTACCGGCTTACGGACGCCCAGCGACACACCACGACCCCGATAGCCAAAGCGACCGCGATTCCCAGCACGGCTCCGCCGACGATGTCGAGGGGGTAGTGGACACCGACGTAGACGCGCGAGAAGCCCACCGCGAGCGCGAGCACGAACCACAGCGGGCCCCAGCGCGGCCGCGCCGCGGTCAGGATCGTTGCCGCGGCGAAGCTCGTGGCGGCGTGGCCGGAAGGAAAGGCGCCATCGTGCGGCGCAGGGACGAGGGGCTTGGGCTCGGCATAGCGTGACGACGGCCGCTCGACGTCGAACACGTCCTTCAACCCGCGCGTGGCGAGCTCGGCCACCGCGACGGCGAGCACCGTCAGGACGAGGATGCCCCAGCGGCGCCACGCGATCGTGAGTACGAGCGCGATCGCGATCCAGAGTAGGCCCAGACGGCCTGCGTTCGACAGACCTTCGAAGACCGGATCGAGCCAGCCCGCGCGATGGTGGACGAACCAGCGCTCGAGGTGGCGGTCCGGAGCGGTCAGGCCGGGACGATCTGCTTCGTCTGCTCGATCAGCGCGCGCAGGTCGAACGGCTTGCCGACGAATCCCTGCGCACCGCGCTCCTCCGCCTCGCGCTTCGCGCTGCTCTCGAGCTGACCGCTGAACATGACGACGGGAATCGAGCCCCTGCCGTGTTGCTCCTGCACACGGCGCAACATCTCCCATCCGTCGACCTGCGGCATCATCACGTCGAGGAGGATCAGGTCCGGCGCGTCGTCCTCAACCGCGGCGAGCCCCTCTTCCGCGTTGCCCGCCTCGCGCACGGTGTAGCCCTCCATCTCGAGGTTGACGCGTACGACCTCACGCACCTGTGGATCGTCGTCGACGACGAGGACGAGCGGGCCGCGCGCGGGCTTCCCCGGCCCGGAGCGTTCGAGAAACGCATCGAGGTCGGACCGGCGGTAGCGCCGGTGTCCGCCCGGCGTATAGAAGGCCGGGACCCGGCCCAGATCGGACCACTTGCGAATCGTGCTCTGTGCGACACCGAGGTATTTGGCCGCCTGGCCGAGCGTGAGCCAATCCGTGTCGCCGCCTGCGAGTCGCCGCGTGCTGTTGCCCGGCTCCCGGTACCCCATCGCCCCGCGAATCTATCCGAAGTTGCTCCTTCTTACACCCTCGCCCGTGCCCGTCACGGCTACGGCGTGATCGTCGAGCCCGGTGGGACGCTCGGCAGCGACAGGGTTCGCTCCAGCGTGACGGTTCCTCCCGGCTTCGGGTTGTCATGGAGCGCTTGGCCGAGCGCGATCCCGAGCGCGAAGATCAGCAGGACGAAGGCGGCGCGAAGGCTCCAGCGCGCGACCTCCTCACGGCGACGGCGCTGCCGGCGCGCGTGCCGCTCGAGCGGTGACATCACCGTCACGGCGTGTAGTCGACCGCTCCGCGCTGGTACAGGTGGAACGCGGCGTCCTGCACGAGCGAGACGGTCCGCGGCCAGCCCGGTGTTCCCGCGCGCTCGTCGACCGCCTCACGAACCCAGTCGTCGGCGCGGGCATAGGCGGCCGCGAGCTCGTCGAGCGTGAACGTCTGCCCGACGCGCTTGCGCAGCTCGTCAGTCACCACCTCGAGCTGCGCGAGCAGGCGCGGTCGACCGACGGGATCCCGCGTCAACTCCTCGAAGCGGCGGTTCCCTGCCTCCCATTCCTGACGGACGGTCTCGAGCGCGAGCACGGCGGAGAATCTACTCAGAGCAGCAACTCGAGGGCCAGAGCGGCTCGAGCTCCTGCACGATCTTGTCGCCGAGGTCGTAGCCGGGTCGTGCGAGCGCAAACGCGACGTGCGCATGGAGACACTTCAGTGTCCCTGCGCCGGAGCGCGCACCGCCGATCCCGAGGTCGAGCTCCGGCCGCAGCCGGCGTTGCTCACCGTCGGCGCGCGCGAGGCTTGCCGCGAGCTCGGGCTGTTCCTTCGCCGCGCGAGTCCATCTCTCGACGCCGCCGCCGGCCTCGAGCCGCGACACCTGGGCGACGAGGTGCGGACACGTGAGCCAGTACGTCGTCGGGAACGGTGCGCCCGCGTCGTCGTACGGCGTCTGCTGAGTTACCGCGGGACGGCCGAACGGGCGATCGTAGCGACGTGCTTCCGCCAGGCCGGTATGCCTTTGACGATGAAGAGGTGCTCGCCCGGGCGAACGTAACCGAGCTGGCGCGCCTCGCGCGCGAGCGCGCCGAGGGTCGCCGACGCGCCAAGCCGGCGCTCGAGCTCGCGTTTCTGCTCTGCGAGCTGGCCGACCTCTGTACGGCGCGAGCCGAGCTCGTGCCGCGTTGCGAGGTACGTGCGCAGCGGGTGGTAGTAGAGGTACCCGACGATCACGACGGCCGCCACCGCGGCCCAGCGGCGCGCGAGCGTCGAGACCGGTGGACGGCGGGAGCTCTTCCGGGGCACGGGCCGCTCTGTTCGCGAGCGCCCTGTGCTGCTCCTGCTAGGCCCCGTCGGCGGCGCAGCCGCCCGTCCGCGAAAGCGGACCGGTGGAGGGGGTTCGGGGGAACGGGGAGGTTACCCCGACGCGGCAGCCGCTATGCCACGTCGACTTTGATGACGTTCGTCGACCCGGGAATGTTGACTGCGGTGCCGGCCGTGATCACCACGGTGTCCCCTTCGCCGACGAGCCCACTCTCGCGCGCAGCCTCGAGCGAGCTGTCCCACAGATCCTCGACATTCGCCGACTCGGCGATCAAACGCGGCGTCACGCCCCACTCCAGCGCCATCTGGCGCACGGCCCAGTCGTGGTGCGAGAGGCCAATGATCGGCCGGCGAGGCCGCAGCCGCGCGACCGCGGAGGCCGTCTTGCCGGTGAACGTCGGCACGAGCATCGCGCGCGCACCGAGCGATTCGGCGATGTCGCACGCCGCGTTCGACATCGCGTTTCCGATCGTCGGATCCTCCGTCGCTTCCGGAATCTGGTGGCGGTAGCCCAGGCTCGGCTCGACCGCACGCGCGATCCGGTCCATCGTCGCGACCGCCTCGATCGGGTACTCGCCGGTCGCCGTCTCCGCCGACAGCATCACCGCGGAGGTGCCGTCGAGGATCGCGTTCGCAACGTCGCTCGCCTCCGCCCGCGTCGGCTCGGGATGGTGGATCATCGACTCGAGCATCTGCGTCGCGGTGATCACGGGCTTCCCGCGCGCGAGTGACCGCGAGATGATCCGCTTCTGGAGGAGCGGCACGAGCTCGGCGCCGATCTCGACGCCGAGATCGCCGCGGGCGACCATCACGGCGTCCGTCTCGAAGAGGACGTCTTCGAGCGCGTCCACCGCTTCGGCCTTCTCGACCTTCGCGATCACGTGCGCGTGCGACCCGGCCTGTTCGATCAGCGCCTTCAGGTCGCGCACATCGGCGGCGGAGCGGACGAACGACAGCGCGACGTAGTCGACGCCGAGCTCGAGCGCGAACTCGAGGTCCTCGAGGTCCTTGCGCGTCAGCGACGGGATCGGGATTGGGACACCGGGGAGATTGACGCCCTTGTGCGATGTGACGGGGCCCCCCACCAGGACGCCGCAGCGCGCTCGGCCGTTTTCCATCTCCTCGACGCGCAGCCGGACATGTCCGTCGTCGATCAACACCTCGTGGCCGGGCTGTAGGACCTCCCCGATCGCCGACGGCGCGATCTGGAGCTCGCCGTCGTGCGCCGTGAGCCCGTCGCCGCAGACGACCGTCACCTGTGTGCCCTGCTCGAGGTGCATGGTGACCGTGAGGGTCCCGACCCTGAGTTTCGGGCCCTGAAGATCGCCGATGATCGCGACCGGCTTCCCGCTCCGGTCCTGCGCCTCGCGGACGAGCTCTGCCGTCCTCGAGTGGTCGTCGTGCGTTCCGTGAGAGAGGTTGAGGCGCGCCGCATCCATGCCTGCGTCGACGAGCGCGCGAACCCGTTCCGGGGTCGCGGAGGCAGGACCGATCGTGGCGACGATCTTTGTCCGGCGCGGCGTCGTCTGGGCCATCCCCTCGCAGAGTAGCGCCGGGGTCAGTCATGGTTGCGCCGGCGCACGAACATCATGCGCTCATCCCCAACGCAGATCGGTCGGCGCTGCTTCTCGCCGGCGGGCGGCTGCCGGTCGTGCGCGTCCAGGAACCGGTCATTCGAGCGGCTCTAACGGCGCTGGCGCGCGAGCATGGCGTGCGCGCGCCGTTCCTCCGCGTCACGGCGTGCGGAGGAAGGCGAGGACGTGACGACGTTGCTCGAACTGGACGCACCGGCCGAGGAGCCGCGCGGCGAGTGGATGCCCCTGCGGGCCGTCGAGCCGTCGTCGATCGCGCCGGTGCTCGCCGACGGCGTCGAGGGCTGGCTGGCCGAGCAGTCCGGAGCGTCCATCCCGGCCGAGCGGCCGCCGTGGGCGCGGCCCGGGTGGCTTGCGGATGCGTGCGCGTGGGTCGCCGACATCGCAGCCGTGCGCGGCGAGCCGGGACTCGTGCGCCAGTGGCCGCTCTCGGCCGTCTACCGGTTCGACACGGAGGCGGATGCCCTGTATTTGAAAGCCGTCTTCTCGCTGTTCCGGCACGAACCTGCCGTGAGCGCCGCGCTTGCGCGCGAGCATCCGGGCGCTGTTCCGGACGTCGTCGCGACGGACACCGCCCGTGGCTGGATCCTCACGCGTGAGCTGCGCGGCGGCTACGCCCGAGGCGAGTCCGCCTGCGACGGGCTTCGGACCGCCGCACGAATCAACCGGGCCTGGGCTGAGCGTGCGGACGAGCTCCGATCACTCGGCTGTCACGACCGCGGGCTGGGCGAGTTGCGCGCGGAAGCACCGAAGCTCGCGCCGCTCTGCGACCGGCTCGCCGATTACGGGATTGCGGATTCGATCGTCCACGGCGACCTGCACCACGGCAACATGCTCGTCCGCGACGACGGCGTCGCGGTGATCGACTGGTCGGACGCCGCAATCGGCCAGCCGTTCCTCGATCTCGCTCCGGTCCTGAAGATCGGCGAGAAACAGCGCGGCGCGCTCGTCGACGCATACGTCGAGCCCTGGCCGGGCAACGGCCTGCGCGAAGCGGCCGCGATCGGCGAGGCGCTCGGCTGCGTGTACCAGGCGATCAGCTACCGCGCGATCAACGCGGCGTTCGAGCCCGACGACCAGTGGCTGTTCGCGAATCAGCACGGCGAGTGGATGGAGCGCGCTACCGGTTCGCGGATGGGCTCCTCTAGGAGATCGGGAGATCAGCGGATGGTGCCGCCGAGCGCCCGGACGACCTCCTGGGCCGACTTCTTGTCCTTCTTCGGCACGTCGAACTCCCACGAGACACCGTTCGTGAAATCGATCTTGAGGTGGGAGAGCATGACGCCCTTGTCGAGCTCGGCAGACGCGACGTCCGTTCTCGGCGAACGGGCGAGGACTTCATCGCTGATCTTCATCTTGAGCATGCCCGTGTCGGTCTTCACGAGAGCGACCTCGTCCGCACTGACGGCGAGGTACCCGACCCTGCCGAAGTTTGGGACGTCCGGCGCACCCTGATACGCCGGCCCGGTCTTCATCTTCGCGGCGAAGGTTCCGACGGCTCCGCCGGCGACCTGGCCGGCAACAGCGGCCGTCACCTTCTTCGTCATTCCCTTTGGGTTGACGAAGACGCCGGCCACCTCCGGCGCGCCGAGCGCCTGGGACGCGTCCGCAGCCATCTCACCCTCCTTCGGTCGAATGCCGCGTTGCGGCGTGGGCACAGGGACTCGGCCGTGAGGAACGCGGTGACGAGTCGGCGAGCGCGCGGCTCCGCCTTCTCAGCTGTGGAAAGAAGGTCACGGCTTCTCGACAGTCCGTCACAGTTTCGCGCCGGTGCCTGGCACCGGGACGGCTGGAAGGGACGCGTCCGGACGTTCTAGCGATTCGCGCGCGGAAAGGCGGACCAGCCGGGATACACGGCCGCCGTGCCAAGCTCTTCTTCGATCCTGAGCAACTGGTTGTACTTCGCCACCCGGTCCGTGCGCGACGGGGCGCCTGTCTTGATCTGGCCGACATTTGTCGCGACCGCCAAATCTGCGATCGTCGTGTCCTCCGTCTCGCCCGAGCGGTGCGACATCACCGACGCGTAGCCGTTCGACCGCGCGAGATCGATCGCCGCCAGCGTCTCCGTCAGGGTGCCGATCTGGTTCACTTTCACCAGGATCGCGTTCGCGACGCCCTCGTCGATTCCGCGCCGCAACCGCTCCGGGTTCGTCACGAACACGTCGTCGCCGACGAGTTGGATGCGCTCGCCGAGCCGCCGGGTGAGGTTCTTCCACGCGTCCCAGTCGTCTTCGGCGACGCCGTCCTCGACCGAGACGATCGGGAAGCGTTCGGAAAGGCCGGCATAGAAGTCCGCCATCGCCGCGCCGTTCGCCTCCCGGCCTTCGAAGCGGTACGCGCCGTCGCGGAAGAACTCCGACGCGGCCGGATCGAGCGCGATCGCCACCCGCTCGCGATGGCCGACGCGCTCCGCGGCCTCGAGCACGGCCTCGATCGCGTCCTCGCTGGAGGCGAGGTCGGGTGCGAAGCCGCCCTCGTCGCCGACCGCGGTCGCCAGCCCGCGCTCGTGCAGGACGTTCTTCAGCGAGTGGAACGTCTCCGCGCCGATGCGCAACGCCTCCGCGAACGAGTCCGCCCCGGCGGGGACGATCATGAACTCCTGCAGGTCGATCGAGTTCTGCGCGTGCGCGCCGCCGTTGATCACGTTCATCATCGGCACGGGCAGCGTGCGCGCGCTCTCTCCGCCCAGCGAACGGAAAAGCGACAGCCCGCGCTCCGCCGCGGTCGCCTTTGCAACCGCGAGCGAGACGCCGAGGATCGCGTTCGCTCCGAGCCGACCCTTGTTCGGCGTCCCGTCGAACTCGATCAGCCGCCGGTCGAGCGCCTTCTGGTCGGCGGCATCCATCCCGCGCACTGCGTCCGCGATGTCACCGTTCGCGTTCGCGACCGCGCGCGTGACGGCCTTGCCGCCGAACGCCTCGCCACCGTCGCGCAACTCGACCGCCTCGTGCACGCCGGTCGACGCGCCCGACGGCACCGCCGCACGTCCGAACGCGCCCGAGTCGAGCCGGACGTCCACTTCGAGCGTCGGGTTTCCGCGCGAGTCGAGGATCTGGCGTGCGCGAACGAGGCGGATCGCGCTCATTCGAACGCCGTCTTCGCGCGGTCGAAGTAGCGGTCCTGCTCGTCGAGGTCGAGTGCCGTCCACGTCTTCCCTTCCTCGGCGGCGAAGTGCTCGGCGCGCTCGACCCGCTCGACGAAACGGCGCGTCATCGCACGCAGCGCGAGCTCGGGATCGACGTTCACGCGCCGCGCGACGTTGACCGCGGCGAAGAGCACGTCGCCGAGCTCCTCGAAGACGTGCGCCGGCGGCTCGGTCTCGGCAGCGACGTCGCCCGTAGCGGCGAGCGCCTCCTTCAGCTCGCGCAGCTCGTCCTCGAGATCCGCGAGCGCGCCTGCGGCGTCCGCGTACTCGAAGTTCACCGCCGCCGCGCGCTGCTGCACCTTGCGGGCATACAAGAGCGCGGGCAGCGCCTCCGGGACGTGGTGGAAGATCCCGGACCGCCCCTCCTGCTCAGTCTTGATCTGCTCCCAGCGCTCGCGAACGCGGCCGGCCGTCCGCGCCTCCGCGTCGCCGAACACGTGCGGATGCCGGCGGACGAGCTTGTCGTGGATCGAGCGCGCGACATCCTCGAGCCCCGGCCCACCCCGCTCGGCGAGCAGCAGCGAGAGGAAGTAGACCTGGAACAGGAGATCGCCGAGCTCGTCCGCGAGCTTCGCGTCGTCGCGCGCGATCGCGGCGTCGGCGACTTCGTATGCCTCCTCGACGGTATGCGGGACGATCGTGCGCTCCGTCTGCTCGCGATCCCACGGACAGTCGCGGCGCAACCGCTCCGTCAGCTGTTGGAGGTCTTCGAGCGCTTCGCCCAGGCTCACTTCGTCGCCGTCGACGAAGTGCTCGTGAAGGCGGCGCATGGATCAGTCGTCGGCTTGTAGCCGACCTGGTACTTGATCTTGCCCGGCTTGCAGAACTGCTTCTGCATGTTGTTGATCCACGTGGTCATCAGCTGGTTCTTCTGCTGCTGCTCGAGCTGCTGCCGGATCGAGTCTTTGACCTTGCTCAGAGGCGTCGCCGACGCCGCACGGATGCCAGACAGCGCCTGGATGACGTGCCAGCCGTATTGCGTGTGCACCGGCTTCGAGAGCTGACCCGTCTTCAGCGCGAAGGACGTCTTGTCGAACGGAGGCACGGTCTGCCCGCGCACGATCGTCAGCTTTCCGCCGTTCGCCGCGGAGCTCGGATCCTTCGAGTATTTCTTCGCCAGCTTCGCAAAGTTCGTCTCGTGGGCCGCAACGAGCTGCGCGTAGATCTGATCCGCGAGGCTCTTCTTGTTGACGAGGATGTGCCGAACATCGCGGCTTTCCTTCTGCTGGTACACCGACTTGTTCTTGGTGTAGTAGTCCTTGATCGCGGAGTCGGACACGTGCACCTTGCTCGTGACCTTCTTGTAGACCTCCTCCGAGATCAGCTGGAACTTCTCGAAGGTCTTGTACTGGTCGAGGGTCAGTCCCTGCTGCTTCAGCGCGGCCTCGAAGCGCGTCTGGTCGTTCCCGTAGGACTGCTTCTTGACGAGGTTGATCCTGTCGTCGACCGTCTTGTTGCTGACCTTGACCCCGAGGTCGTTCGCCCGCTGCGCGAGCTCGGCGCGCTGGAGCAGGTACGTGACCGCCTGGCCCTGGAGGGAGCTGAACTCCTGGGTGCCGGGCTTTGGGAACTTCTGCTTGTTCGCCTTGTAGCTCGCCTTCGCGCGGTTCATCATCGAGCGAGAACAGGGCGAGCGAGGCGGAACGCTTCATGGAAAAAGCGCCAAGTGCAGCGGTCTTACTCACGCTGCCTGGCGCGCGGCGAGTATAGCATCGACCAGCCGGAGGGCCTGTGGGAAGCCCTCCTCTCGCAGCGTGATCTCGCGGTTGGCGACCGTGTACACGGCGGTCGAGACGCGGTTCCGCAGCGCGCGGAGCTCTCCCGAGCCGAGGACGACCTGTCCGACGCTCGCGCGCCCGCCGCGGAAGACGAAGTAGTCGGCGCCAAGCTGTGCGAGCTTCAGCTTCGCCTCCTGGATGAGGAACAGGTTCTCGACGGGTTCGGGCAGCGGGCCGTAGCGGTCCTCGGTCGCCGCCTGGAGCTCCCGCAACTCGTCTTCCGACTCCGACAGCGCGAGCCGCCGGTGCAGGTCGATCTTCAAGGCCTCCGAGCCGATGTAGTCGGCCGGGACGTATGCGTCCACGCGCGCGTCAACGCGCACGGGTCGTGCGACGACGCGCCGCTGGCCGCTCAGTTCCGCGACGGCCTCTGCGAGCAGCTCCACGTACAGCTCGAAGCCGAGCGCGGCGACGTGGCCGGACTGCTCGTCGCCGAGCAGGTTGCCGGCGCCGCGGATCTCCAGGTCGCGAATCGCGATCGCGAAGCCGGCGCCGAGCTCAGTGTGGTCGGCGAGCGTCGCGAGACGGGCGCGGGCTTCGGCGGTCAGCTCGGACATGTCCGGATAGAACAAATACGCGTGCGCGGTCACATCGGATCGCCCGACACGGCCTCGGATCTGGTACAGCTGCGCGAGCCCCAGCGTGTCCGCGCGCTCGACGACGAGCGTGTTCGCCTGCGGGATGTCGAGGCCCGACTCGATGATCGTCGTGGAGACGAGGACGTCTGCGTCCCCACGCAGGAACGCGTGCATCTTCTCCTCCAGGTCGCGTTCGCGCATCTGGCCGTGCGCGACGAGGAAGCGAAGATTCGGCGAGAGCTGCTCGAGCTTTCTCGTTGCCTCGTCGATCGTCTCGACCCGGTTGTGGAGGTAGAACGACTGGCCGCCCCGCTCGTGCTCCCGTTCGAGGGCGAGCTTCACGACCTCCTCGTCGAATTCGGCGACGGTCGTCCGGATCGGCCGGCGACCCTCCGGCGGGGTTTCGATGATCGAGATGTCGCGCAGGCCGGACAGCGACATGTGGAGCGTGCGCGGGATCGGCGTGGCACTCAGCGTCAGCACGTCGACCTCGAGGCGAAGCGCCCGCAGCAGCTCCTTCTGCGCCACGCCGAAGCGCTGTTCCTCGTCGAGGATGACGAGCCCCAGCTCCTTCGGGATCACGTCGCGACTCAGGATGCGGTGGGTCCCGATCAGGACCTCCACCTTGCCTTCGGCAAAGTCCCTGAGCGTTTGCTTGACCTCGGCCGGCTTGCGGAACCGCGAGATCATCTCGACGCGGATCGGGAAGTCGCGGTAGCGGTTGCGGAACGTGTGCCAATGCTGCTCGGCGAGGATCGTCGTCGGAGCCAGCATCAGCGTCTGCTTGCCGTTGACGGCGACCTCGAGGTCCTCCTTCACGGCCTCGATCGCCGTCTGCTGATCCGGGGTCTCGCGGTACGGGAACTCGCCCTCGAGCCGCTCGAGCCACTCGTTGCGAAGGTCGTACGGGACTCCTGCTGCCTGCTGCCGCTGCGCGTAGAGCGCGAGCAGCTCGCCGGCCAGCTCTCGCACGCTCTCGCGCGCGCGCGTCTTCAGGTTGTCCCATGCCTTGCCGCCGAGCTTCGAGAGCGCCGGCGCCGTGGTGTCGGCGCCGATGTACCGCGACACTTTCCCGAGCTGCTCGTGCGGGACGTACAGGCGATCGTCCCCGCGGAATGCGAGCAGGAGGTAGTCGCGCGTGACGCCTGCGACCTCCTTCGTCTCGAAGGTCAGCAGCTTGCCGATGCCGTGGTCCTCGTGCACGACGTAGTCGCCCGTGCGGAGGTCGGCGAACGACTGGAGTGCGCGCGCACCGGCGCGGCGCTCGCGCGGCGGTCGCTTGCGGAAAACCTGCGTGTCAGGGAGCAGGACGAGGCCGAGCTCGCGCCAGACGAAGCCACGGCGCGCGGGCGTGACGGCGAACAGGAGCTCGGCTTCGCGCGGCAACCCTTCGCCGTCCTCGAGGATGCGCGCCTCGATGCGACGGAGGAGGTTCTGCTGTCGCAGGGCCTCGCCGCGGTGCGGGAACGCGACGAGCACGCGATGCCCTGCGCGGACGAATGCTGCGAGCTCGTTCTCCGCTTCCGCGAGCCCGCGAGCGACGAGCGCGGGCCGCTGAGCTTCGAACGCAAACGTCTGCCCTGACGGGAGCGGGTCGAGCAACGAGGCGCCTTTGAGCGAGATCGGCTCCAGGTTCTCTTCCTCCCAAACGCCGCGCACCTCGTCCGCCTCCCAGACGAGGTCGACGCCGCCCGGCAGCGGAGCGACGAGATCCCTCGGGATCGGGATCGACTGGCCGTCGTCACGCAGTCGCGTCTCCGTGAGGTCGACGCGCCGTTCTGCGGCTGGGTAGATCACCGCGTCGTCGACCGGGTGCAGCGCGCGCTGCGTGAACGGCGAGAACGCGCGAATGCCTTCGATCTCGTCGCCCCAGAACTCCACGCGCAACGGCTCGCGTCCAGTCGTTGGGAAAACGTCGACGATGCCGCCGCGCACGGCGAACTGGCCGCGCTCGTCGGCGCGCTCGACGCGCTCGTAGCCGGCAAGCGCGAGCGCCTCGGTCAGTGACTCGAGCGACACCTCGGTACCAGACGTGACCCGGATCGGCTCCGGGCGCGCTGCGGCATGCGGGAGCGGCTCTGCGACCGCCGCGGCGGAGGCGCACACGAGCCCGCCGCGCGCGAGCACGTCCAGCGCCCGCGCGCGCTCCCCGACGAGGTGCGGCGGCGGCTCGAGGCCCGACCCCCAGTGGACGCCCCGGCTCGGCAGCAGCGCGACGTGCTCGTCGCCGAGGAACCAGGCCGCCCCCTCGGCTGCGTCGCGCGCGTCCGCGTCCTCGGGCATGAGCAGGACGAGCCCGCGGCCGAGCTGCTCGTGGAGCGCTGCGAGCAGGAGCGGCAGCGCCGGCTCGGACACCCGCGCAGCGGCGGGCAACGCCTCGGCGAAGGCGCTGAGACGCTCGCTCTCGCGAAGCTCGGCTGCGAGTGGATGCAGGATCGGACGGTCCATGACTAAAGGCCGAACCGCGCCGGTTCGGCTGTGGGCCATCGTAGCCCGCGCCGTGTTCGGCTAGACCGCGAGCGCGCTGCCGGGGACGGCGGCGCCCGCCTCCATCGTCCAGCCCACCCGTTCGAACAGCGCGACGAACTCGGGCGGCACGAACAGCCGGTCCTCCAGATGCGGCACCTTGAAGTAGCTCTGCGGCGCGAGCAGCACGCCCGCATCCGAGGACAGGTCGAGCACCCAGCGATCCGGCGGCCGTTTGCGAGAAATGAAGCGCAGCTCGAAAGGCAGGAGCCGCAGCTTGTCCGTGTGGCTGTACACGCCTTTCCCCGCCTGCCGCGCCGCCGCCACCCATTCGCGGGCGCGTTTCAGCTTCGGCGACTTCTGCACGAGCTTGTCGACCTCGTCGGGCTTCGGAATCGCATCCTGGATCGACCCGGTCTTTCCGAACGCGAAGTGCACGAACGGATCGACGTTCGGCCAGATGAAGTACGGGATCACCTGGGCGGCTTCGAGCAACCGCTCGTTGTAGGACAGTTGCTTCGGCGCATCTTTCGGCAGATCGGGATGCAGGTAGCAGAGCAGCCTTCCGTAGCGGTCGACGATGTCGTACGCGAACGCGAGAAAGAAACGGAAGTCCGCGTCGCTCTTTCCAAGCGTCTGCTGGTCGGCCGACACCTCCTGCGTCAGCGCCTCGAGCGCTTTGTCGGCGAACTCGGCGTGGTTGGCCGCCGCCCCGCCGCCATGCAGACGGGCCGCGATGTCCTGTTGCAGGGCAGGCTCGAGCGGCGTGTCCCAGGCCGGAGTGAAGGGATCGGCGAGCGCCTGTTCCCACTTCGGATCGGAGATCTTCGTGAACGGGAGCTTCTTCCCGGGCAGCGGGAAGCTCTCCTCAGCCGCGTCGATGCCGAGGAAGCGGACGCCGAAGTTGTCGAGCGCGCGCGTGATCACCGTGTCGCCGTCGTGGACGTCGTGCTTGACGTCGCCCTGCGCGCCGCTACGAAGGCCGAGCCCCATCGTGCCGACGGTGAAGCCCTTCGCAGACTGCCGGATCGCATTCGGCATCGCTCCAGCGGTCGTACCATTCCCGAAGACAGAAGTCAACAGCTGGAAACAGCCGTTACGCTCGCGCGATGGCCGACCTGCTGCCGCTGCGGCGGAACCGCGACTTCGTGCTCCTGCAGACCGGGCAGGCGCTCTCAACCGTCGGTTCGGAGGCGTCGGGGGTCGCGTACACGCTGCTCGTCCTCGCGCTGACGCATTCGCCGGCCAAGGCGGGCCTCACCGGCTTCGCGCGGCTCATCCCGTGGGTGCTGTTCGCGCTTCCGGCCGGTGTCGTCGTCGACCGCTGGAACCGCAAGCACGTGATGATCGTCTCCGATGTCGTCCGCGTGGTCGCGCTCGCGAGCCTCGGCGTGGTCGCCGCGATGGGCCGGCTCTCGTTCGCGCAGATCCCGATCGTCGCGTTCGTCGAAGGGTCGATGCTCGTGTTCTTCAACATCGCCGAGATCGGCGCCGTTCGGTCGGTCGTCCCGACGCCGCAGTTGCAGCGTGCATTCGCGACGGAGCAGGCACGCCTGTCGAGCGTCTACCTCGCCGGGCCGCCGCTCGGGGGATTCCTGTTCGGGGTCGGCCGCTCGTTGCCGTTCCTCGTCGACGCGGTCTCCTACGCATTCTCGACGGGCACGCTCCTCGCCATGCGCACGCCGTTTCAGGAGGAACGCGAGGAGATCGACACGCGGAAGCTGCGGGCGCAGATCGCGGAGGGGTTTGCGTGGCTCTGGCGGCACACGTTTCTCCGCACCTGCGCATTACTGTTCGTGGGCACGAACTTCGCCTTCGGCGCGCTCGAGTTGACGCTGATCGTCGCGGCCCGACGGCAGGGACTGCATTCGGCCGCGATCGGCGGACTGCTCGCCGTGTGGGGCGCGCTCTCGTTGGCGGGATCCGTCGCGGCGCCGCGTTTCCACAAGCTGCTGTCCATGCGGACGATTCTCGTGGGCTCGAGCTGGCTGGCCCTGACGATCGCCGCGTACGTCGTCGAGCCCAATGTCTTCGTCCTCGTAGCCGGCACCGCGCCGTTCGTCTTCTTCAACCCGACGGTGAACGCGATGATCATCGGGTATCGCGTCGCGATCGTTCCCGATCGGCTGCAGGGACGCGTGAACAGCGTCGCGCGCTCGCTGGCGCTCCTCGGCTTGCCGCTCGGACCGGTCGTCGCCGGCCTGTTGCTCGGATCGTTCTCCGCGCGCACGACGGTGACGTTCCTGCTGGCGGGATTCGTCGTGCTCGCTGTGGTCACGACGGCGAGCCGCTCGATTCGCACGGCGCCGAGTTTCGTCGAGGTCACGGAAGGCGCGGGGAGCTAAGGCGTGGCTCGTGGGCGCGCAGGACGGGCTGAGGCCTGTGGAAGAAGAGTCACATTCTCGTTACACCTGGGGTCAGACCGTGGTGTTTTCAGTCAGGTCGGGAGCGCCGCGTGATCATGGGTTGCACGCAGCGTGAACCGGACGTTGACCACCAAAAAGGGTCAGACCCTCGGGCGGGTCTGACCCTTGGCCGTACAACTGACGGTTAGTTGAACTTCGCCTGCGCTCGCTCGAGACCTTCCGCGTCGAGGGCCTCGACGGCGTCGGCTGCGCGGGCGACGAGATCGTCCGCGTCCTCCTCCGGCGTGAACGGCGACAGGACGTAGTCGGCAGGCGGTCGGGGGTCGCCGCGGCCCGGGCGTCCCACGCCCACGCGCAGCCGCAGGAAGTCCTGCGTGCCGAGGTGCGAGGCAATCGAGCGCAGACCGTTGTGACCGGCGAGCCCGCCGCCGAGGCGCGCCTGCAACCGCCCGGGCTCGAGGTCGATGTCGTCGTGGACGACGAGGATCGCGTCCGGGTCGAGCTTGTAGAAGCGCGCCGCCGCGCCGACGGCCCGCCCCGACTCGTTCATGAACGTCTCCGGCTTGAACAGCGCGACACGGTGCCCGTCGACGCGCACCTCGGCGAGCTGGCCGGAGAACCTTCCCTTCCAGGAGACTCCGTGCCGCCGCGCGAGCTCCTCGACGACCATCCAGCCGACGTTGTGCCGGTGTCGCGCGTATTCGCGACCAGGATTGCCGAGGCCGACGGCGAGCAGGTCGAGCGACGAGGCACGGTCGCCCCGGCGCCACCGGAGGCGCATGGCGCCTTAGCCCTCGGTGGTTCCGGGCTCGCCGCCAGCGTCCGCGGACGGCTCGGCTGCCTGCTCGGCCGCGCCCTCGGGCTGTTCCTCGGGCGGAACCTCGCCCTCGGGCACCTCGCCTTCCTCGCCCTCCTCGACTTCGGGTTCCGGCTCCTCGACGCGCGTCGGGAGCGTCACCGTCGCGAGCACGGTCTCCTCGGGATTGTCGAGGTACTTGACGCCCTCGCGCTCCGGGAGGTCGGCGAGACGCAACGTGTCCCCGATCGCCATGCCGCTGACGTCCAGCTCCATGTGCTCGGGGATCTCCATCGGCAGGGCCTCGACGTTGATCTCACGCTGCACCTGGGAGAGGACGCCGCCCTCTTTCACGCCCTCCGGCTCGCCGACGAGCTGCACGTTCACCGAAGCCTGGATCGGCTGGTCGAGCCGCACTTCCTGGAGGTCGATGTGCGAGATGTGGCCGCGGATCGGATCCTGCTGGAAGTCCTTCAGGATCGAGGCGTGCGTCGTCGACTGGCCCTCGAGCACCACGTCGAGGATCGCGTGCAAGCCGCTCGACCCGGTCAGGACGTGGCGCAGCTCGCGCTCGGGTACGAAGATCGCGTGCGAGGCCTTGCCCTTCCCGTAGAGGACGCCCGGGATGAAGCCCTGGCGGCGAAGCCGCCGAGCGTCGGCGGAGCCTCGCCGCTCACGCTCGTGCACCTGCAATTTCATCCGTTCGCCGGCCATACCGGCGCGGAAGTGTAGCTACTTGCGGATGTGCAGGTTGATCCCGGGCGGGACTCGGCACCGAAAAGCGGGTCAGACCCGAGGGGCTGAACCTTGGTCTGACCCTTGGTTAGAACAGGGCGTTCATGTCGCCGAAGATCGCGGAGACGGAGTCGTCCGCGAAGACGTTGTGGATCGTCTCGGCGAGGATGTCCGCGACCGTCAGAACGGTCACGCGTTCCGGCTTCGTGAGCGGATCGATCGGAACTGTGTCGGTGACGACGACGCTGTCGAGCGGACTCTCTTCGATCCGCTCGATCGCCGGCGGCGAGAAGATGCCGTGCGTGGCGCACGCATAGACCTTCTTGGCGCCGCGCTCCTTGAGGAACTGCGCGCCGGCGACGAGCGTCCCCGCGGTGTCGACCATATCGTCGGTCATCACCGCGCACTTGCCGTCGACGTCGCCGATGACGTTCGTGATGTGAGCTACGTTGTGTGCGGGCCGGTCCTTCTGGAGGACGGCGAGGTCGCCGCCGATCATCTCGGCGAACTTGCTCGCCAGGCGCGTGCGGCCGGTGTCGGGCGCGACCGCGACCAGCTCCTCGGGCAGGCCGAGGTCGCGAAAGTACTGAGCGAGCATCGGCAGCGCCGTCATGTGGTCGACCGGCACCTCGAAGAACCCCTGCACCTGCCCCGCGTGGAGGTCCATCGTCAGCACTCGGTCGGCGCCGGCGGACTGGATCATCTCCGCCACGAGCTTGGCGGTGATCGGCTCGCGCGGGCGGGACTTCTTGTCCTGCCGCGAGTACGGGAAGAGCGGCAGCACCGCAGTGATGCGCTTGGCGGACGCGAGCTTCGCGGCGTCGACCATGATCAAGAGCTCCATCAGGTGCTGGTCGACGGGCGGTGAGCTCGTCTGGACGATGAACAGGTCGGCGCCGCGGATCGACTCCTCGTACCGGCAGTAGGTCTCGCCGCTCGCGAACGAACGCAATGACACGTCGCCCACCTGGATGCCCAGCTTCTCGGCGATCCTCTGCGCCAGCTCTGGATGCGAGCGGCCCGAGAACAGCATCAGCCGCTTCGACGGACCGCGCTCGATCCAGTGCTCGGGCCGGAGCTCCGCCTTCGTCTCGGCGACCTCGAGCCCAGGCAGGCGTGTCAGCTCAGTTGTTGTCGCGCTTTCGACGGAGATATCCCTTTTTCGTGACCTGCCGAGGCGGGAACCCTGCCAGAGATTCGGGAGGCACATCATCGGTGATGTACGAACCACCCGCAATCCATGCGTCGTCCCCGATCTCGACCGGCGCCTGGAACCCATTCTGGATGCCGGTCCTGACGTTGCGGCCGATCGTGGTCTTGCCCTTCGGGCGGCCGGGCTCATGGGGATAGTTCGCCGTGATCGAGCCCGCACCGATGTTGGTGTCCGCCCCGACTTCGGCGTCACCGAGGTAGGAAAGGTGCGGCACCTTCGTGCGCTCGCCGACCTGCGCGTTCTTGAGCTCGACGAAGGTTCCCGCCTTTGCTCCGGCAGCGAGTGTCGTCCCGGGACGGAGGTAGCAGAACGGGCCGACCAGGACGTCACGGCCGATCTCCGCGTCGACCGCGACGACGTGCGGTCCGACCTGCGCACCGGCGGCGACGCGGGTGTGACCGCGCAGCACGGTGAACGGATGGATCGTGCAGTCCGCCTCGAGCTCGACCTCGGCGTCGATCCACGTCGTCTGGGGGTCGACAATCGTGACGCCGGCGAGCATGTGCTCCCGGTTCACGCGCTCCCGCAAAGCGGCCGCCGCGTCGGCCAGCTCGACCCGCGTGTTCACGCCTTCGATCTCGTCGGGGTCGGGCGCCTTCATCACGCTCACATTGTCGCCGTCTTCGACCATGAAGCGCACGGCGTCGGTCAGATACAGCTCGCCCTGGACGTTCTTCGGCTCCAGGCGGTCGAGCGCGGGCCAGAGCCTGCCGGTCTCGAACACGTAGATCGACGAGTTGACCTCGCGGATCGCGAGCTGCTCCTCGGTCGCATCCCTGGCCTCCACGATCGCTTCCAGCGAGCCGTTGCCGTTCCGGACGACACGGCCGTACGCGCGCGGGTCCGCCGGCTCGAACGACAGGACGGTCGCGGACGCGTCTGAGTCGCGATGCTCGTCCACGAGTCGGCGCAGCAGGCCGGGAGTCAGGAGCGGATGGTCGGCCGAGACGATCAGCACCGCGTCTGCGTCCCCGACGAACGGTTTCGCGGATCGGACGGCGTCGCCGGTGCCGAGGGGCTCGTGCTGCACGGCGACGATGACGCCGTCGAAGGCATCGGCGGCAGCGGGTGAAGCGACGACGACGAGCGGTTTGACACCGAGCGGGCGCACGGCCTCCACGGCCCAGTCGGCGAGCCTGCGTCCGAGCAGCGGATGGAGGTGCTTCGGAGTCGCGGACTTCATCCGAGTCCCCTGTCCCGCGGCCATGACAACGGCTGCGAGTCTGCCGGTCAAGGCTGGGGCGCCAGGATTCGAACCTGGGATCGCGGGACCAAAACCCGCTGCCTTACCACTTGGCTACGCCCCACCAACGCACGTGTCGCTTGGAGTGTGGCAGCACTTCGGAGGCGTTGCGGACGGCTACGCCCCAGAGCTACGTGCGGCGAAGGTCCGAGAAAAGGTAGACGAGGGCGACAATGGCGAACAGTCCGACGAGCACGAGGGCAATCACGCCCACCACGAACGCGAGGATGACGACGAGCAGGGCCATCACCTGCGACGCGGCCACGATCCACAGGATCTGACGACCCGCATCCCAGTTGATGCGCTCGCGCAGCGACATGTACAGGAGCAAGACGAGCGCGGCGATCACGACCACCGTCCACCGCGAGATGTCGCCGCGAACGGCGACGACGATTCCCTCGAGAACGGCGATCCAGAGCGCGAGGCGCAAGCGACGCTCCCGCAACCAGCGGCTTGCGCGAGAGGAGTGTGCCTCGATCACGGGATGCTCGCGCAACACGACGTCAAACGTACCACGCCGGTACCGTGAGCCATGTTCGCCCCTGCCGTGCGATCCGACTTTCCGCCCGGGTCGCGGCGTCGCGATGGTGAAACAGGCCGTACACCGCCGGGCCCGCCCCGGTCACGTCCGCGCGGAAGGCGCCGAGGGCGCGGAGCTCCTCGGCAAGCGGCGACGAGGCGATGTCGTTCGGCGGCAGCGTGGCAAGGTCGCGTGGACGGCCGACCGCATGCAGCGCGTCGACGAGCGCCGCGCGGCGTTCCTCGAAGCGGTCCGCGCCGTTGCGCTCGTCGAATCGCCGGTAGACGTCCGCCGTCGAGCCCTTCGTCGCGCCGCGCGGAAGGACGAGCAGGATCCAGTAGTCCTGGGGAAGCTCGATCGGCTGGAGCTCCGTGCCGGTACCCGTGCCGAGCTGCGGGCCGTCGCGAAGGAAGAAGGGCACGTCGGCACCGAGCCGCGCTCCGAGCTCGTCGAGTCGGCCTGTGGACACCGGCTTGCTGAGGAGCTCGTTGCCCAGGCGCAGCGCCGTGGCGGCGTCGGCGCTGCCGCCGCCGAGACCCGCGGCGACCGGTATGCGCTTCGTGATCCGGGCGGCGAGCTTGACGTCGCCGTTCGCGGTCAGTTCTCCCAAGGCGCGTGCCACGAGCGTGTCGCCGGCGAAGCCGGTGACCTCCGTGCGCTCGGCAACACGCACCTCGACGCGATCCGCGAGCGCGATGCGCTGATACACGGTCGCGACCTCGTGCATGCCGTCCGGACCCCGCGGGCCGACGACGAGCGCGAGGTTGAGTTTCGCCGCCGCGACGCCTCGCTTCACGGAAGTGCCCGTGCGAGCGTGACGAACTCCGGCGGCGGGAGCTCCTCCGCACGCGTCGCGGGAGGACGGCCAACCGTTTCGAGAGCGCGGACGGCGTCCGCTCGCGCGGCGAGCCCGCTGAGCTCGACCGAATTCGCGAGCGTCTTGCGGCGGTGCGCAAACGACGCCTCGACGACGCGCTTGACGCGAGCGTAGTCCCGGAGAAGACCCGTCCGCCGAAACGCGACAAGTGCGGAGTCGACCTTGGGCTGCGGCCGGAACACCGTGCGTCCGACCGCGTGAAACCCCGTTCGCTCCGCGGTCAGCTGCACGAGCACCGACACGGCGCCGTACGCCTTCGTCGACGGCCGTGCGAACAGCCGGTCGGCAACCTCACGCTGGAGCATCACGCACCAGAGCTCGAGCTCCGGCAGCCGGTCGAGGCTCTCGACGATGATCGGCGTCGCGACGTTGTACGGCAGGTTGGCGACGAGTTTCCGTGCGCCGGGAGCCGCGGCCGCGAGGTCGAGCTCGAGCGCGTCGCCGAACCGGAGCTCGACGTTCGGTCTGCCCGCGAGCCGTTCGCCCAGCTGAGACTCGAGCGAGCGGTCGAGCTCGACCGCGTAGACCCGCTCGACGCGATCGGCGAGATACGTCGTGAGGACGCCGAGGCCCGGCCCGATCTCGAGCACGACGTCGTCCGCCTCCAGCTCGGCGAGCCGCCCGATCACGCCGAGGATGTTGTCGTCCACGAGGAAGTGCTGGCCCAGCTGCTTCTTCGCGAAAGCGTTCATGGGAGCGAGAAGAGTGCGGCGGCGTTCGCGTCGATCTGCGCCGCGAGCTCGTCGGCGGCCTCGCCGCGGGCTTCCGCGAGCGCGGCGACGGTGTGCACGACGTGTGCCGGCTCGTTGGGCCTCCCGCGCACGGGTTGCGGCGAGAGGTACGGGCAGTCGGTCTCAGCGAGCAGCAGCCCGGCAGGAACACGTGTCGCCGCCTCGCGGAGGTCGTCCGCCTTCGGGTAGGTCACATTGCCGGCGAACGACACGTAGTAGCCGCGGTCGAGGGCGACGGGCAAGAGCTCCGGTGACGAGAAGCAGTGGAGGAGGACCTTGCCTCGGAACCCGTCGAGCATCTGCGCGGTCTCGTCGGCCGCGGCGCGACTGTGGATCACGACCGGCTTCCCGAGCTCGGCGGCAAGGTCGAGCTGCGCGGCGAAGACGCGGCGTTGCTCGTCTCGCGGCGCGTAGTCGCGGAAGAAGTCGAGCCCGATCTCGCCGACGGCAACGGCCTCGGCCGTGACCACGCGCCGCGGGTCTTCCCCGTCCGCCGCCTGGTGAGGATGGACGCCGGCGGCGACGTACACCCCGTCCTCCCGCTCCGCGATCTCGCGCGTCGCCCGGGCGGAGACGAGCCCCGATCCGATCGCGATCACGCGCTGCACGCCGGCGGCACGCGCTCGTTCGAGTGCGCCCGTGGCGTCCTCCAGCGCATCGAGGTGCGCGTGCGTGTCGATCACGAGGAGGCCATGCGCGCGAGCTCCTCTTCGACGACGCTCGGCTCGAGCTTCTTGAACAGCGGCCGCGGCTCGCCGAGCTGCTGTCCGGCCGGAAGCTCGCTCGGCGCCCACGCCCCCACCCAGGACTCGTACTCTCCGGTCAGGATCGGATGCGTGGAGCCGTCGTCCTCGACGATGTCGCGGAGCTCGAGGGGGCCCGCGAGCCAGCCGTCGTAGCCGAGCAGCTCGTGCAGCGTCTGCGAGCTGAACGGGACGAACGGCGTGAACAGGATCTTGAGATTGTCGACGCACTGCAGCGCGACATAGAGGATCGTTCCCGCACGCTCGCTATCTGACTTGATCACGGCCCAGGGAGCCTGGTCCGAGATGTACTGGTTCGCAAGGCTGGACACGCGCATCGCTTCGGCGAGAGCGTTCCTGAATCGTTCTTGCTCGATCAGCTCCCCCACGCTCTCGAACCCCGCGGCGACGCCGTCGAGCACCGCACGGTCGGCGTCAGTGAGCTCGCCGGGAAGCGGGACAGACCCGAAATTGCGATAGGCGTTGGTCAGTGTCCGGTTGACGAGGTTTCCCCAGTTCGCGAGCAGCTCGTCGTTGTTGCGACGGACGAACTCGGCCCACGTGAAGTCCGTGTCCTGCAGCTCGGGGCCGCCGGCCGTGAGGAAGTAGCGCACCGGGTCCGGGTCGTACCGGTCGAGCACGTCGCGCACGTAGATCGCCACCGCACGACTGGTCGAGAGCTGCTTGCCCTCCATGGTCAGGAACTCGCTGGCGACGACGTCGTCCGGGAGGTGCAGAGGCGTGCCGGCGCCGAGCGCACCGCCCCTGCCGTAGCCGAGCAGCATCGCCGGCCAGATGATCGTGTGGAAGACGATGTTGTCCTTGCCCATGAAATACGCGTGGTGGGCGTCGGGGGTCTGCCACCACTCGCGCCACGAGTCGGGCTCCCCGCGGTTCGCGGCGCACTCGACCGCCGCGCTCAGGTACCCGATCACGGCGTCGAACCACACATAGATTCGTTTCGTCTCCTCCGGATAGCCCTCGACCGGCACGGGGACGCCCCAGTCGATGTCGCGTGTCATCGCCCGCGGCTTCAGCCCGTCGACGAGTGCGAGCGAGAAGTTCCGGACGTTCGGACGCCAGTGCGTCTTCGATTCGATCCACGGACGTAATCGATCCGCGAACGCGGGCAGGTTGAGGAAGAGGTGCTTCGTCTCGCGGAACTCAGGCGTCGAGCCGTCGATGATCGAACGAGGGTTGATCAGGTCGACCGGATCGAGCTGGTTTCCGCAGTTGTCGCACTGATCGCCGCGCGCTTCCGGGAACCCGCAGATCGGACACGTGCCCTCGATGTATCGATCCGGAAGGGTGTTTCCAGTCGCCGCGGAGAACGCTCCCAGGGTCGTCTGCTCGATCAGCCAGCCGTGCTCGTAGAGCGTGCGGAACAGGTCCTGGGTCACGCGCGCGTGGTTGCGCGTGGTGGTGCGCGTGAAGCAGTCGTACGTGATCCCGAGATCACGCAGATCCTCGCGCGTCGCTCGGCTGTAGCGATCGGCAATCTCACGCGGCGAGACGCCCTCCCTGTCGGCAGCGACCATCGTCGGCGTGCCGTGCTCGTCCGTCCCGCTCACCATCAGGACGTCGTTGCCCTTGAGCCGGTGGTACCGCGCGAAGATGTCCGCGGGCACCGCGAAGCCGACCACGTGGCCCAGATGCCGCGGCCCGCTCGCGTACGGCCACGCCGGCGCGACGAGGACCTTGTTGCGCTGCCGCTTCTCCAACGGTCGGCTCCTGTTCGAACGCTCTGCTGTCACCGATGATACGAGGCGGTTGCCGCTTGCCTCGGAATCGGCGGTGGATCAGAGCCGCCGCCAGCAACGCACAGAGCGCGGCTGCGATCGTGGGCAGGACGTGGTGCGGCCTGTTGCTCGAGGTTTCCGCCGCCGACGGCGTGGGCGACAACCGCGCGTGAGTCCTCAGTTGGAGGTGAGGGATCACCACCGGCGCGAGCGATGTCACCGATCGGTGCGCCGACCTTCCCGCAGCCAGAGCCGGCGTGGTCGCGGCCTCCGTTGACGAGATCGGAGCTGAGCCTTCGGTCAAGGAGTCGATCGAATGATCGGGCACGAGGTCGTCGGCGGTTTCGAGCACGCGCGGCGACGCCGGCGACGGAACGTCGACTGCGAGCGGAGCGTCGTTCGCGATCGACTCGATACCGCCCGCGGACTCGGACGTCACAGCCTCCTCCGCCGGTGCCGCCTCGAATGGGCTAGCGGCGCCTGTCGTCTCCGAAACCGAGACTGGCGCCGGCACGGGCACCGCTGCGGGTGCAGCCGACGCCGCGGAGCTCGTCGCCTCCGCTTCAACGGACGTCGACGGCGTTTCAGGCACTCGAGCCAGCTCGGCCGCAGCGGCCGCAGGTTCGGACGGCGTGGCCGTCTCGGCCGTGACCGACGTGGGCGCCGGCTCGGTTGCAGCAGCCGGCGGCGCCGGCTGTTCGGAAACAGCTTGTTCCGCGGCGGGAGCGACGTCGCTGGGCGGAGCGACCGACGCCGGCACGGGCTCGACTGCCGCGCTCGACGTCTGCTCGACCGGCGCAGGCAAGAAGAGGAGCGGGTCGACGTAGCCCTGAGAGTTGCCCGCGACGCGCAGCCCGAAGTACACGAACGACTCCGCGCCGGTTGTCCCGACGATCGCACCCTCTGTCACCGGTGCGCCGCGCGCGACGGCGATCGAGCCGAGGTGGAGGAGCGTTGCTGAGTACCCGAACGGCGTCTCGATCGCGATCGTCTTACCGCCACCCGGAACCGAGCCGGAGAAAGTGACGGTTCCGTCGGCCGGCGCGTGCACGGGTGTGCCCTCCGCTGCGCCGATGTCGATCCCGCGGTGCTGGCCACCCGCGTATGGATGCGCTGGATCGAAGGCGAAAGGACGCAGCACGGGCCCGTCTACAGGCCACGTCCACGCACGGGCAGACGCGGGAAGAGCAAGGACGCAGAGCAGCACGACCGCGAATCGGCGCATGGAGAACCTCCTTCGTTGTCAGAACGGCGAACGGGATCGACGGTACCGGCGAGGCTCGCCGTTGTCAATACTGGCTACAAAGTACGGCGGTAGAGCTCGTTCCGAGACGCACCGGTGAGACGCGCGACGATCTCGGCAGCGCGCCGCCGCGGCACGCCGACGGCCAAGAGCTCTGCGACCGCA
>VAXU01000183.1 GCA_005885125.1 Actinomycetota bacterium
AGATGAACCCGATCCAGAGGATCGCGAGCCAGTCGATCCACTTGTAGTGCCGACCGAGGTGCCAGGCGCCGCGTTCGAAGCTCTCACCGGCGCGCAGGCGCAGGATGATCGGTAGGACGAATGCGATGTACAGCCCGATGACGGCGATCGACGTCGCGACGACGTAGCCCGTGTAGCCGAACCACAGCGACGGCACGACCAGGAGGAACGAGAGGCAGCAGATCCCCCAGACCGTGAAGATCGGCACGCGGTCGGCCTTGGACACCCGCCGCCAGATCTGGTGTCCGGGAACCGCTCGGTCGCGGGAGAACGCGAACATCATCCGCGACGCCGAGGTGACGGACGCGATCGTGCAGAAGCACTGCGCGACGACCGCGATGAAGAGCAGGAACTCGGCCCATCGCCTACCCATCGCGCCTTCCCAGATCGAGCGGACGATGAAGACGCCTGCGTCCGCGGGCCCCTTCGCCGAGGGGATTGCGAACGTGACGGCCACGAGCAGGAGGAAGCCGAAGATCACCGAGACGACGACCGACATGACGATTCCCCACGCCGCGCCGATCGACGCCTGACGCGTCTCCTCGCTCATGTGCGCCGACGCGTCGTACCCGGTGATCGTGTACTGCGCCATCAGCAGACCGGTGAGGAAGACGTAGATGAAGATTCCGTGCGTCCAGCTCTGGCCGCCGAATCCGGAGTTGTTGATCGTCTGCCCGAAGACGTAGCCGACCGAACGGTGATGGTCGGGGACCGCGATCAGGATCCCGACGATCAGGAGCACGCCGACCATGTGCCACCATGCCGAGAAGGTGTTCAAGGCCGCGGTGATCTGCACCTTGAACATGTTGATCAGCCCGGCGCCGAGCAAGATCATCCCGTACGTGAAGTACAGCCAGCCGTCCGACGTCGGATAGTTCCACAGCAGGTTCAGCAGCGCCGTCATGAAGATCGAGCACCCGTAGGCGATCGCGGCCGTGACGGCGATCTGGCCGACGAGGTTGAACCAGCCCGTGAACCAGCCCCACGCCGGGCTGCCGAGCTTCGACGCCCAGAAGTACAGACCGCCGGCCGTCGGGTACTTCGATGCGATCTCGCCCATCGCCAGTGCGACGAGCGTGCAGAACAGGCCGACGATCAGCCAGCCCCAGGTGATCGCGACCGGGCCCCCCTGGTTGTACGCGATCGTGTACGACGTCAGGCAGCCCGCGAGGATCGAAATGATCGTGAACGAGATCGCGAAGTTCTGAAACCCGCCCATCGACCGGAACAACTCCTGGGCGTAACCGAGGCTGTGAAGCTGTTTCGTGTCGTCCTCGATCACCCTGGCGCTTCTCGGAAGAACCGGCTCCGCCATGCACGCCTCCCTCTGAGTTCGTTGATACTTGCCGCCGCGCGCCGGTTGTACGACGCTGCGCGGGCGAAGTCAAGTTGCAAGGCGGGATAGATTCGCACGGTGCGGGCGAGCGCGCGTGCGGTCGTAATCGGTGGCGGCGTCGGCGGCTGCGCCGTTCTCTATTGGCTGACGAAGCTCGGCTGGGACGACGTCGTCCTCGTCGAGCGGGCCGATTTGACCAGCGGCTCGACCTTCCACTCGGCCGGGCTGGTGGGGCAGCTCCGCGGCTCGCTCTCGTTGACGAAGATGATGATGAGCTCGGTCGAGCTCTACCGCACGCTCGGGTCCGAGGTTGAGCTCGAGACGGGCTGGCGCGAGGTCGGCTCGCTCCGACTCGCCTCTTCGCGGGAACGGATGGAGGAGCTGGCACGCCAGGCCGGCTGGGCGAAGACGTTCGGCCTGCCGCTCGAGCTGATCTCCGCGGACGAGGCGAAGGAGCACTTCCCGCCGATGTCGGCCGACGGTGTCCTCGGCGCCGCCTACCTCCCGACGGACGGCTACATCGATCCGAGCCAGCTCACGTTCGCGCTCGCGGAGGGCGGACGTCGAGGCGGCGCCGAGATCGCGACCCACACGCGTGTCACGGCCGTTCACGTTGACCGCGGGCGCGTGACCAGAGTCGAGACCGACAAAGGCTCCATCGAGACGGAGGTCGTCGTCAACGCGGGTGGGATCTTCGCCGGCGAGATCGGGCGGCTCGCCGGCGTCAACGTTCCCGTGATCCCGATGGCGCATGAGTACCTCGTCACGCGCCCCGCCGATCTCCCGCTCGACCTCCCCACGATGCGCGACCCGTCGCTCCTCGTCTACTTCCGCGGCGAGTCGGGCGGCCTCGTCATGGGCGGGTACGAGCGGCACCCGGCGCCGTGGGGCCTCGACGGGATTCCCCAGGACTTCAACGGCAGGCTGCTCGAGGAGGACTGGCCGCGGTTCGAGGAGCTGATGACGAACGCACTCGTGCGCGTTCCCGCGCTCGCAGACATGGAGGTCGTCCGTCTCATCAACGGGCCCGAGGCGTTCACGCCGGACGCCGAGTTCATCCTCGGCCCGAGCGACGTGCGCGGGTTCTGGATCGCGGCGGGCTTCTGCGCGCACGGGCTCGCCGGCGCGGGCGGGATGGGGAAGCTCGTCGCCGAGTGGATCGTCGATGGCGTGCCGAGTCTCGACGTCTGGGAGATGGACTCGCGCCGCTTCGGCCGGCACTACCGGAGTCGCGAGTACACGCTCGCGCGGACAGTCGAGGTGTACTCGACGTACTACGACGTCAAGTACCCGGGACACGAACGCACCGCCGGACGGCCGCTCCGCCTGTCGCCCGCGTATCTACGTCTGCACAAGCTCGGTGCGGCGTTCGGCGAGAAGTCCGGCTGGGAACGTGCCAATTGGTTCGAGCCGAACGCTGCGCGCGGCGACGAGTCGCTTCGACCGCGCGGATGGGCGGGGCAGCTGTGGTCACCTGCGATCGGCGCCGAGCATCGGTCGTGTCGAGAGACGGCGGCGCTCTTCGACGAGACGTCCTTCGCGAAGATCGAGATCGCCGGCGAGGGCGCAGCCGGGTTCCTCGAGCAGCTCTGCGACAACCGCGTCGCCCGTGACGTCGGCGCGATCACGTACACGCAAATGCTCAACCCTCGCGGTGGAATCGAATGCGACTTCACCGTCACCCGAGTCGCCGAAGAGCGATTCCGCATCGTCACCGGGACCGCGTTCGGGCAGCACGACCTCGCCTGGATCCGGGAACACGCGCCCGAGGACGGTTCCGTCTCCGTCGACGACGTCACATCGAAGTACGCGTGCTTCGGTATCTGGGGGCCGGCTGCACGCGAGATCGTCGGGTCGGTGACAGGCGACGATCTCTCGTTCCCGTACATGCGCGCGCGCGAGCTCTCGATCGGGCCGGTCCCGTGTCTGGCACTGCGCGTGACCTATGTCGGCGAGCTCGGCTGGGAGCTCTACTGCCCGATGGAATTCGGTCTGCGACTCTGGGACGTCCTGTGGGAAGCGGGACGCGACCACGGGCTCGTCGCCGGCGGCTACAAGGCGATCGACTCGCTCCGGCTCGAGAAGGGCTACCGCGTCTGGGGCGCCGACATCACGCCCGACGAGAGCCCGTACGAGGCAGGCCTCGGGTTCGCCGTCAAGCTCGACAAGGGGGACTTCATCGGACGGGCGGCGCTCCTCGAGCGGCAGGAGCCGGAGCGCCGGCTGGCGTGTGTCGTCCTCGGCAACGGGCGCTCGGTCGCCCTCGGCTCGGAGCCGGTGCGCGTCGACGGCCGGATCGTCGGCCGCGTCACGAGCGGAGGCTTCGGCTACACCGTCGAACGCTCGATCGCGTACGCATATCTGCCCGGCGCGAGCGTGATCCCCGGCCAACCGGTCGAGGTCGAGATCTTCGGCGAGTGGATCGCCGGCGAGGTCGCGGAGGACCCTCTCTTCGACCCGCGCGGCGAGCGAATCCGGGCCTGACGGATCGGGCGGCCGTACCTCCGGCCGCCGACGGTTACCCTCTCTTCCGGGGCCCCGTAGCTCAGCGGATAGAGCGGCAGCCTTCGAAGCTGCGCGCGGAGGTTCGACTCCTCCCGGGGCCATCGCCGACCGAAGTCCGGCTCGGCTGGCGCCGAGCCATGACGACTTCGGTCGGTTGCTCTGAAGGCCGGCCGCGGCGGCCGACGCCGGCAAAGCCGGCATCGGCGGCGGATTCAGTTCAGGAGGAGGAGACCGCGCCAAGGGTCTCGGCGCGGCTCTGGACTCGATCCGCCTGGTCGATCCGTCCGGCCGTGCGCAGCAGTTCGGCCCATTCGCGACAGGCGACGGCGGCGTCGGTGCGGCGTCCGTGGACGGCGAGGAGGTCGACGGCCACGCCGTACGCATCGCTGGCCGCATCCGTTTTGCCCTGCCGCGCCAGGCCGCCGGCCAAGGCCCACACCGCGGCTCCGCGTTCGGCCGGGTTGTATTCGCCGACGAGGTCCACTGCTTCGCGGGCGATCTCGACCGCCCGGCCGGGCTCGTCCTCCAGGTGGGCCTGAAGGATGCGGACCATCCCAACGTCGAGTTTCTCGGCGGACGATCCGAGCAGCGCTTCGGCCAACTTCACGTGACGTCGTGCGCTTGTCTTCTCGCCCTGCCCGAACTCGATGTTTGCGGCGAGAAGGTGCGCACGGGCGAGCGTCAGCGTGTCTTCAGTTGTCTCGAGGAGCGTGATCGCCCGCCGGATGTACTCGAGTGACTCGGCCATCTGGCCCTCGATCCCCGCGAGCCGCGACATCGACCAGTACAGACGAACGCGCGTATATGCGTCGGCATCCTCATCAGCACGAGCCAGCGCCTCCGTGACGACCTCCGCTGCTCGCTGGTAGTCGCCCGCGTCCGTCAGCGCGTAACTCAGAAAGGTCGCGAACCGCACGTGCGCATGAACATCGTCAGGTGCACGCTTTGCGACGTCAGCGAGACAGCGCTCGAGCAACGAAACGGCGCGATCCGGCGCGCCGAGCGCAACGTAGGACTGTGCGAGCGTTCCATACACATCCGGACGCAAGATCGGGCTGACTCGTTCGCCGGCGATTGCCGCCTCGAGGCGTTCGACCGCCTCGAGAGCCCGTCCGGCCTGCGACGAAACGAGGCCGAGGGCGAGGAGCGCGCGGGACTCGGCAGCCTGATCGCCGGCCTCGCGTGCTCCGGTGAGGATGTCTTGGAGCTCGCGCTCGACCTGAACGGCATCGTCGCCGAGCCGGAGCCGGAGCTCCGCGTCGGCAAGTCGCAGCTCACGCTCGTGCGCTTCCGGCAGGTCGCGCCCGGTTTCGAGGTAGTCGACCGACACGCCGAGTTTCTTGGCGAGCAGCCGCAGCGCCTTGACGGACGGCGTGCGTGCCCCCGCTTCGATCCGCGAAATGTAGGCGTACGACACGCCGGGGCTCGCTAATTCACGTTGTGAGAGCCCCTTCGCCGAGCGCAGTCGCCTGAGTCTCTCGCCGACGGTCTCGAAAGCACTGTCCCCGGACATCCGACCTTGTTCACCTTTCCAGGGCCGACAACATAAGTCAAATAGTCAACGGACGCTTCCCCGTGACAACATCGTGCTCCCAACTGCGGAAAGGGGGTGGTCCCGTGATGGAGACACGCTCCGGCGTGTGGCCATGGGGTAGTGAAACACGCTCCGGCGTCTGGCCGTGGGGTAGCTAGCGGCACGTGATGACGCGCGGGCGGCACCCGTTTCTGTCGCCCGCGCGTCCTCGTTACGCCGCCGCGGGGGCGGGCTTCGCCCGTCCCCGCACACTGACGCCCTCGGCAGAAGCCGCCGCGAAAAGTCAAGCGGCGAAGCCGCGACTTTTCGCGGTTTAGGTGGCGGATGGGACTCGAACCCACGACCACCTGGACCACAACCAGGGGCTCTACCGACTGAGCTACCGCCACCGCGAAGCAGGGTCAGGATAGCGGCCTTTTCCTCTCCCCCAGCGTCGCCGACGCTCCGAGGCGGTTAGGCAGCCGCCTCGGCGAGCTCTTCGGAAATCCGTCGCATCCGCCGCTCCCGGGCAACGAACGCTGCGACCACCCGCGGGTCGAACTGCCTCCCGTTCTCGAGGAGAACCTGGTCCATCGCTTCCTCCCAGGCCATGCCGCTGCGATACGGTCGCTCGTTCGTCATTGCGTCCACCGCGTCGACGAGCGCAAAGATGCGCGCGCCGAGCGGGATCTCGCGACCGGACAGTCCATGGGGATAACCGGTGCCGTCCCAGCGTTCGTGGTGCGACCGCACGACCTTGAGGCCCTCGCCGTGGAGGAGAGCTACCCCGGAAAGAATCTGCGCGCCGAGCAGCGTGTGCCGCTCCATGACCTGGCGCTCCGACTCGGTCAGCGGCCCTTCCTTCAGCAGAATCGTGTCCGGAATCCCAAGCTTCCCGACGTCATGGAGGAGGAAGCCGTACTCGAGGCTGGGGTCGTTGAGCAGGCTGGGATCCAGGGCTCGCGTGAGCTCGATCGCGTAGCGATGGACGCGCAGCGCGTGCAAGCCGGTCACCGGATCCTTGGCCTCGAGAGCGTCGGCAAGGGCGGTTGCGGTCTGGCTGTACGCCTGCTGGAGTAGCCGTCGCTGGGCTCGCTCGATCTCGAGGAGGCGACTGAGGTCGCGTGCGTAGATGAGGAGCTGCTCCGCGTCGGCCTCAGCCGGCTCAGCTTCGAGGGCGGGTGCAGGCTCGCCTACACGGTCGAGCAGCCTGATCAGCTCGAGCGGACTGAACGGCTTGCGCATCACCGCGTCCGGACCGGCAGCTCTCACCTCTTCGGGGGTGGTGTCCTGTCCGGTGAGCAGAACGACGAGCGGGGCCCCGTACGCGGGGTTCTGCTTCAACTCGCGGCAGAACGTGAACCCGTCCACTCCCGGCAGCCCGACGTCGAGAATCACGACGGCTGGCGACCAGAACCGGCCGACCTCGGCCGCCTCCTCAGCGGAGACCGCCTCCTCGACCGCGAACTCGTCGGCGGTCAGCGTGGTTCGAAGCAGCAACCGCAGTCCGGCGTCGTCGTCGACGACGAGGATGCGTCGGCGCTCCGGGACGACAACGGGCTCGACCGGTTGAGCCGGTTGCGCCGTCCGGATGAGCTTGTGGGCTTCGCGGGCCGAAGACTCGTCGTACGCCCGTCCGAGCCCGAGAACACGGAGAGACAGCACAACCAGAATGATCCAGCCCAAGACACCGACCATGACCCAAACGGCCCAGCCCGGCATCTCACGTATCCCTGTTGAGCTGCGGTCTTGTCATCGGCGACTGGATGGCAGCCGCAGCAGCACCACCCACCTCAAACTATGGCTCAATAATGCCCAAGGCGCGAGAGGCGGGGCCGAACCCGTCTCGATGCGCCTGGGAGGATTCGAACCCCCGACCGTCGGATTAGAAGTCCGATGCTCTTCCGCTGAGCTACAGGCGCCGGCGAACAGGGTATCCCGCCTCGTAGATATTCAGATTGGCCGCCGCGGGCGACATGCGCGGCTGCGGCTCACAAACGCTGGCCGTGAGACACCATCAAAAGTCGTCATGGCCGCGCAGCGGCCGGACTTTCGACGGCTAGAAGCGGCCGGACTTTCGGCTACTTCCGGACGCCGAAGTCGGCGGTCACGATCGTGACCTCGCGGCCGCCGTAGGTCCCCGGAGCCCCGGACGAGTGCACGGCCGAGAGGCCGATCTCGCGCCAGCGGGGGGTCAGCAGGATCGCTTTGTGCTCCGGGCTGTTGATCCACATCTGCAGAGCGTGCGCGGCGTCGACGTCGGGCGACGACCACAGGAGGTTCTCGCCGACCGACCAGAAGTGGTTGAAGCCGATCGAATAGAAGCGGGCGATCCGCTTGTCGAACGAGGCGCCGTTGGCCGAGTTGTGGGCGAAGTAACCGCGCGTGGCCATTTCCATCGAGTGCTGGCGCGCGGCGTTCGACAACGCGGGCGAGAGCCGGAGCGCGCCCATCCCGTGTGCGCGCCGGAGCGCATTGACGTCGGCGAGGACGCCGGCCTCGAGCGACTGCATCGGCACAGCGCGACCACCCGGAACCGCGCCGGCGGGCAAGGCAGCCGTCCAGAGCGCCACCGTGGACGCGCCGAGCAGCAGCAGCTGGACGATGCCGCGGCGAGACATGGTTCGTAAATCGGCCTCGTTCGAGGGATGCACATGAACCGAACGAGGGATCTTTGGCGGGTCAGCCGCTGGTAGCGGCCCGCCGACTGCGCAGGAAATCCACGAGGATCACCTGGAGCGTTCCGGCGACGGGGATCGCTGCCAGGGCGCCGAGCACACCGGCCAGCTCGGCCCCGATCAGCACAGAGATCAGCACCGCGAGCGGCGAGAGCTGCACCGTCCGCCCGTAGACGACCGGCTGCAGCAAATGGTTTTCGACCTGCTGGTAGACGACGAAGAAGACGACGACCACGATCCCGGCGGGAATCGAGTGCAGGAATGCGACGACCGCGATGATGATCCCGGCGATCGTCGCGCCCGCAAGCGGAATCAGGTCGAGGATTCCGACGATCAGCCCAAGCGCGACCCAGTACGGGACGCCCATGATCAGGAGGACGATCGCGGTGCTGACGCCGGCGATCAAGCTGATCAGCAGGTTCCCGGTCACGTAGCCGCCGACCGTTCGGTAGATGTCGTGTCCCACGGCGCGCCACCGCTTCTGCGACTGGGGGCGCATGAGCCCGAAGAGTCGTTCGACCCAGGACGGCCCTTCGAGCAGCATGAAGAACGTCATGAAGACGATCGTCACCGTCGCGACGACGGCGGTGATGACGCTCTTCGTGATCGCGACCGCCGTGCCGGTCAGCCCGAAGAGCTTCTTCGCGCCGCCCTCGTGCAGCGCGGTGCGGGCCTTGTCGACGAGGTGGTACTTCGTCTGCAGGAAACCGAGGCGTCCTCTCCCCTTCGTGAGGTCGTGGAGGTAATCCGGGACCTTCCTCGCGAACCCGGATACCTGGTCGACGAGCGTCGGGATAAAGAGCGCGCCGATCGCGGCGATGGCGGCGATCGCCAGCAGCATGACCGTCCCGG
>VAXU01000184.1 GCA_005885125.1 Actinomycetota bacterium
TTTCATAAGACCCGGCTGCTTTCCTGCCCCTAGAGAGGGATCGAGCCGACCGGCGCAAAACCCGATCTACGGGGAAAGTCCGTCGGCGTGCGGTCCGCCGAGTCGCCGTCCACCCCGGGAAGGGGGTGAATCGAATCGTGACCTTCGTCGGGTTGTACGTAGCGCTCCGCTCGCGCCTGTATCGCGAAGATGGTCAGACGATGGTCGAGTACGGCGTGGTTCTGGCCGTCATCTGCCTCGCTTGTATCGTGGCCTTCACAGCCCTTTCGGGCGGGATCTCCAACGCGATCAACAACATCGCCAAAGCCCTGCCGTAATCGGCATCCACAAATCGTCTTGAAGAGAGAGGCCTGTTACGGGCCTCTCTCTCGTTTTCCGGATACGTCTACCGGCGGCTCAGGCGGCCGTCTTTCGGCTGAGTCCTGAAAAGAAAAAGCCCGCGAAATACCGGCTTTTTGATCGGGGCGCCGAGATTTGAACTCGGGACCTCTAGTCCCCCAGACTAGCGCGCTAACCAGGCTGCGCCACGCCCCGTGACTGCCGAATCGTAGCTACCTGCCAAAGCGCCGGTAGAGCCGGTCGATCAGCTCCGGCATTCGCTCGAGCCTCTCGGTGATCACGCGTAGCCGGTACTCGCGGAAGTGCTCCGCCTCGACGCCGAGTGCCGACGCGAGCGTCCGCATGACGTCGTCCGACGGGACCGGCCGGTTTCCGTGCACGAGGTGGTTGAGATAGCCGGCCGAGAGCTTCGTCTTGTCCGCCAGTGATCGGTACGTGTGTCCCGTCTCGGCCATCAACCGCTCCACGGTCTGACCGAACGGCTCGTCGCTGAATCGGCGCCGGCGTGCCATCACACGCCTGCCAGCTTTCCCGACAGCTCGGGAATCGGAACACGATGCTCGTCGCCCGTCGCGCGGTCCCGGACGTCGACGGCTCCGTCGTCGAGGGTCTTCTTCCCCACGGTCACGCGGATCGGACAGCCGATCAGATCGGCGTCGGCGAACTTCTCTCCGGCCCGCTGGTCGCGGTCGTCGAGGAGCACGTCACGTCCCGCGGCGTCCAGCGCGGCGGCGGTCTCTTCCGCCTGCTGCTCGACCCCGGGCAGGGCGACGACGTGGGCATCGTACGGCGCGACCGCTTCCGGCCACGCGATCCCATGCTCGTCGTGGTGCTGCTCCACGATCGCCGCGATCGTGCGCGCAGGCCCCACGCCGTAGCTGCCCATTACGAGCAATTTCTCACGGCCGTCCTCGTCGAGGAACCTTGCCTCGAACCGTTCGCTGAAGTGCCTCCCGAGCTTGAAGATGTGACCGACCTCGATGGCCGTCTGAATCGACAGCGTCCCGCCGCAGATTGGACACCGATCACCCTCCTGCAGCGCCCGGATGTCGGCGAACCGCGGCTGATAATCGCGGCCCGCCTCCACCCCGCGCAAGTGCCAACCGTCGCGGTTCGCCCCCGTGACGAACTGCCCATCGCGCAGCAGTTCGTCCGCGACGACCTCGACGTCAACGCCCACCGGGCCCAGCGAGCCGCCGCCGGCGCCGAAGGTCGCTCGGATCTCGTCGTCGGTGGCGGGACGGAACCCGCTCTCGAGTTCGGTCGTCAGCTTCTCCTCGTTCAGCTGGTCGTCGCCGCGCACGAGTCCGAGGACGAGGCGTCCGTCCGCGGTGACGACCGGCATCGCCTTCGACGTCGCCGCCGCATCGACGTCGAGGAAGCTCGCAAGGTCCTCGATCGTCGCGACTCCGGGCGTCTCGACGTCCTCCGGTGCGGAAAGCGACTCGGGGAAATCCGGGGTACGCGGCACTCCGCGAGCGGCTTCCCTGTCTGCCTGGTAGTCGCCGTTCTCGCAGAGGACGAGCTCGTTCTCGCCCGAGCCCGTTGGAGCGAGATAGTCCCACGACTCCCGGCCCCCCATGATCCCCGACTCCGCCTCCACCTCGTACGTCTGCAGGCCGCACCGCTCGAAGATGCGGCGATACGCTCCGGCGTGCAGCTGGAAGCTGTGCTCCATCCCCGCCTCGTCGCGGTCGAACGAGTACGCGTCCTTCATCACGAACTCGCGAACACGCAACAGGCCCCCGCGCGGCCGCGATTCGTCCCGTTCCTTCGTCGAGAAGTGGTAGAGGATCTGCGGCAGCTGCTTGTACGACTGCAGCTCGCGCGCGTGGAACGTGAACGTCTCTTCGTGCGAGAGCGGGAGGACGAACTCGCGCCCAGCGCGGTCCTCGAGCTTGAACACCTCGGTGATCTCGTAGCGACCGGATGTCTTCCACAGCTCGGCCGGGGTGAGCACGGGGCAGAGCATCTCCTGTCCGCCGATTGCGTCGATCTCCTCGCGGATGATCTGCACGACCTTCTGGTGCACGCGCCAGCCGAGCGGCAGGAACGAGAAGAGCCCGGCGCCGACCTGGCGGATGAAGCCGCCGCGCACGAGGAGCTTGTGCGACACCGCATCGGCGTCCGCCGGCGCCTCGCGCAGGGTCGGAAGGAACAGCTGTGACGCCCGGACGATCATCGTTGTCCGGGCAGGCTACTCGAGCGGAATGAGCGACGCCTCCGCCATTGCAAGCGCCGCCGGCTTCGCCATCTTCAAACGCTTCGGGCGGTGCATTCCCTCCGCGATCCAGTTGTCGATTTCCTGGAAGAGCTCGTCGATCAGGATGTCGGACGACACCTTCTTCAGCACGCGGCCGTGCGCGTACACGAACCCGACGTCCCGGCCCCCCGCGATGCCGAAGTCCGCGTCACCCGCCTCGCCGGGCCCGTTCACCGCGCAGCCGAGCACGGCGACCTCGAAGTGCTGCGGATACGCAGCGAGCCGCTCCTCGACCGCTTCGGCGAGTGTCTGCACGCCGACGTTGTCGCGCCCGCACGATGGGCAGGCGATCATGATCGGGCCGCGCTCGCGCAGGCCGAGGGACTTGAGGATCTCCCACGCGACCCGGACCTCTTCGACAGGGTCCGCGGTCAGCGAGACGCGCATCGTGTCGCCGATGCCGTCCACGAGCAGGGCGCCCATCCCAACGGCGCTCTTGATCGAGCCGGCGAACGGCGTGCCCGCCTCGGTGACGCCGAGATGGAGCGGGTACGGCACCTTCGCCGACAGCATCCGGTACGCGCGGATCATCGTCGGCACGTGGCTGGACTTGACGGAGATCTTGAAGTCGTAGAAGCCGAGCGACTCGAGCAGCCGCACCTCCTCGAGCGCAGCCTCGACGAGCGCTTCGGCCTGGTCCTGCTGCGCGAGATCGGCGAGATGCTTCGGGAGCGAGCCGGAGTTCGCGCCGATCCGCATCGGGATCGCCGCCTTCTGCGCCGCGCGGACGACCTCCGCGACCTTGTCGGAGCCGCCGATGTTCCCCGGGTTGATCCGCACGGCCGCGACGCCGGCGTCGATCGCCTTCAGGGCGAGCCTCGCGTTGAAGTGGATGTCCGCGATCACGGGGATCGGAGAGAGGCGGACGATCTTCGCCAGGGCGTCCGCGTCCTCGGTCTTCGGGACCGCGCAGCGGACGACCTCGCAGCCGGCCGACACGAGGGCCGCGATCTGCGCGGTCGTCGCCTCGACGTCGTGCGTCTTCGTCAGGGTCATGGACTGGACGACGACGGGCGCGCCGCCGCCGATCGTCACCCCGCCGACCGAGATCTGCCGGTTGCTGGCCACGGCTCGAGTCTAGCCGCCTCCCAGGCGCCCGATGTCGTTGGACAGGCCGATGAACATCAGGATCAGGAACAGGGCGATCCCCACCGCGGAGACGCGCTCGTAGACCTCGCGGCCCACCGCGCGGCCACGCAGGCCTTCGATCAGCGAGAACAGGATGTGCCCGCCGTCGAGCGGTAACAGCGGCAGCAGGTTTAGGAGCGCCAGCGAGAGGCTGATCAGCCCCAGGATCTGCAGGAAAAGCGTGAACGTGATCCCGGCCGCCTGGCTCGAATAGTCGACGATCCCCACCGGGCTCGACACGTCCTTGCGCCCGGCACCCGTCAGGAGGCGCGGTAAGAACGTCGCCGTCCCCTTGGTCGCGACCCAGTTGTCGTGCGCGCTCTGGCCGAACGCCGCACCGACGCTGAACCGTCTCTTGTTCCAGGACGGATTGAAGCCGAGGATGTAGCGGCCGTTGATCTTCGTCGGCGTCGCGGGGCCGAGGCGCAGCGTCTCGCCGTCGCGCAGCACCGTCAGCGTGATCGGCTCGCCCTTGCCGTTGCGGATCGCGTGCGACACCGCGTTGAAGTCCGGCGTCGGCTTGCCGTTGATCGCGACGATCTCGTCGCCGACATGGAGGCCCATCACCGCCGCCGGTTTTCCCGATTCGACATGCCTGACGAAGCGGTTCGGATCGCCGGGTGCGCCGATCATGTACGCAATCGCCGGCAGCAGCAGCGCGAGCACGAGGTTCATGCCCGGGCCGGCGAAGATGACCGCAACGCGCTTCCACGTCCGCTGGCGCCAGTACGCGTCGTCGCTGAGACCGTCCTTCAACTCGCCGAGCCCGCGCTGAGCCGCGCGCGCAGCTCCCGGGCTCAACGTCGCCTCGTCGACAGTCGCCTCGAGCGCGGGCAGCGCCTCGCGTGCTGCGGCGAGGTCGAACGCCTCGAGCGCACGCCTCACGTGCGCGACCTTCGGGAAGACCTGCGGCTGTTCCTGGAGCGCCGGCCCGAACAGCACGTCCAGATCGGACGGCGCCGGGCGGTGCATCCCCGGGATCTTGACGTAGCCGCCCAGCGGGATCGCGCCGATTCCGTACTCGATCCCCTTGCGGCGAACCTTCACCAGCGCAGGCGGGAACCCGATGTAGAAGCGCCGGGGATTCATCCCGACGGCCCGCGCGACGAAGAAGTGTCCCGCCTCGTGCAGCAGAATCAGAACGGCGAGCCCGATGATCGCGACCGCGACGTTCATGCCGGCAGCAGGCTCCTCTCTGCGAGCGCGCGCGCTGCCGCGTCCGCTTCGACGAGACCGTCGAGGTCGCGGGCATGCGCGCCGTCGACGGCCGCAAGCGTCTCCTCGACGACCTCGGAGATCCCGAGGAACGGCAACCGCCCGTCGAGGAACGCAGCGACTGCGACCTCGTTCGCGGCGTTGTACGCGCACGGGTACGTCCCGCCGCGTTCGCCTGCGTCGCGGGCGAACGCGAGCAGCGGGAACGTGTCGGCGTCTGGTGCGTGGAACTCGAGCGTCAGGCCGGACGCCAGATCCAGCGCGGGAATCGGGGTCGCCGCACGTTCGGGGTACGTGAGCGCGAACGAGATCGGGACGCGCATGTCCGGATAGCCGAGGTGCGCGAGCACAGCGCCGTCGCGAAAGCGCAGAAGCGCGTGGACGACGGACGTCGGATGAACGGCGACCTCGATCCGCTCGTACGGCAGGCCGAACAGGAAGTGCGCCTCGATCAGCTCCAGGCCCTTGTTCGCGAGCGTCGCCGAGTCGACCGTGATCTTCGGCCCCATGTTCCAGGTCGGATGGGCGAGCGCGTCCTCGGGCGTGACGTCGTGCAGCTCGTCGCGCGTGCGCCCGCGGAACGGGCCGCCGGACGCGGTCAAGACGAGCGAGTCGACCGTCTCCCGCGCCCGACCCTCGAGGCACTGGAAGGCTGCAGAGTGCTCGCTGTCGACCGGGAGGAGCAGGCCTCCCCCACGCCGCTGCGCGGCCAGCGCCAGCTCGCCTGCGGCGACGAGGCTCTCCTTGTTCGCCAGGGCGAGATCGACGCCGTGCTCGAGCGCCCACAGGGTCGCGGGCAGGCCGGCGAAGCCGACGACGGCATTGAGGACGACGTCCGGTTCGGCGCGCTCGAGCAGTTCGACGAGGTCGCCGCCGACCTGCGTCAGCGGCGCGAGGCCGTCGATCGGCCGCGAGCCCGACGCCGCGGCGACGAGCTCCAGGCCGGGATGCCCCTCGATCACCTCGAGCGCCTGCCGGCCGATCGAGCCGGTGGCCCCGAGGAGCGCGATCCTCTTCATGGCCTCAAGTGTAGGTTCGGCGCCGCGAAGTCCGGCTCGGCTGTCGCCGAGCCATGACGACTTCGCGGCGGTCGGGGCTTGATTCCGGCCGCCGTGGCCGACGCCGGCAAGCCGGCATCGGCGGCGGATCAGTGGTGCAACGAACCTCGCAACCTCCCTTGTTCGCCACCGGACGCAGCTCTAGGTCGCGCCGAACGCCCGCAGCACGTAGTACGACGCGACTGCCGAGAAGAGGATCGCGTCGAGCCGGTCGAGCATGCCGCCGTGGCCGCCCAACAATCGGCCCGAGTCCTTCACCTGCATGTCGCGCTTGATGCCCGACTCGAACAGGTCGCCGATCGGCGCAGCGATCGCGATCACGACGCCGAGCACGATCGACTCCCAGATCGACACGTAGTGCTGCTTGTACAGCGCGACGAAGGCGACGAAGACGGTGGCCGCCGTTCCGGCCACGAAGCCCTCCCACGTCTTGCCCGGCGAGAGCGTCGGCGCGAGCTTGTGCCGGCCGAGCAGGCGGCCCGCGAAGAACGCGGCGATGTCTCCCGCCCAGACGGCAAGCAGGACGGTGAACGCCGCCAGGCGGCCGTCGCCGGGAATCGCCCGGATCAGCGTGAAGTGCGCGAGGCCCAGCCCGACCCAGGCGGAGCCCAGGACGGTCGAGGCGATCGCAACTGTCGCGGACTGTCGCGTCGTCGCGATCCAATGCAGGACGAACGCGAGCGGCAGCGTCGCCAGGAACCCTCCGATCGTCCAGTCCAGGCCGCCGAGACGCGCGCCGAGCAGCGCGAGGATCGCCCCTGCATACGCGGCGAGCACGAGCGGGCGCAGCGACCGGATCACGAGCGAGTACTCGTGCAGCGCTAGCACAGCGGCGATCACGGCCGCCGCGAAGAGCCACCAGCCGCCGAGGTAGACGATGCCGAGGGCGACCGGCAGGCCGATGACGGAGACGACGACGCGCGAGCCTAGATCGGTCAGGGTCACCTGGCGCCGAAGCGACGCCTGCGGCTGGCGTAGTCGTCGAGTGCGGATCGGAGCTGCTCCTCGCCGAAGTCGGGCCAGAGCGTGTCGACAAACACGAGCTCCGCGTAGGCGAGCTGCCAGAGCAGGAAGTTCGAGATGCGCAGCTCGCCCGATGTCCGGATCAACAGGTCCGGGTCCGGCATCTCGGGCGCATACAGGAACGACGCGAACGAGTCTTCGTCGAGCTCGACACCCGCCTCGAGGGCGCGACGCGCGGCCTCGACGATCTCGGCCCGCCCGCCGTAGTCGAAGGCGATCCAGAGGTTCAGCCGCTGGTTCGACTCAGTCTCCCGCTCCAGCGCCTGCATTCGCTGCTGGAGCGCCTCCGGTGCACGATCACGGCGCCCGACGAAGCGTGTCCGGACTCCCTGCCGCACGAGGTCCGGAAGCTCACGCTCGATCGTCTCCGTGAAGATCTCCATCAGCAGCTCGACCTCGTCCGGAGGGCGATTCCAGTTCTCGGTCGAGAAGGCGTAGACGGCGAGGGACTCGACGCCGAGGTCGATCGCCGCCTCGACCGTCCGCCGCAGCGCTTTCGTGCCGGCGCGGTGGCCGGCCGCGATCGGCAGTCCCCGGCGCCGCGCCCACCGAGCGTTGCCGTCCATGATGATCGCGACGCTGCGCGCGACGTCCGGGACGTCCGGCTCGCGCGCCGGACGAACGTGCCGCAGTGTTCTGATCTTCGTGAGGAGGGACACAGGCGCGGAGGGCTTAGGGCGTCTCGGTTGCTAGTTCCATTGCATCGACCGGTTGTTTCAGACGGACGCGCGGGCGAAGCCCACCCGTCCTGATGGCGGCGCCGCAAGCGGCTCCGCGCCGCTCACACTTCCATGATTTCCGCTTCTTTGTGCTTCAGGAGATCGTCGATCGACTTCGTATGGTCGTCGGTGAGCTTCTGGACGCGCTCTTCCGCGCGCCGCTCGTCGTCGTCGCCGACGTCCCCTTTCTTGCTGAGCTCCTGCAGGTGATGCATCACGTCACGACGGACGTTTCGCACCGAGACCCGTCCCTCCTCCGCCAGCTTGCGGACGATCTTGACGAGCTCTTTGCGCCGCTCCTCGTTCGGCTGCGGCATCGGCAGGCGGATCAGCTTGCCGTCGTTCGACGGCGTGAGGCCGAGGTCGGACTCCTGGATCGCCTTCTCGATCGACTTGACGGAGCTCGGGTCGAACGGCTGAATCGTCAGCATGCGCGGCTCTGGGACGTTGATCGTCGCCAGCTGCTTCAGGGGCGTCTGCTGGCCGTAGTACTCGATCGACACGCGGTCGAGCAGCGCCGCCGAGGCGCGGCCCGTGCGCACCGTGTTGAACTCGCTGCGGGTGTGCTCGATCGCGGAGTCCATGCGGCGCATCGCGTCCTGGATGAGGTCGTCGACCGTGGCCATCACCCTTCCCCCTTCGCGGGTGTCGAGATCAACGTGCCGATTCGCTCGCCCGCGACGACGCGACGGATGTTCCCGTTCGCCAGCGCGAAGACGTGGATCGGGAGGTTGTTGTCCATGCAGAGCGAGAGCGCCGTCGTGTCCATCACGCGAAGTCCGCGCTCGATCGCCTCGAGGTGCGTCAGCTCGGGCAGGAACTCCGCGTCCGGATCGTGGCGCGGGTCGTCGCCGTACACCCCTTCGGTGCCGTGCTTCGCCATCAGGATCGCGTCCGCGTTGATCTCGAGCGCGCGGAGTGCGGCGGCAGTGTCGGTCGTGAAGAACGGGTTGCCCGTCCCGCCCGCGAAGATGACGATCCGACGCTTCTCGAGGTGGCGGATCGCGCGGCGGCGGATGTACGGCTCGGCGACCTCCTTCACCTCCAGCGCCGAGAGAATGCGTGTGTTCGCCCCCCGGTCCTCGAGCGCGTCCTGGAGCGCGAGCGAGTTCAGGACCGTGGCGAGCATTCCCGCGTAGTCGGCGGTGGCACGGTCCATCCCTTCGGCGGCCGCTGCCATGCCGCGGTAGATGTTTCCCGCGCCCACGACGATCGCCGTCTCGACACCGCTTGCGTGCACCTCGACGATCTCCTCCGCAACCGCGTCGATCGTGGCGCGGTCCATGCCGTACTCGCGGTCGCCCATCAGCGACTCGCCGGAGAGCTTCAGGAGGATGCGATCGAAGATCGGGTGCGCTTCGACGGGCGCGGTGACGGCGTCTTCGGACTGAACGCTCACTGGCTCAGCTCGAAGCGTTCGAGCTCGAGGACCTCGGCGCCTTCGTCCGCCAAGGCCTCGCCCACCTTCTTCGACGAATCGTGGACCCACTCCTGATCGACGAGGACGTTGGCTCCGAAGAAGCGCTTGTTGAGCATGCCCTCGACGATCTTCTCGCGCGCCTGTTCCGGCTTCGACTGCACCTCGTCGGAGCTCATGTAGATCTCGCGCTCCGTCGCGATCTTCTCCTCGGGGACGTCGTCTCGGCCGATCCACTTGGGGTCCATCGCGGCGATGTGCATCGCCACCTTCCGCGCGAGATCTTCCGAGCCGCCGCGCATTTGGAGCAGCACGCCGATCTTGTTGCGCGGCGGATGCGCATACGCGGCGATGCGGGCGCCGTCGACCGCCTCGAACCGCGCCGCGTCCGTGACGACGATGTTCTCCCCGAGCTTGCCCGCCAGCTGGAGGCGCTCCTCCTCGAGCGTCGTCTCGGCACCGGGCCCTTCGGCTTCGATGACCTCGAGCACCTTCGTGGCGAACGCCAGGAACTCGTCGTTGTTCGAGACCGGCTCCGTCTCGCAACCGACGGCGACCATCGTGCCCCGTCGCCCGTCCTCTGCGAGCCGGTAGCCGACCTTCCCCTCGGGTGTCTGGCGCCCCTCGCGCTTCGCGGCACCGGCGATCCCTTTCTCACGGAGAACGCGGATCGCGGCCTCCATGTCCCCGCTCGTCTCCTGCAGCGCGCGCTTGCAGTCCATCATCGGCGCGCCGGTTCGGTCGCGCAGCTCCTTGACGAGTGCCGCGGCGATCTCAACCATCCGCGGGCTCCTCAGCTGCCGTCGTTTGCGCCGTCTCCGCCACCTGCTCTTGCCCAGGCGAGCCCTCGTCGTCGCCCTCAGGGATTGTCTCTTGCGCGGGCACCGAGTCCTGCTGCGGCTCCTCGGCCTGCGGCTTGGGCGAGCCGTTCGTCGCCGCCGCCTGCTGGAACTCACCCGGCGAGACGCGCTGCTGGCCGGCGTAGATGCCGTCGGCGATCACGCGGACGATCAGGTCACACGCGCGAATGGCGTCGTCGTTGCCCGGAATCACGTAATCCGCCTCGTCCGGATCGCAGTTCGTGTCCACCAGCGCGACGACGGGCAGTCCGAGGCGCCGGGCTTCGCGCACCGCGAGCTGCTCCTTGCGGAGGTCGACGATGAACACCGCGTCGGGCTGGCGCTTCATGTCGGCGACCCCACCGAGGTTCTCCTCGAGCTTCTCGAGCTCGCCCTCCATGGAGATGCGCTCCTTCGCCGGCAGGAGCTCGAGCTGGCCGTCCTCCTTCAGGCGGCGCAACTCGTGCAGGCGGTCGATCCGCGCGGAGATCGTGCGCCAGTTCGTGAGCAGGCCGCCGAGCCAGCGGTGACTGACGAACGGCATGCCGACCCGCTTTGCCTGTTCCTCCACCGCGGACTGGCTCTGCTTCTTCGTGCCGACGAACAGCATCGAGCCGCCACGCTCGGCGAGGTTCCGCGCGAACGCGTGCGCCTCCTCGAGCAGCTGGAGCGTTTGCTGCAGGTCGATGATGTAGATGCCGCCGCGCTCCGTGAAGATGAAGCGCCGCATCTTGGGGTTCCAGCGTCGCGTCTGGTGGCCGAAGTGGACCCCGGCCTCCAGCAGCTCGCGCATGGAGACGACGGACATATCGATTCCTTTCGGTTGGAGAGTCTGCTGCCGGCGGGGCCCGGATGGAACCGGCGTCCGTCGAACGCCGGCACCCCCACCCGTGCTTCGCCGCCGGGTTGGGATTTGGAAAGCCGGTGAATCGTAGCGGAGGTCTACTCGCGGGCGCGTTCGAGTGCGGCCACGAGGTCGCTCGGAAGCGGCGATTCCGCCAGCACGGGCTCGGCGGTGAAGGGATGCTCGAACGCGAGGCGCGCGGCGTGGAGGAACTGGCGCTCGAGGCCGAGCTCGTGCGGCCGGCCGTAGACCGGATCGCCCGCGACGGGGAGGTCGATCGACGCGAGGTGCACCCGGATCTGATGCGTGCGCCCCGTCTCGAGGCGGACATCGAGGAGTGCATACCGCGGGAGGAGCTCCACGACCTCGAAGTGCGTAACGGCGTCCCGCGGCGTCTCCGTGTCGAGCGAGTGCCGCAGTGGATCGCGGCGGTCGCGGCCGATCGGTGCCTCGATCCGCCCGCTGCGGGACCTCGGACGGCCCACGACGAGTGCGCGGTAGTGCCGCTCGAGCGCGCGCCGGCGCACGAGGGCCTGGAGCCGCCGATGCGACTCGTCGGAGCGCGCGACGACCATCAGGCCGGATGTGTCGCGATCGAGTCGATGCACGATCCCGGGCCGGTCGTCGTCGCCGCCCGCGGCGTCGTGCGCAAGCAGGCCGTGGACGAGCGTGCCACTCGAGTGTCCCGGCGCCGGGTGCACGACGAGACCGGCAGGCTTGTCGACGATGAGGAGATGCTCGTCCTCGTGCGCGATCCGTAGCGGCATCTCCTCGGCGACGAGTGTGCGATCGTCGATCGGCAGGAGCTCGAACTCGATCTCCTCGCCACCGGCGAGCCGATGACTCTTCTGGCGAGCAGTTCCGTCGACCAGCACGTCGCCTGCCTCGAGCAGGCGCTCGGCGTCCGCGCGAGAGCCGACCGAGGGCAGCGAGGCGAGGAATCTGTCGAGCCGCTCGCCTGCGGCGGCATCAGGAACGCGTTGCTTCACGTACCCGCTGCGGGCGCCCCGACTGATGGTCGGTGACGACCAGGGCAAGCAGCAGGATCACGACGCCGACGACGATGAACGAGTCGGCGAGGTTGAACGCGGGCCAGAACTTGAGGTCGAGAAAGTCTGTGACGTGTCCGAGCCGCACCCGGTCGATCAGGTTCGACACGCTACCCCCGATCACGAGCCCGAGCGCCACGGGGAGCACGGGGTGGCGCGATCCGGAGCGCGCGAAGAAGTAGAGCATCCACGCAACGGCGGCGACCGTCAGCAGGATCACGAGCGACGTCGCACTGGCGAACAACCCGAAGGCGATGCCGGAATTCTGGACGTGGTGGATCGAGAGCGGGCCCGCGATCTGGACGGAGTCGTTCAGCCCGAGTTGCGACGTGACGATCGCCTTCGTCAGCTGGTCGGCGCCGATCGATGCGAACGCGACCGCGGCCAGGCCGACCCATTGCGTCCA
>VAXU01000143.1 GCA_005885125.1 Actinomycetota bacterium
CGGGGCGGAGGAGACGGTCGATGCGGCCGGCAACCAGTGGTTCACCCTCCGGGGGGAGTCCGACCTCGCCGTGCTGATCGGTGGCCACATCGACTCGGTTCCGAACGGCGGGTGGCTCGACGGGGCGCTCAACGTCATGGCCGGCGCGGAGGTCCTGCGGCGGATCGCGGCAGACGGCTCGCCGCCCGTCACGGTTCGCCTCGTCAACTGGGCGGACGAGGAGGGAGCGCGGTTCGGCAGGTCGCTGTTCGGCTCGTCGGCGGCGGCCGGGTCAATGGCCGATCAGGACGAGCTGCGGGCTCGGCGCGACGCGGACGGCGTCGCGCTTCCCGACGCCTTGCGGGCGCACGGCGTCGACCTCGACCGGGCGCTCGACGCGCGCTCCGAGCTCGAGGGTGCCGCGGCGTACCTCGAGCTGCACATCGAGCAAGGGCCGGTTCTGGAATCGATGGACCTGCCGCTCGGCGTCGTCCTCGGAACGTTCGGCGTCGAGCGCCACGGCATCACGTTCCGCGGCCAGGCGGCACACGCGGGGTCGACGCCGATGGACAAGCGCCGCGACGCGCTCGCCGGCGCGTCGAAGCTCGAGCTCGAGATCCGGGAAATCGCGAAACGCACCGGCGGAGGCGCCGTGTGCACCATGGGCGGCGTCGTCACGAAGCCCGGGATCGTGACCTCGGTGGTCGAGACCGCGGAGTGCCTCCTCGACCAGCGCCACCTCGACGCCGAGAGGCTGGCGGTGATGCTGAAGGAGGCGAAGGAAGCGAGCGAACGGTTCGCGCGAGAAGAGGACATCGAGGTCGAGTGGGAACGGATCTGGAACATCGAGCCGATCCTGTTCGACGAGCAGCTGATCGAGCTCGCAGACGAGTCGATCCACGAGGTCGCAGAAACGTCACACCGGCTGCCGAGCGGACCGTTGCACGACGCGGCCGAGGTGGCCCGCGCGGGCGTGCCGACCGTGATGCTGTTCGTGCAGTCGCTCCGCGGCCTGTCGCACACGAAGCTGGAGGACACGAAAGAGGAGCACCTGGAGCTGTCCGTGCGGGCTCTCGACAAGCTGGCCACGAAGACCATCGCCTCCGTCGCCGCCGGCTGACCCCGGCCACAGCGGGCGCTCGCGATTCCCTGAGCCCCGTCCTCTTCGTCCCTTACGTCCCTTAGGTCCCTTACGTCCCTTATGTACACGCGCACGCGCGCGCGACCCCGGGTGGGAGGGGGTTAGGGACGGTACCTCGGCGCCTCGCACGGGTGTGTGTCGATTGTGTGACGAGTCGCGCGCGCCGCGCGGAGACGACGTGCCGTCGTCGTGGGCCTCGCGATTCTTAGGGGACTCTTATCGTGGCCTTACATCTCCGCCACAAACGGCCGCGACCATGGCCGGTCAAGATGAGCGTCCGGTCGTTCGCGAGTCTTCCCGCCGCTCTGGCAGCCGCAGCGCTCGCCGCTGTCCTTGCGCTCGCAGTTGCCGCTCCGGCTGCTGCCGGATCCGGATGCGCAGCCGCCGTCATCAAGGATTGGCGCACTGCCCACCTCCACACCAATTACGCGCCGGAGTGCTACCGGCAGGCGCTCGCTGAGCTCCCCGAGGACATTCGCATCTACTCCACTGCAACCGACGACATCAACCGGGCGCTGATCGCGAGTCTCGCGAAGAAAGCCACGACCGCGTCCACGAGCAAGGTCGGTGCGGTGAAGGGCGTCGTGCGGACGCTCGCCACCACGACGTCGTCGAACGCCGTGCGGAAGGAGGCTGCCCGCGCCGCTGCCGATCCGAGCGCGAGGGCCGTCCCGACCACCGTCCTCGTCTTCGGCGCCGCCGCCCTCGTACTCGTCGCAGCCGCCTCGGCGAGCGTCGTCGCGCGACGACTGCGCCGCGGCAAGGCCGCCTAGAACAGCCGCACCAGCATCACTCCCGCGACGACGAGCGCCATCCCCGTGATTCGTCCCGGCGTCGCATGGTGTTCCGTGAAGCCGACCATCCCGAACTGGTCCACGATCAACGACGCAAGCGCCTGTCCTGCGCCGGCGAGCCGCGAGCCCGAGGGCAAAGGGCGCCAGACCACGACGGACAGTACGAACAGCACGATTGTCCCGACGAGAAACGAGACGAACGACGCGCGGATCGGCGAGTGCAGCCAGTGCGCGAGTTGAGCGTTGATTCCCGCCTGGAATGGGAGCACCGCACCGGCGACGAACGCGAACAGAAGATACACCGCGGCCATTTGTCCGCCCGAACTTCGCGGCGGTATGCTCGTTCCCCTGCCACGCGACCGGGGAGGCCACCATGCTCAGCTTCGGCGTCACCGTCCTGCCCGACCCGCCCTACCAGCGGATGATCGAGCTCATGCAGATCGCCGAGGGGCACGGTTTCGAGTACGCCTGGACGTACGACTCGCACATCCTCTGGCAGGACTCGTACGGGACGCTGCCGCTGGCCGCCGCGCAGACCGAGCGCATCAAGCTCGGGCACTTCGTCACCAACCCCGGGATCCGCGACCCGACGATCACGGCGAGCTGGTACGCGACGATGCAGGACATCTCGGACGGCCGCATGGTGATGGGCATCGGTCGCGGGGACTCGTCACGCCGCGTCGTCGGTCTCAAGCCCGTGAAGGTCGCGGACTTCGAGGACCGCTGCAAGATGATCAAGGAGCTGATGAACGGGCGCTCGGTCGACTGGAACGAGAAGGAGCTCGAGCTCAAGTGGGTGCGCGACGAGTTGCCTGAGATCCCGATGTGGATCGCGGGTTACGGGCCGAAGGCGCTCGCTGTCGCGGGGCGTGTCGCCGACGGCGTGATCATCCAGCTTGCCGATCCGGTGATCATCCAGTGGATCATGGACACGGCCCGCCGCGCAGCAGAGGAGGCGGGTAGGGACCCGAGCGAGCTCAAGTGCATCGCCGGCGCGCCGAGCCACATCTCCGACGACATCGCCGACGCGCGCGAGCAGTCGCGCTGGTTCCCGGCGATGGTCTCGAACCACGTGATGGATCTGATCGAGCGCTACGGCGACAGTTCCGAGATTCCAAAGGACCTCACCGAATACGTGAAGGCGCGCAAGTTCTACGACTACAAGGACCACTCGCGCGTCGGCGCGAAGCACGGCGAGTTCGTCCCAGACGAGATCGTCGACCGCTTTTGCGTGCTCGGCACCGCGGAGCAGGCGACGAAGAAGCTGAAGGAGCTCGAGTCCGTCGGCGTCGACCAGTTCAACGTCTACCTGATGACGCACGCACAGGAGGAGACGCTGCAGGCGTACGGGGACGAGATCATTCCTCAGTTCACCGGCGTCGCTGCGTAGTGCCGACACTCCTGACGTTCGGCGCGCGGAACGTCGGGCGAGTACTTGCTCGCGAGCTTGCGCGTGACGGCTGGAATTCTGCCGGGGTCGCGCGTATGCAGATGACCGGCGGCTCGGCGCGGCGAGGGATGCCGACACGCGGGCCGTGGGCCGCGGCGGCGTTCGCGACGCGCGCGCTGACACAGTCGGTCGCGGCGGAGCTGCGCGAGCGGAACGTCCACGTCGCGCTCGTGATCGTGGACGCGATCATCGAGAGCGAGAAGACGGCAGACTGGCTGAAGGGAGATCCGGCCGAGAAATCGGCCTCGATGGAGGAGATCGCCAAGGCGATCGCTTACCTCCACGCTCAGAGCCCGCGCGCCTGGACGCATGAGCTGCAGCTGACGCCCGCTTTGGAGACATGGGTGCCGTAGCCGGCGTCGTCGACCTGCGCGCGCTGCTCGAGCTGCGCACGGCCGTTCCGGCCGACAGCTCAGACGACACGCTGCTGGTCCGTTGCGACCTGCCGGGCACGATGCAGCTGTACACGGTGCCACTCGCCGGCGGCGAGCTCGTGCAGATCACGGATGCTCCCGATCCCGTCGACGGTCAATTGATCGACGGGGCGCATCTGATCCTGCTCGAGCGCGACCACGAGGGGAACGAGCACACGCAACTCTGGCTCGTCGCGGAAGCAGAGGAGCAGCCGCTTGTCGTCGAGCCTGAGTTCGTCCACCGCGACGCGTGCCTGAGCCGGGATCGCGCCTTGCTCGCATATACGACGAACCGGGAGAACGGCGTCGACTGGGCGGTGGTCGTCCGAACGCTGCGGGGGGACGACGAGCGCGAGCTCTTCGCACCCGGCGGCTGGAACACGCCGGTTGGTTTCTCTCCGGACGGCAGTAAGCTCGTCGTCCAGCACGACAGCGCTCGTGCCGGCGACAACGATCTCTACCTCGTCGACGTCGCGACCGGCGACGCCGAGCACGTTACGCCGCACGACGACGACGCGTGGTTCGACGAGCCGGTGTGGCTCGTGAACGGCAGCGGCTTCTACGCCGCAACGAACGAGGGCCGCGACACGAAGGCGATCAAGCGGTACCACTTCGAGTCCCGGCGCTGGAGCGTGGCTGTCGAGAGCGACTGGGATCTCGAGTGTCACGGGGACGACGCCGGCCGGTGGCTGCTCGTCCACGCGAACGAGGACGGCTACAGCCGCCTCGAGCTCCGCGACACGCGGACGCTCGACATCGTGGAGGATGTGCCGCTTCCCGGCCGGGGTGTCGTCGAGGAGCCGGTGTTCGCGCCAAACGGCTCGGCGCTCGCGTTCAAGTTCAGCTCGCCGGTCGATCCGGGAGACGTGTGGACCTACGACGTCGACGAGCGCGAGCTACGGCGCGCGACCGAGCTGCCGCGGGCGGTCGACCTCGGTGTGTTGCGCGAGCCCGAGCTCCACCGCTTCGAGTCGTTCGACGGGGAGTCCATTCCGGTCTTCCTGTGGGAGCCGGAAGGGGACGGTCCGTTCCCGGTCGTCGTGACGGTGCATGGAGGACCGGAGTCGCAATACCGTCCGGCGTTCCTGCCGAGCTTCACGCCGCTGACGCAGCATCTCGTGTCACGCGGCTATGCCGTCGCAGCGCCGAACGTGCGGGGCTCGACCGGCTACGGGAAGCGTTACGAGCATCTGGACGACGTGCGCCTCCGGCTGGACTCCGTGCGTGACCTTTCGTCGCTGCACGACTGGCTCGGCACGCGTCCGAGGATCGATGCGGCGCGCGCCGTCCTCTACGGCCGCTCGTACGGCGGCTACATGGTGCTTGCCGGTCTGGCGTTCCAGCCGGAGCGCTGGGCCGCCGGGATCGAGTGCGTCGGCATCTCGAACTTCGTCACGTTCCTCGAGAACACGGCGCCGTGGCGGCGCGCGGTGCGCGAGCCCGAGTACGGGACGCTCGAGCGCGACCGCGAGTTCCTGATCGAAGCATCGCCGATCACGCACGTCGATCGCATCCGCGCGCCGCTGTTCATCCAGCACGGCGCCAACGATCCGCGTGTCCCGCTCGAAGAGACCGAGCAGATCCACCGCGTGCTGACCGAGAAAGGCATTCGGTGCGAGCTGCTCGTGCACCAGGACGAAGGCCATGCGATCGGGAAGCTCGAGAACCGTGTGGAAACGTTCGAGCGTGCAGTCGCGTTCCTCGAGGAGGTCCTTCGGTGAAGTAAGCGTCCGGAAGTCCGCTCGGCTTCGCCGAGCATGACGACTTCCGGACGATGCTTCTCGCGGCGCGCGTCTGCGGCCGCTTTGGGCAAAGCCCGACGCGGCGGCGTACTGGAATGCGCGAGGGGCCGGAGCGTCCCCCGGCTACGATGACCCGCGCGGCGCCGTGGCCGAGTGGCTAGGCAGAGGCCTGCAAAGCCTCGTACAGCGGTTCGATTCCGCTCGGCGCCTTCACCGCCCGGAAGTCCGGGCGGCGTCAGTCAGGCGCCCGTGGAGGACCCAGGCTCACAGGCGTCCGCTTCGAGCTGCCGATCTGAGCCGGCCCGCACTCTGACCGGGCCCTCGATGTGCCACAGGACGAGACGTTGGAGCGTGCCGACCGCGGCACGGGTGCCCTTGAGCTCGACTCCGCGCGGGGCGACGAGCCACTGCGCCGTCAATGTTTTCCCCGACGATCGAACCAGCCGGCCGTCCGGGGTCACGTGCAGCGGGAACGACGGTATGTCGCCATACGCAGGGACTCCGACTCTCGCCTCGCTGTCCACGCGGTCGTTGAAGAACTCCGTCAGGACGTACGCGTAGCCGAGGTGAGAATCGCAATGCGGGCCGGATACGTCCAGCATGGAGACCGTCTCGTCGTTCGGGACGACATCGTCGATCCAACGCTCACCCGTAGTGTTGGGCGAAGTGAAGACCTGCTGGTCCCAGTCGTCGATCCCGTGTTGCCAGAGCAACGCCGAGTTCGCCATGAACACGGCTACGATCGGGACCGCGAGTGTCCACGCGAACCGGCGCGGGACGACGTACGCAAGTGCCACAGCCACGAGTGCGACGACGGCGATCGCGCGATGCCCGGTCTGTCCGTGGCCGACGGCCCAGGATTCCAGTTGCGCCCACAGTGGCGTGGCGGCGGCGTGCAGTTGCTTGGCGGCGTCGTCGACGACGTACGTGTCGAACGGGAAGACGACGATCACTCCCAGGAGCAGGCTCACTCCCGCTGCGGCTGCGCCTCGGGGTCGCGGCGCTCCCTCTCGGAGCCACACGGCTCCGGCAATCAACCAGAGCGGGATCACGTAGAACACGTAGCGGTCGTAGAGGCGCGACTGGCTGTAGGGAGTGCTGCCGAACGCACCCGCAGCGAGGAGCGCCAGCGTCGTCACCGTGCAGACAACGGGGAGGAAGACTTCCGATGCGCGGCGGCCGCCTCGGTGGAGCGCGACCAGTACGCACGGGAGCAATGCAACCGGAAGCAGGCCAACGTACAGAGCAAGGTCCGCGGCGTGGTACCCGGTCCAGCGGGCGACGGCGCCGATGCTGTACGAGCGCCAGAGGAACGAATAGTCGCCGAGGGTCGAGCTCCTGCGGAACATCAACAGGACGACCGCCGCCACAGTCCCCATCACGAGCAGCATCGCCGTCGGCCACAGCTCGCGCACATCCGCTCGGCGCCGACGGTCGGGCTGGATGGCCACTGCGGCTGCAAGCGAAAGCGCATACGCGGCAAGGAGCACGATGAACTGCGGCCGGACGAGGTACGCGAGCGCGATGGCACCGAAGGTCGCGATCTGCCTCTGCCACGTCGGCCGCTCAACCGTCAGCACGACGGCGAGGAGTGCGATCGACGAGACGAGATACGCAAGGCTGTCGGTCATGACGAGCCCGACGTAGATCGAAGACGGAATGGCGAGCGATAACGCCGCGACCGCAACACTCGCTCTGCGCGACAGAAGACGCCGCGCGAGCAGATAGATCGGCACGGCCGTCAACGCGAACACCAATGCGTTGGCCAGCTTGATCCAGAAGTACGCGACCGTCCGGTTCTGCGTCGCGACGAGAATCGGGGCAATTGCCGCCGGGTATCCAGGCCCGCGTCCATACCGCTCGCCCTGGACTCGCAGGCCGTGCCCGTCTGCAAGCGAGTCGGCCGCGTCCATGTAGATGACCTCGTCGCCGAAGACCCGCGGCGCATTCACGAACGTCGACAGGAGGCCGTAGACGGCAAACGCGGTCGCAACGACCGTCGCGATCGTCAGCGCGCCGGTCCTGATGCGGGCGCGCTCCTCCGGATCAGCGGGAGAGGTACCGCGGGACCGACTTTCGGCGTCCGCGGGCTCCTGGCCGGCCGCGGTCACGGCGAGGATGCTAAGGGAGGCACACCGGCTCGGAAGTAAGCAACTTGTGAAATCTGCGGTCGATCGGAAGCCGACACCTGGAGCCGGCTGGTGCCTCTGCTACTTTCGGTCGCTGCAGCAGGCCGGGTCGTCGCCCATCGTCGAAGGGGGTTCGATGCGCTTCTTGCGTGTTTTCAGTCTCGTCGCCGCGCTGGCGAGCGTGTTCGTCGGGGTCGCTGCCGCGCTCGACTTCAACGACGAGTCCGAGGAGGCGCCGCGCGGCGAGGTCGGCATGCTCTACCACTTCGAGCTGCACAGTCACAGTGGGTGCGACGACGCGCCGTACCGCTACGTCGTCGAGTCGGGCACGCTGCCGCCGGGATTGAAGCTCACGCCACAGTCCTACGACCTCCCGAACAAGGTCCACACAGGCCTCATCGACGGAATGCCCGCCGAGGGAGGTACGTGGACCGCCTGGATTGCGCTGAAGGATCACTGCGGCAACAGCGCGGAGCTGCTGTTCACCTTCGAGATTTGGCCGAGGCGGTTCACGATCTCGACCGACGCTCTGAAGCCCGGGACGGTGAACGCACCGTATTCGGCGACGCTGGCCACCGCCGGCGTGCGGTCGAACGTCACGTGGAAGGTGAGCGCCGGCTCGTTGCCTGCCGGACTGACGCTGTCGTCGAACGGCAGCATCACCGGCACCCCGGCCGCGGTCGGCTCGTCGACGTTCACGGTGACCGCGACCGGCGTTTCGACGGATCCATCTGCCGACGGCACCCGAATCGACACCAAGCAGTTCACGCTCAGCGTGCTCCAGCCGCTCACTGCGTCCGTCTCGCGACGTGTCGCCGAGGTCGGCGTTCCGTTCCGAGCGACCCTGCAGGGGACAGGCGGCCAGTCGCCGTACACGTGGAGCGCGTCCGGCTTGCCGGCGGGCCTGACTGTGGGCGGCGGCGGCACCATCAGCGGCACACCTGTGAGGGCGGGCTCGTATCTGGTTCAACTCACGCTGACCGACGCGAACGGGACGCCGCTGACGCAGGACGTCAGGTTTACAGTCGCGCGCAAGCTGACGATCACGACCAGGACCCTGCGGGCGACCGTCGGCCACTCATCCAGGCTCGGGCTCGGAACGCACGGCGGCTTCGGACGAGTGACGTGGACGATCGTGAGCGGCCGCCCTCCCGCGGGTCTCGCGCTCGACCGCAGGACGGGCAGGATCATCGGGGTTGCCCGCGCAGCCGGCAGCGAGCGCGTCACCTTCAGGGCGAGAGACGCGGCCGGCGGCGTGTCGACGAAGACCGTCATTGTGACCGCCACCGGCTAGAACTCCGCGGTTATTGTGGGCCGGTCGTGTGCTTCGAGCTCGACTCCGTCCCGCCGATCCCGGTCATCTCGGGCGCGGCCGTCTCGCACGACGACCTCGTGCTCGAGGCGAAGGACGGGAACCGGTTCGCGGCATTCGCAGCAACGCCTGACGAACCGAACGGGATCGGCGTCGTGATTCTCCCCGACGTCCGCGGTCTCTACCGCTTCTACGAGGAGCTTGCGCTGCGGTTCGCCGAGCGTGGGTACACGGCACTGGCGTTCGACTACTTCGGCCGGACTGCGGGCGGCGACAAGCGCGGCGACGACTTCGAATACATGCCGCACGTCCAGCAAACGACGCCGGAAGGCGTGCAGGCGGATGTCGCGGCTGCGGTCGACTACCTCCGCGGGCTCGGGATCGACCGCATCTTCACCGTCGGCTTCTGTTTCGGCGGCCGCAACTCGTGGCTCGCCGCTGCGGGCGGCCACGGTCTCGCCGGTGCGATCGGGTTCTACGGGAATCCAGCGACGCGTGATTCGCCGGGCCCGACGGACCGCGCAGGGGAGATGCAGGCGCCGATCCTGGCGCTGCAGGCCGGCGACGACCAGAACATCACTGCCGAGCTCAACGCGGAGTTCGACCGGGCGCTGACGGACGCGGGTGTCCAGCACGAGCTCGTCACGTACGACGGCGCCCCGCACAGCTTCTTCGATCGCAAGCAAGAGGACTTCGCGGATGCGTCAGAAGACGCGTGGAAACGTGTGCTCGCATTTCTCGAACAGCACGCATGACGTACGTCGCCGCGGACGACCGCTACGACCGGATGCGCTACAACCGCTGTGGCCGAAGCGGCCTTCTGCTGCCGGCCGTCTCGCTCGGGTTGTGGCAGAACTTCGGGCACGATCGCCCGCTGGAGACGAGTCGCGGGATCGTTCGGCGCGCATTCGACCTGGGCGTCACGCATTTCGACCTCGCGAACAACTACGGCCCGCCGTACGGGTCTGCGGAGGAGAACTTCGGACAGCTGTTCCGAAGTGACCTCGCGCCGTACCGCGACGAGCTGATCATCTCCACGAAGGCGGGCTACGACATGTGGCCCGGGCCCTACGGCGAGTGGGGCTCGCGCAAGTACCTGCTCGCAAGCCTCGACCAGAGCCTCGGCCGTCTGGGCCTCGACTACGTCGACATCTTCTACTCGCACCGCTTCGATCCCGAGACGCCGCTCGAGGAGACGATGGGCGCGCTCGACCGTGCCGTGCGCGGAGGCAAGGCGTTGTACGCAGGCATCTCGTCCTACTCGGCGGCGAAGACGCGCGACGCTGTCGCGATGCTGCGCGACCTCGGAACGCCGTTGCTGATCCACCAGCCGTCGTACTCGATGCTGAACCGCTGGATCGAGCCCGAGCTGCTCGAGGTGCTCGGCGACGAAGGGGTGGGCTGCATCGTCTTCTCGCCGCTCGCGCAGGGAATGCTGACGGACAAGTACCTGGACGGCGTTCCCGAAGGATCGCGGGCGAGCCGGCACGGGTCGCTCTCACCGGACCTCATCACCGACCAGACACTCGCGAAGATCCGCGGGCTGAACGAGATCGCCGCCCGTCGCGGGCAGACGCTCGCCCAGATGGCGATTGCCTGGACGCTCCGCGATCCACGTGTGACGTCCGCGCTGGTCGGCGCGAGTAGCGTCGAGCAGCTGGACGCCAACGTCGCCGCGGTCGACGACCTCGACTTCACGGACGACGAGCTCGACGAGATCGACGGCTACGCCACCGAGAGCGACATCAACATCTGGGCCGAGTCGAGCCGGCGCTAACCGGCTGATTCATACGGTTTTCCCACCTCGGCTCCCTCGGTCGAGTGAACCCATTGTGGGCTACTCCAGCCGATGAATAGGCAAGCCCCTTGCGGGTCTGCGGATCATGGAGAACAAACGGCGACACAGCATTCGCGCCTCGGCGCTCTCGAGGGTCCTGTCTGCGCTCGAGTCAGCCGGACTGGCGACGATGGCGACGTTCGCCAGCATCCTCTGGATCGGCATCGCGCTCCCCGGCTTGCCACTCGTTCCCGGGCTCGGCGGCGGGAACGACCGCAACCTTGCGATCTCGCTCGACAACGCGCTCCTCGGCATTCAGGACCGGACGGGACGCGCGGATGCGAGCGGCCGCCAGGCGCGGCTGGCGGCGCTGCTGCTGCCGGCTCGGAATCCTCTTGCAGACGGGCTCGCTGCGAGCCACCCGGGAGATCAGAAGCCTTCGAACGCCCCGATCGTCGT
>VAXU01000144.1 GCA_005885125.1 Actinomycetota bacterium
CGAGCAGCGCGCCGCTTGCCTCGGCGAGGCCGGCCGCGATCGCCATCGCTACCGGCGCTCGGAATCCGAGCTGGCCGAAGAAGCCGCCGGTTCCTTTCGGCCCGTAACCGCCGAACCAACCGAACAATTTCTGTGCTCCGTGACCGAACATGGTCCCGCCCACGACCACCCGGAGGAGCAGGAGTCCATAAGACATGCTTTCCCCCTTCATCGCTGGTTACTGACGGGTAAACGATGCTTGTGCGGTCAACTATTCCGCCGCAGCCAGCGTCGAAACCGCTGGCCGAGCGAAGGAGGGCGGGAGCGTCGCAGTGCTTCCTCCCGCGCCCGAGAGCGCTTCGCCCAGGCCCGCTCTCGCATCGAGCGCGTGGGATAGCGCGGCTTCCAGTAGACGGGGCTCAAGCCAGTTGCCGGTGCACGATCGCCGTGCACTCGTCCTCGACGTAGTCCAGCCCCGCGGCGGCGGCGATCGTACGGGCCTCGGGCGAGCTCAGGCCAAGTTGCAGCCACAGCGCCTTCGCGCCGGCCGCCACCGCCTCCTGTGCCACGTCGGACACGGCGTCGATCCGGCGGAAGACGTCGACGAGGTCGATCGGCCGGTCGATCTCCGCCAGCGACGCGACGCAGGGAACACCGTGTATCTCGTCGCAGTCCCGCGGCCGAACGGGAATGACGTCGTAGCCCTGCGCGAGGAGGTAGCGCATGACCCCGTTGCTCGGGCGGTCCGGCTTCGGGGAGGCGCCGACGAGCGCGATCGTCTTCGCCTCGCGGAGGATTTCCTCCGGAGACCTCACGCTCCGAGGTTACAGTTCGTCCCATGCCGGACCGTATTCGCGTCGCCTGCGTGCAGATGACGAGCCGCGCGGACAAGGCGGCCAATCTGGAGACGGCCGAGCGCCTCGTTGCGCAGGCGGCGGCGACCGGCGCGGATCTCGTCGTTCTGCCCGAGAAATGGAACGCGATCGGCGACGCCGCGACCCTGCACACGGCCGCGGAGCCGATCGAGGGGGGCGAGTCCGTCGCGGCCATGTCCGAGTGGGCCCGGCGTCACGGAATCACGCTCGTCGGCGGCTCGATCACCGAGCGCCGCGACGGGCGAGAGAAGCTTTCGAACACGTCGCTCGTCCTCGACACGGACGGCTCCGTCGTCGCGACGTACCGGAAGATCCACCTCTTCGACGTCGAGGTCGGCGGCGTCACGTACCGTGAATCGGAAGCCGAAGAGCCGGGCGACGAGCCCGTAGTCACGCGGGTCGAGGACTGGGGGCTCGGGCTGACCGTCTGCTACGACGTCCGCTTCCCGGAGCTGTACCGCATCCTCGCGCTCGAGGGTGCGGAGCTCGTCACGGTGCCTGCGCATTTCACGACGCCGACCGGGAAGGATCACTGGCACGTTTTGCTGCGCGCGCGGGCAATCGAGAACCAGTGCTACGTCGCCGCCGCCGCGCAGATCGGGGAGACGTTGCCCGGGAAGCCGGCGTACGGACGCTCGCTGATCGTTGATCCGTGGGGACTGGTCGTTGCGCAGGCGCCCGACGAGGAAACGGTGATCGCCGTCGAGCTCGACCGGGCGCACCTGCAGGAGATTCGCGCCAAGCTGCCGTCGCTCGCGAACCGGCAACCGAACGCGTATCGGTGGCCGACGACCGTCTGAACCAGAGGAACTGGCTCCAGACCGTCCCCGAGCTCGTCGTCGAGTGCGCCGAGGAGTGGGATCTGCAGCTTGGCGAGCCCTATCCGCCGGGTGACGCGGGGTATGCGCAGCGTGTCGAGTTGCCGGACGGCGCGCCCGCCGTGCTCAAGTTGATCTACCCGGACCGTGAGTCGACGCACGAGGCGGCGGCGATCGAGCGTCTCGACGGAGACGGCGTCGTTCGTTTGCTCGAGTACGACGCAGAGCGCTGGGCGATGCTCCTCGAGCGATGCGAGCCGGGGACTCCCCTCTCGGTGGCGGGCGGGGAAACGGCGCTCGGCGTGCTGATCGGGCTGCTGCCGCGGATCTGGAAGCCGGCCGGGCCGCCGTTCATGCCGCTGGCCGACGAAGCCGCTTGGTGGGTGGAGTACCTGCCCGGCCAGTGGGCGAGCGCCGGGGAGCCGTTCGAGCGTCGTCTCCTCGACGCAGCCCTCGATGCGCTGGTGACCCTGCCGGCGACGCAAGGTGAGCAAGTGCTGCTCCAGCAGGACCTGCACGGCGACAACGTGCTCGCCTCGCAACGCGAGCCGTGGCTCATGATCGACCCGAAGCCGCTCGTCGGCGAGCGCGAGTTCTCGGTGGCGCCGATCGTGCGCTCGGACGAGCTCGGAAGTACTCGCCGTGACGTCCTGTATCGCTTCGACCGCCTGACGTCGGAGCTGGGGCTCGATCGCGACCGCGCGCGCGGCTGGACGATCGGGCAGACGATTGCGTGGTCGTGCTACACCGACCACCACGTCCCGCACGTTGAGACCGTGCGCTGGCTGCTCGACGCCCGATGAACCTCCGCGCCGTCCTCTTCGACGTCGACTTCACGCTTTGCCGTCCGGGACCGGAGCTGTCACCCGGGCGCTATGCCCGGATCGCCGAGCGTCACGGCGTGTCGCTCGACGTCTCCCGCTATGACGAGGCGCGCGAGGCCGCGGTGTTGAACCTGAAGCGCCATCCGGAGTTCCTGCACGACGACGCGATCTGGCACCGGTTCACGGAGGAGATCTTCGTCGGCATGGGCGGGCCGCGGGCGATCGCGTCCGACTGTGCGACGGAGATCGAGCGGGGCTGGGAGGTGTCCGCGAACTTCGAGCTGTACGAGGACGCGCTGCCGGTCCTCGACGAACTGCGGGCGCACGGGCTCAAGCTCGGGCTCGTCTCGAACGGGATCCGCGACCTGACGGAGTTCGTCGCGCACCACCGGCTGGACGTCGACGCGATCGTCGACTCGCGCACGCACGGGTACGTGAAGCCGCATCCGACGATCTTCCAGGCGGCCCTCGATTTGCTGGGTGTGCGCGCGGCGGACGCCGCGATGGTCGGAGACTCGCTCGCAGAGGACGTGGACGGCGCCCGCGCGCTCGGGATGCGCGGCATCCTCGTCGACCGCGAGCACCGCTATCCGGAGGTCGAGGAACGGCTCACGGAGCTCTACGAACTGCCCGCCGCACTCGGCCTCCCCAGGGCCCGGTGACCTACGATGACATCGACATGCCGGACTGGTTGATCTGGGCGATCGTGGCTGTTGGGCTCGCGGTCGGCGAGATCTTCACGCCGGGTTTGTTCTTCCTCGGTCCCGTCGCGCTCGCGGCCGTCGCCGCCGGTGTCGCGGCCGCGCTCGGGGGAGGCGCCGTGCTCCAGTTGATCTTCTTCATCGCCGGCTCGCTCGCCTCGCTCGCGTTCCTCCGTCCGCTCGCGCGGGCACACCTCCATCTGCCTGCGGTGCTGCGGACCGGGACCGCGGCCCTCGTCGGCACCAGGGCGACCGTGCTCCAGCGCGTGGATGCCTCGAGCGGTCTCGTCCGGATCGGCGGGGAGCAATGGACAGCGCGTCCCTACATGGAGGGCGAGGTGTTCGACGAGGGGACGCAGGTCGAGGTGGCGGAGATCAAGGGCGCGACGGCGCTCATCTACAAATAGAGGAGTGAAGAGATGACCGCTGGACTGATCGTGCTGCTCATCGTCGCCGGGTTCGTGCTGCTCACGCTCGCCAGGACCGTGCGGATCATCCCGCAGGCACGGGCCGGCGTCGTGGAACGGCTCGGGCGTTACTCGCGGACGCTGACGCCGGGGCTCGCGATCGTGGTTCCGTTCGTCGACCGCATCCGGGACATGATCGACCTGCGCGAGCAGGTCGTGTCCTTCGACCCGCAGCCCGTGATCACCGAGGACAACCTCGTCGTCAGCATCGACACGGTCATCTACTTCACCGTCACCGACGCGAGAGCTGCGACCTACGAGATCGCGAACTACATCCAGGCGATCGAGCAGCTGACCGTGACGACCTTGCGGAACGTGATCGGCGGGATGGCACTCGAGATGACGCTCACGTCGCGTGACGAGATCAACAACCAGCTGCGTGGCGTGCTCGACGATGCGACGGGGAAGTGGGGGATCCGCGTCAACCGCGTGGAGATCAAGGCGATCGACCCGCCGGCGTCGATCAAGGACACGATGGAGAAGCAGATGCGCGCCGACCGGGAGAAGCGCGCCGCGATCCTCACCGCGGAGGGCGTCAAGCAGTCGCAGATCCTGACGGCCGAAGGCGAGAAGCAGTCGGCGATCCTGCGCGCCGAAGGTCAGAGGCAGGCGCAGATTCTCCAGTCTGAGGGTCAGGCGAAGGCGATCGGGACCGTCTTCGAGGCGATTCATCAGGGCGACGCTGACCCGAAGCTGCTTGCCTACCAGTACCTCCAGATGCTGCCGCAGATCGCGCAGGGCGAGTCGAACAAGATCTGGATCATCCCGAGCGAGTTCCAGCAGGCGCTCGGCCAGCTCGCGCAGGCACTGCCGCGCGGAAACGCGCAGCCGCCCCCCGAGAGCTAGGAGGCTTGATGCGAAATTCCGCCGGGCCGGATGACGCCCCAGACGCGGCGCCGGATCAGCACGTTCGCCCGCGACACGTAGCGCTGCTACGCGCCGCGACCGACCGCACCGCCCGGCTTGGTCTGGAGCGCCCCCGGCGGCGGCCGAATTTCACATCAACCCTCTAGCCGCGGCTCAGCAGCTTCGTCGCGTCGGTCACCTGGCTCGCGGGCGGCGCGTGCACGTGCACCGCCTCGCCGAAGCCGTAGAACTCTTCCGACAGGTTCATCCGGATCGGCCCGTCCGGTGATTTCGTCAGCGACCACGAGAGCGTCAGCTTGCGCAGCAGGCCTTGCTCGTCGACCCAGGCCTCGGCCGGCAGCTTCGTGCCGGTGAAGGCGCGCAGCTGCCTGAGCGCCCTGCCGAGCTCGGCGTTGCCTTTGGCGAGCCGATCGAGGTCGATCGTGAGCGCGTAGTGCTTGGTGAGCGCGCCGCGCACCTGGTCCCAGCCGAGCTCGCGAGAGTCGCTCGCAGCGGTGAGGAAGCGGAGGTTCTGCGTCGGATCCGTCTGGTTGAGCTGCTGCAGGCCTTTGAGGTCGAAGCCCTTGAGCGCCGCGAGCTTGCCCAGGTCCATCTTCAGCCAGGGCTTCGATCCGGGCACGAACTTGGCGAACATCGGTGAGCGCATGTACGCGACGAATCCGTGCTTGGACTCGAAGATCATGTCCATCGACGGCTCCGTGTCGAGCTGGGCACTCACCGGAGACGGGAAGTTGAAGCGGAAATGCATCTCGCCCGTCAGCGACGCGCCGTCGACGGCGCCGCTCCCGGTGAACCCGAACTGCTGGCCGGCCCAGGGGCCGGAAATCGAGCCGTCGAAAGCGACTCGCATGGACTGCGCGGTCGAAGTCTTCGTTGCGGCGTTCGCGACGGGATCGAGCGAGAGCGCGTCGTGTACGCCCACGCCGCCGCACGCGGCAGCGAGCGGGACAAGGGCCAGGAGCAGCGCGAGCTGAATCCGACGGAGGGTCACGATTTCGTCATCGGTGCGCCGTCGGGAGCCGCGGAATCCCTCAGTCGGACGATTCGAGGCCGAGCGCGGCGCGCCAGGCGTCGGTGTGCTGCCCGAGCCGCGGCGGTTCGGCGCCCGTCTCGGGACGATCGAGCTCGCGCGACGCTTCGAGCAGGGTCGCGACCGGCCCGACCGCGACGTCCTCGCCGTCGAACAGCTGCAGCCAGTCGTGCATCGACCGCGTGCGGAACAGCGCTTCGAGCTCCGCGTGTGCGTCGTTCTGTCGCGGCACGAGGTCGGGCCGTTCGACGAGCTCGCACAGCCGCTGCCAGAACTTCGGCTCGAGCGCTGCGACGGTGAGGAAGCGGCCGTCTGCGCACTCGTAGATCCGGTAGCACGCGAGCGCGCCGGTCAGCGGTCCCGCGAACTGCGCGAGCTCGTGCGCGCCGTCCGTCATCGAGACGACGATGCGCGCGCCGCGTCCCGTCCGCTCCCGTTCGAGTAGCGCCGCCAGTACGCGCGACACGGTGGTGAGTGCACCTGCGGCGAGGTCGGCGACGGGCAGCGGCGGCATCGCCGGCGCGGTCGGCTCGAGGGCGCCGGCCCAGCCCATGTAGTTGAGGTCGTGGCCCGCGCGCCGGTCGTCCGCGCCGAAGCCCGTGATGGAGCAGTAGACGACGCGGTCCGGGACGTCGCCCGGCCCGACGCCCAGCCGCTCCGTCACGCCCGGCCGGAACGCCTCGAGCACGACGTCTGCCCGGCCGCACAACGCGGGCCCGAGCCCGGGGTCCCGCACCCGGTCCCAGAGCACGGACTCCTTGCCGCCGTTGAGCGCCTTGTCCCACTCCGGCGCCGCCTCCCGCAGCGGATCGCCGTCGGGCGCCTCGAGCCGCACGACGCGGGCGCCGAGGCGCAACAGCTCACGGCTCGCGAACGGGCCCGGGAGATTCCGAGTGAGGTCGACGACGAGGATGCCCGCGAGCGGCTGCACTATGCTCAGAAGGTTGACTGAGCGGTCAAACGGGGGCGAGGACAAGCGAGGGCTGATCCTGCACGCGGCTGTTCGCGTGTTCGCGCGCAAGGGGTTCCACGGGTGCCGGGTCGGCGACATCGCCGAGGAGGCGGGCGTCGCCCACGGGCTCCTTTACCACTACTTCCGGTCGAAGGACGAGGTGCTCGAGTGCGTCTTCAATGAGACGTGGGCCGACATCCTCGCGGCCGCGAGGATGGTCGAGGAGACGGACGAGCCGGCGCGCGAGCGGCTGTCCGGGATCGCGAAGATCCTGCTCCGCGCGTGGCGCCGCGATCCCGATCTCGTTCGCGTCGTCATCCGGGAGGTGGTGCGCAGTCCTGAGCTGCAGCGGCGGATCTCGGAGATCCACGCGGCATTCGCCGCGATCGAACGGATCATCGTTCGCGGGCAGGAGGAGGGAGAGTTCCGCAGCGACGTCGACCCGCGCCTCGCGAGCTTCGTCTTCTACGGGGCGCTCGAGGAGATCCTCACCGGCTGGGTGCTCGGCACGCTCGATGATGGAGACGAGCAGATCGCGCGCGCCGAGCAGACCGTCGTCGAGATCGTGTGCGGCGGTCTTGCTCCCGACCGGCAGGCCGCGAAGCTCTGATGGCGCAGCTCACTGCGGAAGCGGCGCAGCGGTCGCCGGCGGTTCGCCGCACCCTGTTCTGGACCCTTGGCCTCGGCGCTTTCGGGCTCGCGTTCTCGATCACGACGACCGCCGCCTACCTCCCGCCGCACCTGCGCCACTTCACGGACTCCGGGTCGCTGATCGGACTCATCCTCGGCGCCGAGGGGATCTTCGCGCTGCTCCTCTCGCCGGTGATCGGGCCATGGAGCGACACGTTCCACACGCCGCTCGGCCGTCGCCGCCCGTTCATGCTCGCGGCGCTCGGACCGCTCGGCTTCTGTCTTCTGCTGATGCCGTTCATGCCGAATCTGTGGACGACGACGCTCATCGTCCTCGCGTTCTTCTTCGCGTACTACGTCTACGAGCCGCCGTACCGCGGGCTCTACCCGGACCTGCTGCCGGAGTCGACGTACGGACGCGCGCAGGGCGTGCAGCACGTTTTGCGCGGGATCGCGCTCGGCGCTGCCCTCGTCGGCGGCGGGTGGCTGCTCAAGGTCTGGGACGCCGGCCCGTTCGTGCTCGCTGCGTTCGTCACGACTGCCGCGTGCGGAGCCGCGATCCTCTTCGTCCGCGAGGACGGTGGCCACGGCCGCGTGTTCGAAGGCGTCGGCGCGTACTTCAAGCGCAGCTGGTCGATCCTCCGCGAGGAACCGGAAGTGCGCCGCTTCCTCGTCGCGAACGCCGCCTGGGAAGGAACGTTCGCAGCGGCGCGGACGTTCGTCGTCCTCTACGTGACGAAGGGCCTCGGCGAGTCGCAGTCGATCGCGAACGAGCTGCTCGGGGCGGTCGCCGCCGGCTACGTGATCGCGGCGGTGTTCGCCGGCCGCCTGGGCGACCGCTTCGGCATCGCGCGCGTGATCTTCCTCGCGTCGTTCGTGTACGGCGGCGGTTTCATCGTCGCCGGGCTCGCGCACACGTGGCACGACTGGTACTTCGGTCTCATCGTGCCCGTCGCGATCGCCGGCGGAACGGTGATGACGCTGGCGTGGGGACTGCTGTTCAAGCTGATGCCGATGCAGCATCGCGGGGCGGTCTCCGGGTTGGCGACGACGACCAAAGGGCTCGGGCTGCTGATCGGGACTCCGATCGCGGGGCTCACGATCGACCTCGCGCGACCGTGGCTGAGCGCGACGGACGGGTACCAGGCCGTGTGGTTCGTCTGCGGGATCCCCATCCTCGCTGCGATCCCGTTGGTCTACCGGCTGATGAAGGCCGAGCGGGTCAGCGGCAAACCGACAGCGATCGTCGCGTGAGCCCGAAGCCCCACACCTTCTCGCCGTACACGTAGAACACGGTCAGCGTCCTTTCGCGCGGCAACTGGTACGCGACGTACGTCCCGCAGTCGAGGCGCGTCAGAGGGCCGTAGACGGACGCGATGCGCGAGGCCGGGTCGCCGGTCTGCACTCCCTGCACCGTGTGCCAGCCCGTCGGCGACCAGAGCGTGAAGAGCGCGCCGACGCGCCGGCCCTGGAACTCGACCGCCGCTCCCTGCGGCTCGTACGCGGTGTAGTTGTAGTACCAGGTCGTGCGCGGGCAACCGTGGCACACGGCGTACCGCGTTCCCCACGCCGCGGCGACGCGCTGAGCCGGGTCGCCGATTCGGAGCCCGCCGAGGCTCCTGCCCGGGACGACTGTTCCGTGGATCGGGAGCGCGGCGGCGACCGCAGCGGCGAGGACGTGGAGTTGCACGTGGATAGGGTGACACGGATGGCGCTCTACGACGCGGTGCGCGGGCTCGAGCTCGAGGTCGAGGCGTTCTCGACGGAGCGGCGTGAGACGGCCGTGTCGACCGACTTCACGCGCGTGACGCTCCGCGAGCGCGGACGCATGACGTTCGCGGATTACTCGCGCCGCCTCGACGAGTACGGCTTCGAGGACTACCGGCGCTGGGCGTTCGAGAGCGCCGGCCTCGACCTCGCGCTGCGCCAGAACGGCCTCTCGCTCGGCCGGGCGCTCGGACGCGAGTACCGTCCGGTGCGCTTCGTCGTCTCGACGCGACTCGAGATCCGGCCCTGGCTCGAGCTGTACCCGGAACTGGAGTTCAAGCTCGATCCTACGAGCGAGTGGAGCGACGAGCACATGCGCGAGATCGCCGCGACAGGACGCGTCCGCGTGCTCGACCTGAAGGGCCAGTACCACGGCACGGTGGTCGACCAGCCGCCGGACCCGCGCCTCTACCGTGCGGTCGTGGAGACCTTTCCGGAGGCGATCATCGAGGATCCGGCGCTGACCGACGAGACGCGCGAGGCGTTGCGTGGCGCGGAGCAACGATTGAGCTGGGATGCCCCGATCCATTCGGTCGCGGACATCGAGGAGCGCAACCCCCGCTATGTGAACATCAAGCCGTCGCGGTTCGGTGCGGTCGAGCGTCTGTTGGACGCGGTCGATCACTGCGCCGCACGGGAGATCACGATGTACGGCGGCGGTCAGTTCGAGCTCGGCGTCGGTCGCTTGCACATCCAGGCACTCGCGAGCCTCTTCTATGCCGGCGCGCCGAACGACGTCGCGCCGGGCGAGTACAACGAAGGTGGCGCACGGCCGGGGCTGCCGCAGAGCCCGCTGCCCGCGCCCGACCGCCTCGGTCTCTAACCATCGCCATGTCCTAAACCGCCGCGCCCATTCCGGACAGGTAAGGGACAGTCCCTGGGACATGTCCTTGGGTGCGGTGGCGTGTCGAAAGTGTGTCGAAAGACGTGCGCACGCTGGCCGCTGAGGGCGCCGGCTCCTACACTTCATCGCATGCCCCGCAGACCGCGATCGCTTCTTCCCGACGGCTGCTTCCATGTGTTCGACCGCGGCGTCGCCCAGTCAAATCTCTTCCTCGACCAGGCGCACTTCGCGACGTTCATGGAGGTGTTCGAGTCGACCACGGCGCGCTTCGACTGGACCTGCCACCGCTTCTGTCTGATGCCGAATCACTATCACCTGGTCATCGAGGCGATGCGTCCAAAGCTGTCACGCGGGATGCATCGGCTGAACGGGACGTACGCGCAGTGGTTCGACGCGCTCCACGATCGCGTGGGGCACCTCTTCCAGGGCCGATTCGGTGCCTACCTCATAGAGAGCGACAAGCACTTCGAGGCCGTGCTCAGGTATGTCGACGAGAACCCCGTTCGAGCCGGCTTGTGCGCCAGCTCGGAGGACTGGCCCTGGTCGAGCGCCGGACGGGAGGCAGCTCGCTAGTGCGCGAACGGCAGCACGACGTGCCCACTTCGGTCCGGCTCGATCGCGTGCACGACACCGCTTCGCATCGGGAAATCAGCTCCCGTGTACTGGTTCGAGAGGCGGTCGATGATCTCGAGCGCGCGCTCGCCCTCGATGCGCTCGACGACGCGGCCGCGAACCCACGCGCTCCGGTACGGGTTGTCGTCTTCCAGGCACATCCAGACGGGCACGGAGTGCGGCGATCCGTCCGGGAGCGCGGTCGCGAGGTGCGCGAAGTTCCGCCGCTCGAAGAGCTCGCGCACCTCGGCAGGCAGCTCAGCCACTACGTCGCGTGCACGGGCGACAGCGCAGGTGCCCACGAGCAGAGCGGCGACACGTCGCCGTCGCGCCCGTTCAGGTGCCGGTAGCCGAGTGCGTGCTCGGCCTGCATCATCTTGTGCACCTGCGTCGTCCCCTCGTAGATGATCGGCGCGCGCGCGTTGCGGAAGTAGCGCTCGATTCCGTACTCGCCGCTGTACCCGTACGCGCCGTGTACCTGGATCGCCAGATGCGCGGCCCGGAACGCCGACTCGGTCGCGTGCCACTTCGCCAGGGACGTCTCGCGCGTGTTTCGCATCCCCTCGTTCTTCATCCACGCCGCCTGCATCACGAGCAGCTTCGACGTCTCGTACCCGAGCACCATCTCGGCGATCATGTCCTGGACGAACTGGTACTTGCCGATCGGCTGCCCGAACGTCTCCCGCTCGCGCGCGTACTCGACCGACCGCTCCAGGCAGGCTCTGATGACCCCGCAGGCGCCCGCCGCCACGGTGAAGCGGCCCTGGTCGAGTCCGTACATCGCGATCTCGAAGCCCTGACCCTCCTCGCCGACGAGGTTCTCCGCCGGGAGCTCGACGTTCTGGAAGAAGAGCTCGCCAGTCGATCCCGCCCAGATCCCGAGCTTGTTTTCCGTCTCCGCGGACGTGAAGCCGGGCATCCCGCGCTCGACCACGAAGGCCGAGATGCCCTTGTGCTTCGCGGACGGATCCGTCTTCGCGAAGTCGACTTCATGGCCGCGACGTCCGATCCCGCGGCGGGCTCGGTCAGTCCGAAACAGGCGATCTTCTCGCCACGCGCCTGCGGGACGAGCCAGCGCTGCTTCTGCTCCTCGCTCGCGTACTTCAGCAGCGCCAGCGAGTTGAGGCCGACGTGGACGGAGACGAGCGTACGGAACGCCGCCTCGCCGCGCTCGATCTCCTCGCACGCGAGCGCCTCGCAGACGAAGTCGAGCCCGGCGCCGCCGTACTCCTCGGGAATGACGATGCCGAGAATCCCGAGCTCGGCCATCCCCTCGATCGCCCCGAGATCGAGATGGTGGTTGATGTCGTTCTCGATCGCGTTCGGCAGGATTCGGTCGTCCACGAAGCGCCGGACGGTGTCCTGCAGCAGCCGCTGCTCGTCGGTGAGCTCGAAGTCCATCGCGGCCTAGTCTACGGTCGTCTTGGGGATCGCCGCGCTCCTCGCAGCCGCCACGCTCGTCACGATGACGCCGCACCAGAAGGCGGCGCTGCTGGTCGTGTCGGGGCCGCGCGCCGACAACGGCGTTGGCGGCGTGCTCGTGCAGCGCTGGGATCTCGAGGCGCCCCGGCCACGCGGTGCGATCGTGTACGTCGACCAGGAGGGTGGAGACATCCGCGCGTTCCGGCAGCTACCGCCTCTCAAGGCAGCGGCGCAGTTTACGAACGCGGAGGACGCCTTCGCGGCCGGGCTCGCGACGGCGCGTACGCTTCGGCGCGCCGGCGTCGACGTCGACCTCGCGCCGGTGCTCGACCTCCCGGACGGCCCGCTCGGCTCCCGACAGTTCCGCTCGCCGCTCTTCGGGATCGCGTTCGCGCGTGGGCTCGCCGCCGGAGGCGCGGGCGCGTGCGCGAAGCACTTCCCCGGCCTCGGCCCTCTGCCGGTGTCGACGGACGAACGGCCGCACGTTCGCGGAGTTCTTCGCGATCGCGACGTTGCGCCGTACCGCGACGCGGTGGAAGCGGGAGTGCCGTGCGTGATGGTCGGACACGGCATCTACCCGAGCCTCGGCCCCCGTCGCGCGTCGCTCGAGCCGTCCGCCTACGGCCTCCTGCGCAGCCTCGGATTCGACGGCGTCGCGATCACGGATTCGCTCAACGTGGTCGGCAGCGCGGACCC